>CAYPRZ010000099.1:0-9757 GCA_964413315.1 uncultured Desulfovibrio sp. | reverse complement strand
TTCGGGGGGGATGCAAGGGGGGCCGAGAAGGGGGCGAAGCCCCATAACCGGCCCCGCCTTGCCGCGCGCCGCGCAGGCGTCCAAAACTTCGCCGGACGGCGAGAATTCGTGCCCGCAGGGCAGAATGCATAGAAATTTTCGATTTAAAGAAAGGCAAAGAGAGATCGTTCTTTGTTCCGGGGGCAAGAGCCTGTCAGCCGCATTTACGCAAACCCGACTTTTTTGGCCTGACTGCGTTAAAATCCTGTTTTTGATGCTCACGTACTTGAGTACGCTGCGCTCAAAAGCAGGATTTTTCCTTGTCAGGCCAGAAAAATGCGTATTTTGCAAATTCGCCCAACACCAGCCATCGCCCTCGCTGCGCTCTGGCGAGTTTAAGGAAGGCAACACCACGACCAGCTTTTGATGGCAGCCAGTGAAAGGCAAAAAGGCAGGAAACGCAGAGGCGGGTGCAGAATAAATCTAACGGAGGATGAATGCGAAAAGTTGGGCGAAGCTAGCGGGTGACCTGTTAAGGAAAGAGCGCAGAAGAGCAGCAAATTTTTGGCGTAAAAGAAAAGCCCGAAGGAATTTTTTTAACCGTTAAAAGTTACTGTGGTATTCGGCTGAAGCGGACTTTAATCCAAGGCGAAAGCGGACTCTGGCATTACGCGTCGCGGAGGGAGATCACCTGAGCGAGCGCAGCGAGTGAGGGAAGCTCCCGCAGCACAGGGCGCGTGCCCTCGCCACGCTAAGGAAGTTGATGGTCCTTCTTAGGGGGTGCTTCGGGGCGGCGAAATCACATGCCCGCAGGGCAGCAATAACAATATGGCACTAAAATTCAGTTTCCGTCATGGCTGCGGGCATGGAGTTGTGCTGAGCAGATATTTTTTGCTCTAAGGTTCTGATAGTTCCACACAGAGACGGATCTGGTGTTTTATTTCAGCAATTTCATCTTCTGTGCTTCGAACAAGAGACTTGTAGCCGTCTTCACCACTTTCATATATCGCACGGTACTTACGTAGGCGCGCCTCTGCTTCCAGTAATCTTTGACGCCACGTTTGCAGATTATTTAACCAGTAATCGCGTTCACTCATAATGAACTTCCTTCTGTTTGTTATTGCGGCTATTAGCTAAAATGTTAAAAAATAGCATTTTTGTGAGGCCGCGAGTGTTCTTTTGCAGCTAACAAAACTGAACTTATTTATTAGCCTATATTTAAAATAGTTTTGTGTCAATCGGCACAGTTGAATGATTTATCAGGGGATCTGGCAGAGGTCGCCAGCGAGAAAGAGACATGTTGGCAAATTCATCCAACACCAGCCATCGCCTCATTTCTCTCTGGGGAGTTTAAGGAAGGCAACGCCACGACCAGCTTTTGATGGCGACCGCTGAAAGGCAGAAAGGCAGGAAATGCAGAGGCGGGTGCAGAGTACATCTAACGGTGGATGAATGCGAAAAGTTGGGCGAAGTTAGCTGGTGGACTGTTAAGGAGCGAGTGAAGATGGGCAGCAAATTTTGGCGTAAGAAAAGAGCCCGAAGGAATTTTTTAACCGTTAAAAGTTACTGCGGTATTTGGCTGAAACGGAACCTCGCTCGAAGCGAAAGCGTACTCTGGCATTTACGCGTCGCGGAGGGAGATCACCTGAGCGAGCGCAGCGAGGGAAGGAAGCTCCCGCAGCACAAGGCGCGTGCCCTCGCCACGCTAAGGAAGTTGATGGTCCTTCTTAGGGGGTGTTCCGGGGGGAGTGCAGAGGGGGTCTAGGAGGGGCGCAGCCCCTAACAGACCCCCTTTGCCCCTCGCCGGGGAGGCGAAATCGCACTCCGCGTAGGCGTCCCAACTTCGTCGATGGGCGGAAATCAGTGCCCGTAGGGCAGCAAATCTATCAGCCGACAGTGGGGTCGGTAAAACCGCCCGCCGCGCAGGCGCTCCCCCCTAATTCAACACTGTCGGCGTATCTGTCGCCACCAGACTGGCCGGATGCCGCAGCAGCAACAGCTCAAGCTCTTCAAGCAGGGCCTTGCAGCCGTCGCCCTTTTTGGCAGAAATAGTCAGCGCATGCGGAAATGCATCGGCCAGTTCTGCGCGGGCTGGGGCTTCCAGCTGATCCCACTTGTTCAGGATCATGAGCCTCGGCATGCGGTCCAGCTCCATTTCGGCTAGGATAGTCTCCACCGCGCTTATCTGTTGCAACAGGTCGGGATGCGAGGCATCGGCCACGTGCAGCAACAGGTCTGCCGCTTCCAGCTCTTCAAGAGTGGCGCGAAATGCGTCAAAGAGTTCCTTGGGCAGATTGCGGATAAAACCTACGGTGTCGGCCAGGATAATTTCTTTCTCTGCGGGAAAGCGCAACCGCCGGGTGGTGGGGTCGAGCGTGGCAAAAAGCTTGTTTTCGGCCAGCACTTCGGAGCGGGTGAGGGTGTTGAGCAGGGTGGACTTGCCCGCGTTGGTGTAACCCACAAGGGCCGCAAGCGGAATACCCTGCCGTGAGCGCCGAGCACGGGTAAAGGAGCGCTGCCGCCTAAGCTGGTCGAGCTCTTTGCGGATACGCGCCATGCGCTCGCGGATTTTGCGGCGGTCTGTTTCAAGCTTGGTTTCGCCGGGGCCGCGCCCGCCAATACCGCCCATAAGGCGGTCCATAGCGCGGTTTTTGCCCACAAGGCGCGGCTGCGTATAGCGCAGCTGGGCCAGCTCAACCTGCAACTTGCCGGCGCGGCTCACCGCATGCTGGGCAAAAATATCGAGAATAAGCTGTGTACGGTCAATGACCTTGCGCTCGGTGATGTCGGCAAGATTGTGCAATTGCGCGGGCGAGAGCTCACCGTCAAAGATCATCATGCCCGCGCGGCCTTGCAGGGCCAGCACTTCAAGCTCGGCCACCTTGCCCTTGCCCATGATAAGGCGCGGGTTGATCTGCGCCACGCGCTGCACCATGCGTCCGGCCACGGTAAGGCCAGCAGTGCGGGCCAGTTCCGCCAGTTCGTCGAGGTTGCGTTCCTGAATAATGCGCGGCTGGGTGCTTACAGAAACCAACATGGCGCGAGGGGTGTCGTCCGCTTCTCGGGCGTCCTCTGCCTTGCGGGCCAGCTCTTCTTCCAGCGCCTCAGCGGTGGCCACAAACTGAGATTCCGTGCGGTCCCATGGCTGCGGTGGGTCGAGGTGGTAAGGCTGCCCGCCAGAAGGGGAGGGCAAGAGATGCGCCGCCTGCCACTGCACGGGTTCGCCTACCGGGTTGACGGTAAGGGCAACCACGGCATCCAGTCGCAAAAAAAGCATGTCCATCAGGTCTTCCTGGCTAATGCCGCCAGGATTCAGGTGGGTGTGCAGCAAGCGTAGGCCGCGCAAGCGTTCCTGCCCGCTGCGGCCACGCGGCAGTTCGGGAATCATGATGCTGCCCGCCTCACCCACAATAACCATTTGCACCCGGCCTTTGCGGTCGATGAGCAAGCCCACCTGTCGGCCAAGAGCTCGTGACAGCAAAGAAAGCTCCCGCGCCTGATCGACGGTGTAGACTTCTGCCGCCGGAAACCGACGGTTAAACAGCCGCGTAAGTGCTGCAAGCTGGCTCGGTTTGAGCCCCTGCACGTTGCCTTCTGGTTTAGGGATGGGATGCTCCTGCGGAAATCTGAATGTTGAACCGCACCCGCAGCCTGTGCTCCTCAAAAGGGGCAGGCTGCGGGTGCGTGAATGGTTTTGTCAGCGGGGTATGCGCGGTTTAAGGCCGCAGATACGAGGTGATCAGGGCATCATAGCGCGAGGTGGCCTCAAAGGCCCGCGATGCCATGACCTGCCGGAATTCAAGACCCACGGTCGTGTCTTTTTCCAGCTCTTCCATGGCGGTGGTGTACCACTGCGGCGAGGGCAGCACCAGAATACTGTGGAAGTTTTTGGCAGCTGCACGCAGCATGCAGGGGCCGCCGATGTCAATTTCCTCCACGGCCTGCTCAAGCGAAAGGTGGCGTTCCACCGCGCCCGCAAAGTCGTAAAGGTTAACGCAGACAAGGTCAAAGGGCCGAATGCCCTTGTCGGCCAAGGTCTGCATGTGCTGGGGCTCGTCCTTGTTGGCCAGAATACCCGCGTGAATCTTGGGATGCAGGGTTTTAACCCGGCCACCCAAAATTTCGGGGAATCCCGTCACGGTGCTTACTGCGGTAACGGGCAGACCGGCCGCCTCAAGGGCCTTCTGTGTGCCGCCGGTAGAGATAAGCTCTACCCCCCGCGAGGTAAGAAACGTGGCAAACTCCACAAGGCCGCTCTTGTCCGTAACGCTCAAAATGGCGCGACGAATGGGCAAAATATCCATAAGCGACTCCTTGAAAAATGTCCGGGATAGGGTTTGGCGGCATACTTACGCCATGTTTTTAATAGCGCAAAAAGCCCGTTTTGGCAATGCGTTGCGGGCAGATGTGTATTGCGGCCCCTTGCCCGTCAGCGTTGCTGCGGCTATGCTAGGGCAGGAGGAACTATGCAGCTCAAGCTTGTTTCATGGAATGTCAATGGCCTGCGTGCGGTGGCGGGCAAGCCCGAATGGCAGTGGTTTGCGCAAACAGATGCGCAGGTTGTTGCCTTGCAGGAAACCAAGGCCCACCCCGACCAACTGAGTGAAGAAGTGCGCGAGCCAGAAGGCTGGGAGTCGCACTGGTCGTGGAGCACGGTGAAAAAGGGCTATTCTGGTGTGGCGGTGTACAGCAAGGTTCCTTCGCTCAATGTCAGCATAGAACTGCCCCAGCCGGAATTTCAGGGCGAGGGGCGTTTGCTGCATCTGGAATACCCGCAGTTTCACTTTTTCAACGGCTATTTCCCCAATGGTGGCGCAGAAGAGCTGGACGACAACGGCAAACCCACGGGCCGCTTCAAGCGCGTGCCGTACAAGATGGGATTTTTCGAGGCCTTTTTGGCCTATGCGGAGGAATGCCGCAAAAGCAAACCCATTGTGGTGTGCGGCGATTTTAACATCGCGCACAAGCCCATTGACCTTGCGCGGCCCAAGCAGAATGAAAAATATACTGGCTACCTGCCCGAAGAGCGCGCCTTTCTCGACCGTTTTACGGCCATGGGCTACGTGGATACCTTCCGCCATGTGCACGGCGAGGCCGAGGGCAATTATTCATGGTGGTCATACAAAAGCCGCGCACGAGAAAAGAACGTGGGCTGGCGTATAGACTACTTTTTTGTGTCGCAGGAACTTGTGCCAGCGGTGCGCGATGCATGGATAGAAAAGGACGTATTTGGCTCAGACCACTGCCCCGTGGGGCTGTGTCTGGAGTTTTAGGGCTCGCCAAAAAACGCCTCAAGCAAAGAATAACCCGCCTCAAGCCGAGGGTGACGCATGAGCACTCTCGGTTTGAAGCGGGCTTTTTTGATGCCCTGTGCGTGCGGTATCCGCAAAAAATTGTTGGCCGAGCTTAATCCAGCAAGCCCAGCAAGCGTGCTACGCGCTGTTCGTTCAGGCCGGTATGCACCTGAATAAGCTCCTGACTGTGCTGCACGGCTTCCTGCTCCACTTGAGCAAGCGCCAGACGCATTTCGTCAGAATTAAGCATGTGCGGGGTGCCGGGAACAGTCTGTTCCAACACCGGCGCAGCCGAAGTGCCAGCCTCGTCATCGGCAGGGGCCGCCGGGGCAGCCGGGGTGCTTTCGGCACGGTTTACGGGCAACATAGAGTTGACCCTTTCCTGAAATGTGGGAAAAACCGGCCCCAGATCATTATTACGAAAACGGAATTCCAGTTCCATTGGGCATCTCCTCAGGCTTGACGCTTGGCGTCATTGCACTCGCGCTTGTGGCGCGGCGGCCATGTGGAAAAATTGACCGCCTGTTGATAATGCCCTGAATGATGCAAAAATCAGGCCGTTTTGCAATTTCTGTGGTGCAGTGTTGCCACCTACTCAAGTATTTTGACCAGCAGACCCGGCGCAAGGCGCACCTGACCGTCTACCACTATGCGGTCGCCTTCGGCTATTTCGCCGTCCAGCACGGTGCGGTCGCCGTGTTCAAACAGGGGCCGAACCTTGCGGTAGCTGGCGCGGCTGTCCTTATCTACCACATATACATAGGATTCTTCGCGGCCTGATTGCACGGCTCTGGTGGGCACGGTGAGGGCCCCGGCTGCAAGGCCAAGGGGCAGCTCAATTTGTACAAACTGGCCGGGCCACAACCGGCGCTGGGCATTGGCAAAGGTGGCCCGCAAGCGGATTGTGCCTGTGCGCGTGTCTACGGTATTGTCCACCAGTGTCAGCTGGCCGGTTTCGGGCTTGCCGCCCGCAGGTGTGGCCGCCACCTGCACGCTGGTCTGGGCCATTTGCTCCATAATAACAGGCAGGTGCACTTCTGGCACAGAAAAACCCACATAGATGGGCGAAAGTGTATCGATGCTGACAATAACCGTGGCATCTGCCGCTTTGACCATGTTGCCCTTGTCCACGCTGAGCGCACCCACGCGCCCGCTTATGGGGGCCACCACCGTGCAGTAGCTGAGGTCGAGGGCGGCGCTTTCCACACTGGCTTTGTCCGACTGCACGGTTGCGCGCAAGGCTGCGGCCTCGGTGGCGGTTTTTTCGTAGGCATCGCGGCTAACATAGCCGCTGCCCACCAGTTTGCCATAGCGGTTCATGTCGTCCAGCGCCTTGGCAAGCTGAGCCTGCGACTTGGCAAGCTGTCCTTTCTTTTCGCGCAGGGCTGCCTCAAGGGGGCGCGGATCAATGGTGATCAGCGGGTCGCCCTCGCGCACGTCTTGTCCCTCGGTAAAGTGTACCTGCTGTATTTCGCCGGTAACACGCGGCTTTACGCCCACAGAGGACGAAGCACGCACGTTGCCCACTGCGTGCAACAGGCGCGGCACATCGGCGCGGGTCACGCTTTCTACCCGCACGGGGGCGGGAGGCGGTGTGTTTTTTTTGCTGTCGTCTTGCGAGCAGCCCGCCAGAGCGAGCAGTAAAAGCAGCGGCAAAAACAGCTGCGGAATACGACAAAGAGGGGGCTGCAATACTTTCATGGGGCTTCCACTAGATAGAAACAAGCCTTGGCAGTCAATGGGTGCAAGGGAAAAAGTGAAGCAACCTTTAGTCCGCGTCAAGAAATTAGTTCATACCTAACAATCTGCGTTTGCCCCACTTTTTGCAATGATTGACATTCGGCACGGTCACGGCATAATTACGCCGCAATTTTCAGGCAATCATCCGTTGCCGTTTTCTTAACGGCGGCAGCCTCAGCGGCCCATATTCTGGGTTGAATCAACAATATATATGCGCCAGCGGCGTTACAGGGAGCAAGAATTGGCAAAAAACCGCGCATTGCAGCAGTGGCGGGTGGAAGATTCCGTCGAGCTTTACGGCATCCGTAATTGGGGTGCTGGGTATTTTGACGTGTCGGATGCGGGCGAGGTTGTGATTTGTCCGCAGGGGCCCAAGGGGCCGCAGGTTTCGATACCAGAGGTTATCGCCGGGCTTAAAGAGCGCGGCTACGATATGCCCGTGCTGTTGCGCGTGGAAAATATTCTGGATTCACGTATTGCCAATATCCACGAATCGTTCCGTAAGGCGATCAAAAGCCTGAACTACACCGGTTCGTACCGGGGCGTTTTTCCCATCAAGGTTAACCAGCAGCAGCAAGTGGTGGAAAAAATAGCCCAGTTCGGTTCCACCTACCACCACGGGCTTGAGGTCGGCTCTAAGGCCGAGCTTATCGCCGCTGTGTCGCTCATGCGCGACCGCGAGGCCTGCATTGTCTGCAACGGCTACAAGGACGAAGAATTCATCGACCTTGGGCTTCAGGCTTTGCGCCTTGGTTTTAACGTGCTGTTTGTGCTTGAAATGCCCAGCGAGCTGGAAGTTGTGCTTGAACGCAGCAAGGCCCTTGGCGTGCGGCCCAACATTGGCGTGCGCGCCAAGCTGGCCGTAAAGGCCAGCGGCCATTGGACAGATTCTGGCGGCGAGCGTTCGACCTTTGGCCTGTCACCCGCCCAGATTGTGGACGTGGTGGATACGCTCAAGGCCAATGACATGCTCGACTGCTTCAAGCTGCTGCACTACCACCTTGGGTCGCAGGTTTCCAATATTCGCGACATCCGTACCGGGGTTATGGAAGGCGCACGCCTTTACGTTGGCTTGGTGGAGGAAGGCGCGCCCATGGGCTACCTTGACCTTGGCGGCGGTTTGGCGGTGGACTATGACGGCTCGCATACCAACTATGTTTCTTCGCGCAACTATACGCTCGACGAATACAGCGCCGACATTGTCGAAGCCATCATGAGCATTCTTGATGAGCAGAAGATTCCGCATCCGCATATCATTACGGAATCTGGCCGCGCTACGGTGGCCTACTATTCCGTGCTGCTCTTCAACGTGCTTGATGTGAGCATGGTGGAAGAAGTGCAGCTGCCCGACACCCTGCCCGAAGGCACGCCGGAGCCGGTGCAGAATCTGCGCGAAACCCTTGCCAACATTACCCTGCGCAATTTGCAGGAATGTTATAACGACGCCATTTATTACCGCGATGAAATGCGCCAGCTCTTTTCGACCGGGCGTGTGAATCTGCGGCAGCGCACCTTGGCCGAGCGGTTTTTCTGGGCCATTATCATGCGCATTGCTCAGGAAAAAACGCGGCTCAAGACCATACCCCGCGATTTGGCCGACATCGACGTGAGCCTTGCCGACATTTATTACGGCAACTTCAGTGTGTTTCAGTCGCTGCCCGACTCGTGGGCCATTGATCAGCTGTTCCCGGTTATGCCCGTGCACCGGCTTAAGGAATTTCCTGCGCGTCAGGGCATTATTTCTGATATTACCTGCGATTCTGATGGCCGTATTGATCATTTTATCGACCCGCAGGGCATGAAGCCCACCCTTGACCTGCATCCGTTGCGCGACGGCGAGGAATATTACCTTGGCGTGTTCCTTGTGGGTGCGTATCAGGAGACGCTGGGCGATCTGCACAATCTTATGGGCGACACCAACGTGGTATCCATTCGTGTGCGGGATGACGGCAATTATGAGTATGTGCGCGAAATTAGGGGTGATTCTGTGGCAGATATTCTGAGCTATGTGGAATATGAGCCGCGCCGCATTCTGGAAGATCTGCGCAGTACGGCAGAGCAGGCTGTGAGGCAGGGGCGTATTTCGCCCAGCGACCGGTTTGCCATTATGCAGGTCTTTGAAGACGGTTTGCGCGGGTATACCTATTTTGAACGGTAGGTGGGGCGTGCTGTAGCCGCTGCTTGAGATTCGGCAGTAGGGGAAGGGGAGAGGCTTTGCGTTGATGGGGGCAAGAGCCTGTCAGCCGCATTTACGCAAACCCGACTTTTCCGCCCTGAATGCGTCAGCGCCGGGATTTTGATGCTCACGTACTTGAGTACGCTGCGCTCAAAATCCCGGCGCTTCCTTTTCAGGCCACAAAATGCGTATTTTGCAAATTCGCCCAACACCAGCCATCGCCCTCGCTTCGCTCTGGCGAGTTTAAGGAAGGCAACGCCACGACCAGCTTTTGATGACGGCTGGTTGAAAGGCAAAATACAGAGACCTCAGGGGCTTGGGGCTTCTTATTTCGTGAAGTCTTTATGCCGTAATGCGGCTTAGATTGAAGGCTGAAACGGACTTTGATCAAAGCGGAAGTGGCATATGGCATTTACGCGGCGCGGAGGGAGATCACCTGAGTGAGCGTAGCGAGGGAAGGAAGCTCCCGCAGCAGATGCCGCGTTGCCCTCGCCGTTTTTCGGAAATTGAAAACGCTCTTAGGGGGTGCTTCGGGGGGGATGCAAGGGGGGCCGCGAAGGGGGCGTAG
>CAYPRZ010000098.1:0-9764 GCA_964413315.1 uncultured Desulfovibrio sp. | reverse complement strand
CGGTGGGCATGAGTGGCGAAAACGTGGCGGCTTACAGGCTCAATGGTCTGCCGGATAAAGCTGTGCAGACCATGCAGAATGGTCAAAACCTGCTGGCAGCTAGTGAAACTTCCACAACAGCCGCCCCGGTTGGTGCAGCAGTTAATGAACAACTGTTGCTTGAAATCATACGCGATTGCCTTGGCTATGACCGCCCGCTCACAAGGGATGACGACTTTTTTGATCTGGGCGGCGATTCCATTGCCGCTACGCGTATCGTCAACCGGCTGGAAAAGGATACCGGGCTCGGCCTGAGCGTGGTTGATCTGCTGGAAAGTGACACATTAGGTGATATTGTTGACTGCGCCCTTGCCTTGCAGCGGCCCGCTGCTGAGTTAGTTGTTGAGCCCGAAACCGATTCTGCCCAGCAGGGGCAAAAAACTGCGCCAGCAACCCCCGTGCTGGACAAATACCCCGTAGGCAATGAGCAGCTCGCCATCCTGTATGCCGACATGGTCAGCGAGGGCGATCTTGGCTTTAACCTGCCGGTATTCCTTGTAATGCCGCAAGATGTTGACGTTATCCGTCTGGAGGCCGCACTGGGCCAACTGGTGGAGCGGCATGAGGCGCTGCGCACGAGCTTCTGCGATTTTGAGGCAGAGCGCCCGGCCATGATTATTCATCCCTTTGAGGGCTTTACGCTGGAGCAAAGGCGCATTGCCAGCCTTGCGCACAAGGATGAGGTTATCCGGCCATTTAACTTGCGCAACGAAAGAGGATTCCGCGCCATATTGCTTGTGACCGATGCTGACGAAAAGGTGCTCTTTATCGACGTGCACCACGCCCTTGGCGACGGCAGAACCATGTCGCTGCTCAATGCAGAGCTGTACCGCCTGTACCACGGGCTGCCTCTTGCGCCTGTGTCAGCTCAGATGAAAGATATTGCTTGGCAGCAAGTTACGCAGCCCGATACTGCGGCGGCAACTTACTGGCAGGGCATTTACAGGGGCGAGCTGCCGCAGCTCAACCTGCCTGCAGCCTACCCCCGCCCGCGTGTACACACTGGCCGTGGCGGCATGTTTGAGTTTGAGCTTGCGCCAGAGCTTGTGCAGGGCATCAAGGCCTTGGCCCGCAAAGCGGGGCTGACCAACTATCAGGTGTCACTTTGCGCTTGGAGCCTGCTGGCGCAGGCCTACACCGGTGAGCGGGATGTGGTGATTGCCGTTTCGGTAGACGGGCGCGGCGAGCACCTCAATACGGCGGGCATGCTGGCCTCTGTTCTGCCCCTGCGTTTCAGCATTGATCCCGCCCAGACACTTGCCGCCCAGCTGCGCGCCACGCGGCAGGTCAGCAACGAGGGCATGCGCCATCGAGGCTATATTCTCAACAGCCTGCTGGCCGACCTGCGCCAGACCACATGGCCTGACAGATCGCCCCTTTCGGAAGTGATTTTGTCGTACATGAACTTTGAATTTGCCGCCGAAGGGCAGGGTCTGTTTGAAACCCTGCGCTTCAGCAAGCACGCCAGCAAGACGGATATATCCATCTTTGTCAGCGATACAGGTGCGAATATTGGCATTGCACTTGAATACTACGCAGACCTGTTCAGCGAGGCAGACATGCAGCGCATGGCCAGCGACTATGTGCGTATTCTTGAGCTTATGACCAACTGCCCTGTAGATGCGCCCTTGCGATTTGAGCCTTCGCCCCTGCCCGTTGTGATAAGCGCAGCAAGTGCGGTTGGCACAGCCAGTTGCGAGGCGGCTACCCCGGCAGGTTTGCGGCAAACCATTGTGGCCCTTGCGGCGCAAAAGGGCGCACGCCCTGCGGCCTTGCTGCTGGCCGTGTTTGCTGTGCTCATGGGCCGGGTAGGCCAACAGGATCAGGTGACGGTGGGTGTTGGCGCGGGCCGCGCTGTGGCCTTTGTGCTGGACGACAACATGGATTTTGACGACCTGCTGGCACACACCGAGACTTCACTTGCCGCACCTTTATTTGCCGCTACAGGGCAAAGCGGTTTGCGCACGGGTTTTGAGTTTGCCCCCAGCAGTGCTGGCGGTGCAGCAGAGCCGGGGGGCTACGGTCTGTTGTGTTCGGTTAGTGAGCAGGGCGAAAACTATCTTTTGCGTTTTGTGTATGACCCTCGGCAGCTTTCTGCCGAAACAGCCGCTGACTGGCTGGAATATTACGGGCGTTTTATTGAAGGCATCATCGAAGGAATGGCATAATGAAGTTATCGGACTTTTCGTTACATGTGCCCGAAAAAAAAGGCCCAAAATCAGCCAGTAGCAAATCTGTTGATACTGCCCACGCCGTAGCAGAATCCGCGCCAGAGTTTGCATCGGGTGTAGCAGGCCAGTGTGCCACGCTTGAGGATCTTTTCCGCACTATGGCGTCGAGCAATGCCGATGCCCCCGCCCTCGCTGGCGGCGGCAGTTCGTTAAGCTTTGGCGAGCTGGATGTGCTTTCAGAGCGCATTGCCCGTTTTATTGCGGCGCGTGGCTATGGCCGCGAGGCCGTGGTGGGTGTGCTGTGCGCACGCGGAGCCCTGTATTTGGCCGCTGCCCTTGGCGTTATGCGGGCCGGGGCCGTGTATCTGCCCGTAGAGCGTGAGCAGCCGCAGGTGCGTAAAGAGGCCATGCTGCGGCCCACAAGTCTGATTATTACCGACAGCGCATGCCTGCGCGATGCCGAGTATTTTCACTACAGAAACCCCGGCATCCAGCATGTGCTGTGCCTTGATGCGCAGAGTTACGACGATGTAGCTGAAAAGGGCTCTGGCCTCATAAGCACCGAATACTGGGAGCAGGTGGCAGAAGCGGGCAGCGACATGGGCTGGAAAAGCGACCTTGACGCAGCCCCCTGCCCGCAAGGTGAACTGGCCCAAATGGCCGCAGCAGTGCTTGAAAAAAGCGGGTTGGCTCACAACCTAGCCCACAATCTGGGCCGCAAGGTGCTGGACGTGGGCAGTGGCTCTGGTGCTGTTGCCCGCGCCCTTGCCGGGGTAGCCAGTGAATATGCGGCCATTGATTTGGCCCGCAACGAGCTGAACCGCACTTCGGGTTTTGGCGTACCCGCTGTGGTATCAGCTCGCCGCATGGAGGCGGCGGACATACGCTTTTTGGAAGGCCATACGTTTGATACGGTTGTATTGAACGGCGTGACCGAGAATTTTCCCGGCTACAACTACCTGCGCAAGGTATTGAGTCAAGCCGTGGATTTGTTGGCGCCGCAAGGCACGCTGTTTGTGGGTGCGGTGCGCGATCTGGACAGGCAGGACGACCTTCGGGCAGCCATAGAGGCCTATGCCCTTGCCAGCGGCAACCAGACAGGCCTGCTGCGTCACGATTCTTCGGAGGAGCTTTTTGTGCCGCGCCGCTTTTTTGCGGAATGGGCGGCGCAGAGCCCCGTGCCGGTACAGGTGGAAATAAGCCCTTGCATTATGGGGCAGGGTGATGGGCAGGAGGGCGCACATGCGGGCTGTGGAGCCTTTCGCTACGATGTTGTCATCCGCCGTGGCGGCAGCCAGCAGCATGCGCCCCTCACGCGCTTTGGGGCGCAGCACTTGCCGCAAGCGGGTGGGCCGCCCCTGCCTGTTTGCGGGGCTGCGCAGATAGACCCCGCGCAAGCGGCCTACATGGTCTACACCAGCGGTTCCACCGGGGTTCCCAAGGGCGTGGTGGTTGAGCACCGCCACCTTCTGCATATTTTGCGCGCCCTGCGGCCCTATGCGGCAGGCTGCGCCCGTGTGGGGCTGGTGGCACCGCTCTCGTTTGATGCCTCGGTGCAGCAGTTGGCGGTTTCCATTTTTTGCGGCAACAGCCTGTATGTGCTTGCCGACGAAGAACGCAAAAATCCCTCGCTGTTTTGCGCTTGTGCGCTTAAGCGTGGGCTTGACCTGTGCGACATGACGCCAGCGTTTTTCAACGTGCTTACAGACTGGCTTGCCGAGCAGCGTAAACCCCTGCCGCTCAAAGTTTTGCTGTTGGCCGGCGAGGTGCTGCGGCCCGATGTTATACGCAAGTTTTACGCCATACCCGGCAATGAGGGCGTAGTGCTCTATAATGTATACGGGCCCACAGAATGCACTGTAGACAGCAGTGCCTTTCGCATTGATCTGGGCAATTACCAAGATTTTACCGCCTATCCCATCGGCAGGCCCTTGCAGGGCGTGCGCATCCACGTGATGGACAAAAACGGCTGCGAACTGCCCGATTCTGTAACTGGTGAATTGTGGATAACTGGCGATGGTGTTTCACGCGGGTATCTGAATAATGCTGCCCCCGACGCATTTGTGGAAAAAGACGGCCAGCGTTTTTACCGCACAGGCGACAACGGTTTTGTGCAAAACGGCCTTTATTACTACCGTGGGCGCGAAGACCAGCAGGTAAAAATTCGCGGCAACCGGGTTGAGATTGGCGAGGTAGAAAAAGCCGTGGCGGGTTTTCCCGGTGTGCGGCAGGTGGCTGTAGTGGCCGACACTTTTCGCTCTGGGGCAGAAAAAAGTCTTGCTGCCTATGTGGTCGGGCAGGTGGATACGGAACTGTTGCGCAGTTATCTTGAGCAGCATTTGCCCCCCTACTGCGTACCGGAATTTTTCGTTCCTATGGTGGAGCTGCCTTTGTCCATCAACCGCAAGGTAGACAAAAAAGCCCTGCCTTCGCCTCTTGGTGGTTTAGAAAACAGGGTGGGCCGCAAGCCCGCCGGGCCAGTGGAGGAAAAGCTGGCCGAAATCTGGCAGCGCCTGTTGGGCGTTGAAGTGACAGATGCGGATGCGGGCTTTTTTAGCCTTGGGGGACACAGCATTCTTTCCATCAGGTTGATCGCCATGATTGAGAAGGAAATGAACGTTCATGTGGCAGTAAATGAACTGCTTACCCATTCAAGCATTGGCCAGTTGGCGGAATTGCTGGCTGGCAAAACAGAAAAGCGCGAAAGCCCCGTTATCCGGCTTTGTCATTGTCCGGGCGGCAAAAATTTGTTTCTGTTCCACCCCGTGGGGGGTAGTGTTTTTTGCTACAGCGATCTTGCGCGGCATCTAGCCCACAAGTTTACGGTGTACGCCGTAGAGGCTGCGGGTTTTAGCCAAAAACGCTCATCCATAAATACAGAACTGCACACGGTTGAAAGCCTGTCAGAATATTATCTGGATGAAATCCTCAAAGTCGAGAGCGAGAATATAATTTTTGCTGGCTGGAGCTTTGGCGGCCTGCTTGCCTACGAAACAGCCTGTCGCCATGCGGAACTTGGTCATGGCCTTGGGCCTGTGATCATTCTTGATTCTGTGGCCGACAATAGCCGCGCAAAACAAATGGCCGCCAAGGACGACATTGAGCTGTTGCAGACCGTATTGCAGAAAGGCCTTGCCTTTGACCCGCAAAAACTGCGCGTCATGCCGCGCGAGCAGCAGCTTGACTACCTTGTAGAGTGCGGAGAAAAAAGCGGCCTGTTGCCCGTGGGTTTCAGCTCCGTGCAGATGGACAACCTGTTGCTGACCTATCGCGGCAACGCCCTGGCTGCCGCCCGTTATGAGCGGCCAACTCCTTCAGACTGCAAGGTGCTGCTGGTTCGTGCGCTAGATTTTGCCAATAATCCTCAGATATTGATGGACGACGATTATCAGGGCTGGAGCCACTTTTTGAAAAAAGAAAATATTGCGCTGCGCTGGACTGAGGGAACGCACGAATCCATGCTTTCTGCCGGTCTTTCGGCAAATGTGGCCGCCCTGATGCTGGAGTATCTGGAATCGGAAAAGTAGCGGAAGGTAATCTCTATAAAAAGTCTAAATATTGCCTTGGAGAATTTCTTGACAATGTTGTAAAACTGTTGTCGTGCAAAAATGAGAGGTGTTATCATTCAGGGCTGGTGCAACGGCGGTTTTGTAACCGTGATTTGCACGGTAAAGTTGCACGAAATGCATTTTTTTGGCCCATGAGAAATTTTTTTTTGTTTACCCCTAAAGTTTTTACTTGAAATTTATTTGCCGTAGTGAAACAGTCGTTTTTAAGCTTGCAAGACTGTTTTTTTTCGGCATTTTTTTATTTTATGCCTCTGGCTTTTGGCTGGGGGGATCTGTCCAGTTTTTTTTGCCCGCTGGTCAGGCATGGAGAAGGCTAGGCAACTGGCTGTAGATCAAGCAAAAGCCGGCCTGAGCATTTTTTACGTTTTTATTTTGATAAGTGCACATTTGCTGCTTGCATGGCTGATACACACGCTGCGCTAAAGTGTTTGCCGGATGGAATGACGGCCAGATTGATTCCTTTATTCTTGTATAGCAGTAAACATGTAATCGTTTTGTATGCGGTGTTGAGGTAACGGTTACAAATAGCTGCTGATTATGCTGGTTTTGCCCAATAATTTTATATGATTGTTATAAGCTGCTTCTTTTGCTCATGTGCGGTTTGGCATTGTGGGCTTGTGCCCGCCCTAAGATAAATATTTGCTTTCATGTGCTGTTGTGTGCGTTTTAGGTAACATTATGTATTAGTTATTAAAAAAACTTCCCTATTGGCTTTGTAGGGAATTTTTGTATATGATGAGTGTGGAGCTCAGGTTTTATGCTTGGGCGGGGCGTTTTACCGTGCGCAGGGTCAGCAGCCCCTGCAAGGATTTTGTTATGCAGACACAAAAAGAATCCAGATTGTTTTTGCAAAAGCTGTTGCAAAACCCGCCCATGCTGCCATTTGACCCCAAGCTGCTCCCCCTGTTGTTCGCGGTTACGCAGGAAGGCTCCAATGCCTCCATGAAGACGGTGGTTGCCCTCATTGAGCAAAGCCCCCGGCTGGCCACTCGCGTGCTTGCCGTAGCTAACTCGGCGGCATACGGGCTTGAATTCAAGGTTTCTACCCTGCAAAGGGCCATCAATATTATGGGGCTGCGCGAGGTGCGTCTGCTGGTGCTGATGGTGGGTATGTCGTCGTTTATACGCGAGGCGCAGCTGCCCAAGGCATTTGATACCAACAAATTCTGGAACCACCTGCTTTCTGTGGCCAATATTTCCAGAGCGCTGGCAAATGTGTTTGGGGGCACTGCCGGGGCCTGCGGGCCAGATGCCAGCCCTGAAGAGCGACTGGTGATGGTTCCTGACGAGGCGTATATTGCAGGTTTGCTGCACGATGTGGGCAAACTGTTTTTGGCGGCCACACGCCCCGATATTTGGGAAAAAATTGTGGAAATGGAGCAGGCTGAGGGCATGGACATGTTTGAGGCCGAGCATACAGAGTGGGGCATGGACCACGCGCTTATTGGCGCGGCTGTGTTGCACCATTGGAAGCTGCCACTGGTGCTCACCGAGCCCATCAACCTGCACCATTCACCAGAGCTTGCCACCAGTTTTAAAATGGAAGCCCGCCTGCTTGCGGTTGCCAATTGTTTGGCCCGCTACAGCCACGACACCCCTGCGACGCTTGGTGATGATGTGCTTGAGTACTTGCCCCATGGTTGCGACCCTGAAACCGTAAGCGCGGCTGTGTTTCAAAGCATGGCCAATGCGCAAAGCGCCGGTTTTGCTGAACTCAATGCGTAGCCCGTGTGCGGGAATGCCACCGTACATGTTTTTTTCAACTTTTCTTGAGGCTCATTTTTGAGGCGCGCGCATGGACATTGAAACCGGGCTTGATCAGCTGCTGCAAGGGCGTTTTGACGCTGCGCTAGCCGAGTTTGAAGGTTGCCGCCAGCAGCCGGGGGCAGAAAAATTGTGCGAACTCGCAAGAGCCTGCGCCGATCTTTCTGCCTATGCGGCAGCACTGGCAGAAGGTGATTTTTCCGTTCGTCCGCCCCGCTCATGCCGCAATTTTACCTCCCACATCGAAAGCCTGCACGCCAAGCTTAAACGTTTGGCGCGGCAACTGCTGCTTTTTAGCGCTGGTTACCCCGTGCCTGCCATTGATGATATGGGCGATTTGTCTGAAGGGCTTAATTTTCTTATAAATCAGGCGCATACCTGCAAAAAGCAGGTGGAGCACGACCAGAATCATGATGTTGAAACCGGCCTGATGAACCGCAAGGCCTTTGTGCGCGGGCTGCGCGAGGCCTTGCAGATGCAGCCCGGCAAATTTGGGGTGCTTTTTTCGTGTGGGCTCGACAACCTCAAATACGTGAACGATACCCACGGCTACGACTGTGGAGACATGTATATCACTAAGGTTGTTGAAGTTTTGCGCATGTGCGAAAACGAATCTGTGCTTTTGGCGCGCACCGCAGGCAACGAATTTGCAGTGTATGCGCACGGCTTTGACAGCGAAGAAAGCGCCATGCGCTTTGCGCAGGACAACCGCAAAACCCTGTTGAATACAACCATTGATCTGCCCACTGAAATAGTGCGCATACGCGCCTCGTTGGGGGTTGCCGTGTACCCCAGCGACGCCATGACCGGCGATGTGCTTATGAATTACGCAAGCCATGCCATGTTTGAGGTGCAAAACTTCAACCGCGGTACGCTCATGCGCTTTAACCCCGAAATTTATCGCGCAAAGGCCAATATTCTCAGCAGGCAAGAGCGGCTGGACGAGCTGCTCGAAGGGCAGCTGATACGCTTTGCCTTTCAGCCTATTGTGAGCTTGAAAGACGGCTCTATTTATGGCTACGAAGCCCTCATGCGTTCCACCACGCCGCATTTTGCCTCGCCGCTCGACATGTTGCAGCTGGCCGAAGCCCAGTCAAAACTGCCACAGCTTGAGCACCTGACATTTAGGATGATTTTTGACTGGATGGGCGAGCATTTGGCATCACTTGGCAGTAAAAAGATATTTTTTAATGCCATTTCGGCCCAGTATCTTGATGTCAATGAACTGCGCAACTTGCACCCATGTTATGAAGAAATCAGTCACAACATGGTGTTTGAGATCATTGAAACTGCCACCAGCGAAGACGGCCTTGCAAGCAAAATACGCGAACTACGGTCGCAGGTGGCGGCCTTTATAGCCATTGACGACTTTGGCTGTGCGCACTCCAACGCGCTGCGATTGTTAAATATTTCGCCAGAAATTCTTAAGATCGACAGCTTCTTCATTCGCTCCATACACAAAGCGCCCGCCGCCAAAAAAGAATTTTTGTCCAATATACTGGTGTACTGCCGTTCCAAGGGCATACTGACGGTTGCCGAGGGTGTTGAAACCCACGAGGAGCTGGCAAGTGTTATAGCCATGGGGTTTGATTTGGCGCAGGGGTTTTATCTTGCCCGGCCAAACTTTAGCCTACAGGAGCTGGCCCCGGCTCAGGTAGAAGAAATTTCTGTGCTTACCTCTGCTTTTGGCACTTCCTCCCACTGATTATTCCTGCCTCACTTTCTCCTTCTTTTCACATTCCTCTCTCTTTTTTCACTTTTTTTTTCAGCCTCCGCGCTTTTTTTCCCAGCCTGATTTTCTCTTGGTAGCAGCCTGCTCAAGTCTGCCCACCTTCCGCCATTTTATCCGCGTTAGTCGGTATTATTTGCTTGTGCAGTCAACCTTGCACGCCTGCCTTTGTGCGGCTGGGGTGTTAGCCATTATGTTGTGTGTGCTGTTAATTTGATTACTTTGTTTAATTTGCGCACGATCATAGTAAGAATTTATACAATTTTATGATTTTCTTGTAAAATTAGGGATTGATAATCTCTTGTGTTGAAAAAATTAAATTGCGCTGCTCTATGCCGGAAGGGCCAGCGTGTGAAATAAATATCTTATCACTATTGTATAAAAAGGTGTGTTCTCTAATACCCTGAATATACACGATAAAAAAGTTGAGTGGTCACTCAAATTAAAAAAAGTACAATTAAATTAATGCTTAAAGAAAGTGTGTGAAAACAG
>CAYPRZ010000097.1:0-9781 GCA_964413315.1 uncultured Desulfovibrio sp. | reverse complement strand
GAGCCGTTCTTCACCACCAAGCGGGCCGGCGAGGGCACGGGGCTGGGGTTGTCGATCTGCAAGGTTTTGCCGTCGTTGGTGTCTACCTTGTAGACAACCGAAGGGGCAGTGGCGATGAGACTGACCTCAAATTCGCGCTCAAGCCGCTCCTGAATGATTTCCATGTGCAGCAAGCCCAAAAAGCCGCAGCGAAAGCCAAAACCAAGAGCTTGAGAAGTTTCTGGCTCGAACGAAAAGGCAGCATCGTTGAGTTGAAGCTTCTCAAGGGCGGTTTTGAGATTTTCGTATTCGTCTGATTCGGTCGGGTACAGGCCGCAGAACACCATGGGCTTCACTTCTGTAAATCCGGGCACAGCCTCTGTTGCGGGGTTATTGACCAAGGTGATGGTGTCGCCTACACGGGCGTCGCCCAGATCCTTGATGGAGCCGCACATGAAGCCCACCTCGCCAGCGTGCAGCAGGTTTACGTCTGTGGCTTCGGGCGAGAAAACGCCAAGGCGCAACACTTCGTATTCCTTGCCCGTGCTCATCATGCGAACCATGTCGTTGCGCTTGATAGTGCCGTCCATGATGCGGAAAAGAATCACCACACCCTGATAGCTGTCGTACCACGAGTCAAAAATAAGAGCCTTGAGGGGCGCGTTTTCGTCGCCTTTTGGAGCGGGCAGGCGGTTGACGATGGCTTCTAGCACCGCATCTACGCCCATGCCGGTTTTGGCCGATACGGGCATGGCTTCAGAGCAGTCGAGGCCAATGCTTTCTTCAATTTCAGCCTTAACACGCTCAACTTCTGCGCTGGGCAGGTCTATTTTGTTGAGCACAGGCACTATTTCGTGGTCGTGGTCTAGCGCAAGGTAGACGTTGGCAAGCGTTTGGGCTTCAACGCCCTGAGTGGCGTCAACCACCAGCAGTGCTCCCTCACAGGCTGCCAGTGAACGCGAGACTTCATAGTTGAAGTCCACATGACCGGGGGTATCAATGAGGTTGAGCTCGTATTCCTGCCCGTTTTGTGCCTTGTAAGGAATACGCACGGTTTGGGCCTTGATGGTAATGCCACGTTCCCGCTCCAGCTCCATTTTGTCCAGATACTGCTGGCGCGCCTCCCGCTTGGTGACAACTTGGGTCAGCTCAAGAATGCGGTCGGCCAGGGTGGATTTGCCGTGGTCGATGTGGGCGATAATGCAAAAATTGCGGATATTTTCCTGCTTGGGCATGGCTATGTCCTGGGAAACTGGATTGGTTGGCGGCGAATTTTCCGCGTTGAACCACAATTAATACCCAAGATTCGTGCGGAAGTCTATTTGCTGTTGTGGGGGAATCTGACGACGAACGCTGTAAGCTTGGCGATTATGCCCAATTAAGGTTGCTGCAACTGGACACTATCCAATGTTCAGGATGGTCGCCAGAGCAAGCACACAGGACAGTGGAATGGGAACAATTTAAGGCTGAATTATAGCTGATTAGCTGCACGCAATGTAATATGCAAAAGAAAAGCCGCAACAGCGCGGAAATAATCCACGCGGCTGCGGCTCCACAAATCTGAAAATTGGTAGCTCAGCGAAGCTGGGCCAGCTGCAAGCGCACAATGGCGCGTTGCAAAGCGGCTTCAGCGCGGGTCATGTCCACCTTTTCGTCATGGCTGGCAAGGCGCTTTTCAGCGCGTTCCTTAGCAGCCATGGCGCGTGCGGAGTCAATGCTGTCCGCCAGCTCTGCCGATTCGGCCAGCACGGTAAGAACATCGTTGTTCACATCGGCGAAACCGCCAGAAATGAAAACATGCTCATCCTTGCCGCCGTTGCGGTAGCGCAGGCCACCGATCTTCAGGGCGGAAAGTAGGGAAACGTGCTTGGGCAGCACGCCGAATTCGCCCTCGATTCCAGGGCAAACGGCCATTTCCACTTCGCCGCTGACCACGGTTTTGTCCGGCGTAACCACTTCAAGTTGCAGCGTGCCCATAGGTACTCCTTCGCTCCTGATATACGCAGATGGCCGGGTTCGGGTCGCGCCAGCATGGCGCGACCCAGAACCTCAAAGCGTTGCGATTAACGCCTTACTTCTCTTCCTGCAGCTTGCGCTGTTCGAACTTGGCAACGGCCTGTTCAATGCCGCCCAGCATGTAGAAGTCACCTTCTGCCATGTGGTCGAATTCGCCGTCCAGAATGCCCTTGAAGCCCTTGATGGTGTCTTCAAGCTTCACATACTGGCCAGGGGTGCCGGTGAAGGTTTCGGCCACATGGAAGGGCTGCGAGAGGAAGCGCTGAATGCGGCGCGCACGCGCAACAGTCAGTTTGTCTTCGTCAGACAGTTCGTCCATGCCGAGGATGGCGATGATGTCCTGAAGTTCTTTGTACTTCTGGAGAACCATCTGCACACGACGGGCCACCATGTAGTGATCTTCGCCCACAACGTTGGGGTCGAGGATACGCGAGGTGGAGTCGAGCGGGTCCACGGCGGGGTAAATACCCAGTTCCGCGATCTGGCGGGAAAGCACGAGCGTGCCGTCCAAGTGCGAGAACGTGGTGGCCGGGGCAGGGTCAGTCAAGTCGTCAGCAGGGACGTAAACGGCCTGCACCGACGTGATCGAACCCGTGTTGGTCGAGGTGATGCGTTCCTGCAAGGCACCAAGGTCAGTACCCAAGGTGGGCTGATAACCCACGGCCGAGGGCATGCGGCCAAGCAGAGCGGACACTTCGGAACCAGCCTGCGTGAAACGGAAGATGTTATCGATGAAGAGCAACACGTCCTGGTGTTCTTCATCACGGAAGTATTCCGCGCAAGCAAGGGCCGTAAGGGCCACGCGGGCACGGGCTCCCGGAGGTTCGTTCATCTGACCGTAAACAAGCGTGGCGCGTTCCAGAACGCCGGCATCCTTGAGTTCGTGGTACAAGTCGTTGCCTTCACGGGTACGTTCACCGACGCCCGCGAAAACCGACGAACCGCCGTGCTGCTTGGCGATGTTGTTGATCATCTCCATCAGAATAACGGTCTTGCCCACGCCGGCGCCGCCGAAGAGGCCCATCTTGCCGCCCTTGGGGAAGGGAACAAGAAGGTCAACGACCTTGATGCCGGTTTCAAGCAGTTCCACCTTGGTGTTCAGGTCTGTAAAGGCCGGAGCAGGACGGTGGATGGGGTAGTGCTTTTCAGCGTTAACCGGGCCCAGTTCGTCAACGGGGCGACCGATGACGTTCAGGATACGGCCAACGGCGGCCTTGCCGACAGGAACCATGATGGGGTTCCCGGTGTCGATGGCGTCCATGCCGCGGACAAGGCCTTCAGTGGCGTCCATGGCGATGGTACGAACGACGTTGTCGCCCAAGTGCTGCGCAACCTCACAGATGAGGCTGGGAGCATCGCTATTGTTCGGGTTGGTTATCTCCAGGGCGGTGAAGATACTCGGCAGGTTGCCGTCGCTGAACTCTACGTCCACCACGGCGCCGATAACCTGAACGACTTTACCGATGTTTTTGCTCATGTTTGGCTCCTTAACCCTTCAGCGCTTCAGCGCCGCCGACGATGTCGATGAGGTCGCTGGTGATGGAAGCCTGCCGCGTCTTGTTATAGAGCCGCGTCAGCATGTTGATCATCTCGTTGCAGTTACGGGTGGCGTTGTCCATGGCGGCTGTACGAGCAGCGTGCTCGCTGGCCGATGTGTCCAACATGCCACGGTAAACCTGCACCTTGACGTAGCGGGGCAAAAGCTCCGCCAACAGCTTTTCTTCCTGCGGCTCGTACACGTATTCGCAACTGGGGGTGCCGGCCTCTTTGGCAACTTCATCGGCTGACGGCGTTTGCAACGGCAGCAGACGAAGGGTGCGTGCGGGCTGGCTGGCCATGGATACGAACTCGCCGTAAATCAACCATACTTCGTCGAATGCGAAGGTTTCGTAGCCGTGGATAACTTCCTGTGCCACTGAGCTGGCCAAGGGGAAGTCAATGCTACCCATGCGGTCGCCATAGGCAGTGAAGATCTTGTGCCCGGCAGAACGAATGGCGTCACGGCCCTTACGTCCCACACATGCAAAGCTGATCTCCATTCCAGCCCCGGCTTTCTCCTTCGCCAGCCGCAGAGCGGCGGCGATGATGTTGCCGTTAAAGCTGCCGCACAGGCCACGGTCTGATGTAACCAGCACAATGGCGCAGTGTTTCTTTTCCTCATGCTCTGTGAGCAGGGGGTGGGCGTTTCCTTCCACCTTGCTCGACAGTTCGGCGAGCACGTCGCGGTATTTGGCCGCGTACGGCCTGAAGCGCTCGATGCGGGCCTGGGCGCCGCGCAGTTTCGCCGAGGCCACCATGTTCATGGCCTTGGTGATCTGCTTGGTCTTACCGACCCCCACGATCTTCATTTTTACGTCCTTGAGTGAAGGCATGCTTATCTCCCGTATGGAGGGGGCCCCTAGGCCTTCCAGCCCTGCTTGAAGGCGGTAATGGCCTCGGTGAGCGCTTTTTCCACAGCCTCGTCAATGACTTTCTTTTCTTTAATGCCGGTCAGCACATCCTTACGCGTGTCACGCATAAAGGTGAGCATTTCTTCTTCGAACTTGCGGATCAGTTCCACCGGTACGTCATCCATGTAACCACGGGTAGCGGCGTAGATCGAAGCCACCTGCTCATGCGAGGGCATGGGCTTGTACTGGGGCTGCTTGAGCAGTTCCACCAGACGAGCACCACGGTCAAGCTTGGCCTTGGTGGCTTTGTCCAGATCGGAACCGAACTGGGCAAAAGCCGCAAGTTCGCGATACTGGGCAAGGTCGAGACGCATGGTACCGGCGACCTGCTTCATGGCCTTGATCTGCGCTGCGCCACCCACGCGGGAAACCGAAAGGCCCACGTTAATGGCCGGACGCACACCGGCGTTGAAGAGGTTGGGTTCCAAGTACACCTGACCGTCGGTGATCGAGATCACGTTGGTGGGGATGTACGCGGAAACGTCGCCAGCCTGAGTTTCAATGATGGGCAGAGCCGTCAAAGAACCAGCGCCCAAGCTGTCGTTCACCTTCGCGGCGCGTTCAAGCAAACGCGAATGGAGGTAGAACACGTCGCCGGGGAAAGCTTCACGTCCCGGAGGACGACGGAGCAGCAGCGACATCTGGCGATAGGCCACAGCCTGCTTGGACAGGTCATCGTAAATGATGAGGGCGTGCTTGCCGTTATTGCGGTAGAACTCGGCCATTGCGCAGCCGGTGTACGCCGCAATGTACTGCAAGGGCGCAGGGTCGGACGCCGTGGCGGAAATGATGGTGGTGTATTCCATCGCGCCATGACGGCGCAAGGTGTCGGCCACCAGTGCCACGGACGACTTCTTCTGGCCGATGGCCACGTAGAAGCAGTGGATGTCCGTTTCTTTCTGCGCCAAAATGGCGTCAACACAAACAGCGGTCTTACCAGTCTGGCGGTCGCCAATGATAAGTTCGCGCTGTCCGCGGCCGATGGGCGTCATGGCGTCAATAGCCTTGAGGCCGGTAGGCATGGGCTCATGCACGCTCTTACGTGCGATGATACCGGGGGCCTTGATTTCCACGGGGCGCACTTCAGTGGCCTCAATGGGTCCAAGACCGTCGATGGGCTCACCCAGAGGGTTGAGCACGCGGCCCATAACACCGTCGCCCACAGGCACGGAGAAGATCTTGCCGGTACGCTTGACCGGGTCGCCTTCCTTGATGCCCACGTCCGAACCGAGCAAAGCTACGCCGACGTTGTCTTCTTCGAGGTTGAGCACCATACCCATGATGCCGCCGGGGAATTCCAGCAGTTCCATGGACATGGCATTCTGCACCCCATAGACACGGGCGATACCGTCACCGACGTAGAGCACGGTGCCGGTTTCGCTCATTTCTACGCGCTGCTCGTAGTTTTGGATTTGATCCTCAATGATCTTGCTTATCTCTTCCGCTTTGATCTGCATGTGCTATTCACCCCTCTTGAATGTCTCCCGAAGGATTCCCAACTGCGCGCGCAGACTTGCGTCCAGCACCCGGTCACCCATTTTGAGCACCATACCCCCTAGTATGTCTTTGTCCACGGCAAAGGTCAGCTCAATATCGGTTCCCGCCTTCTTTTGCAGGGTGTCCTTGAGCTTAGACTGTTTGTCTGCGGAAAGTTGTACTGCGGTTATGCATTGGCCACGGACAATGCCCTTGGCCTCGTCCAGCAGTTTACCGTACCACGCTGCGATTTCACCCAGAAAGGCAAGCCTTTCTTTGTCTGCCAGCAGAAAGCAGAAGTTACGCATGGTGGCATCGGCCTTAAGCTTGCCAAGCAGTTTGTCGAGTACTGCTTTTTTTTCTTCCACGCCGATAACAGGGCTTTTAAGGGTAACGTCAAGCCCAGGCGCGATGGCAAGCATCTTGCCAAGAGCGGCAAGGCATTCGCCGTGCGAGCTCAGGGCTGCTTCCCCTTCCTTTTTGCCAAGCGCAAAAATTGCGTTGGCATACCTGCGTGCAACCACGGTGTCGATCAATGGAGCACCACCTTGTTAAGGGAGTTGGCGATAAGCTTATCGTGTTCTGCTGCGTTGAGCTTGGCACCCAAGGCCTTCTCGGCAGCGTTCACGATTTCATCGGCAATGGAGGCGCGCACTTCTGCGAAGATGGCGCGGCCCTCATTTTCCGCCGTAAGGCGCGCCTGCTCCACAATCTGAGCGGCCTGGCGGTGAGCCTCTTCCACAATGCCCTGCTTGAGGGCTTCGGCCTGCTGGCGGCTTTCGGCCAAGATGGCCTCACGTTCAGCATTAAGGTTGGCAATGCGGGTCTCTACCGAGGCCAGCTGCTCCTTGGCCGTCTTGCGACGTTCGTCAAGATCGTCCAGGGCATTCTTGATGCCTTCGCGGCGGTTCTTAAAGAAACGCTTGGCCAAGCCGCCGACGAAGTACCAGAGGATGCCGGCAAAAATCACGAAGTTTAGCACGCGCCAGCCGAAGTCGCCCCAACGCGGCGCTGCATGTCCTTCAGAAGCCATGGCTCCCGCAGGAATGACCACCAGCGCGGCAAAGGCAATAACGAGCGGCAGGATAAAACCCGCGTGTTTCCATCTGCTCAAAGCCCACCCCCTCTGTTCGATAATATACCGATTCGAAAACAGTTCCCAATGATGCCCGCAACGCGCAGCGTTGCGGAACGGCCCGCAAAGGCCTGAGTCAGCGCCGCTTGCTAGCCCTTGATGAGGCGGTCGGCAAGGCGGGAAGAAAATTCGCCCACCTGCTTGCGCAGTGTATCAAGGGTTTCCGCAGCCTGTGCCTGTAGCGAGGCGCGGGTTTCAGCCAGAATGTTGCGGGCGCTCTGCTGTGCTTCGCCCACGAGCTTCTGCTGTTCTGCCGCGCCAGCAGCGCGGCCTTCCTCACGGTTACTACCTGCGTCCTGACGGGCGCGGGCCAGTTCGGCCTCATAGTTGGTGAGCCGCTCGGCAGCCTGATACTCAAAAGAGCCGGCTTCCTCGGCCATGTCATCCATGACGCCGTTGCGCTTTTTGATGATTTCGCGGATGGGGCGAATCAGGAGGATGTTGAGCACATAAATAGCGATAAAGAAATTCGCCAGCTGAAAGAGTAGAGTGACATTTAAGTCCAGCATGCCGCATCCTCCATATGAATTGCGGATTGAAGGAGTTGAAAATACATAAAGCCCTTGCAACATAGCCCCTTGCCCCTGTTATGTCAAAGGGTATTGGTGACAAATTTCGCAAACTCCGCAATTTTTTTTTCACAAGCCTTGTTCGGCCGCTCAATGTTGGCAGAAAATGGCAACTAAAAGGGCTGGCTGCGTGTGTTGACCCAAGAATGCTTTGCAAGTGTGTCGGAATTGGCTGTTTGAACAAACAAATAAAGTGCCAAGCCTTTCTTGGTGATCCATAAAGCATGCATTTATGCAGTAAGGTACAATGGCATTGCAGTAATGGAGCGCAACGGGCTGGTTGCAATGGAAGTTTGCCTTGAGAAGAAAGACACAAACAAATGTGATAGGGTATTTAACAGGTCTGGATTACTTAAAATACCTGTTAAACAATAAGGAATTGCCCCGGTTGGTGTCCTGTTTCTGTCAGCCACTGGCTTGCCTCTTCGGCAGCGCCGTGGGCAGTAAGCGCATTAAGAATGCAGCACTGGCCCGCAGGCGGCAGGGCAGAGCGCCCCATGACTGCTACGCCTTTTATGCGGTTGCCAATTTTGTGAGGATCAATATCAATGTACGCGGCAGGAATGGGGCCTTGCCCCCATAGCGGTGCCAGCCGCTGGCGCGCCACGCGCCCTCCGCCTACAACCCACACATGCGGGTGGAAGGGATTGTTTTGTTCAAGCCAGCGGGCCAGCCACACGGCCCGCAGCCTGTCGCAGGCTTCGCGCGCATACCTGCGGTCGGCGCGGGTAGCGCGGGTAGGGGCGTCGTTCCACACCAGCATTTGCTCTGGCAGTTTTTCCATCACTGCGCCGTGGTGCAGCCAGCGCAGCCAGATTTCCCAGTCTTCGGCAAAGTCGCCTTCCCGGTATTGGCCCCACTTATCCACACAGTGCCTGCGAAACATGACAGACGGATGACAAACAGGCGTATCGCGAAAGCGAGCCCGGCTGATCTGCTGGTGCGAAAGCAGGCTGTTTTGCCAGTCCACAAAGTGGGCAAAGCCGTGGGCCAGCACGCGATCACCGCCAAAGGCCACGCACGTTGCGGAAAGGTCGATGTGCTCGTTGTGGTAAAGATGCGCGGTCTGGCTGGCGAGACGGAGTGGATGGGCGGTATCGTCCGCGTCCATGCGGGCCACAAGCGTACCCCGCGCCGTGTCCAGCCCCGCATTGAGGGCAGCCACAATGCCGCCGTGCGGCAGGTAGAGCGGCCGCAACCTGTTGCCGAGCAGGTGGGCAGAGCGCCAGTGCTCCAAAAGGTTTCGGGTTTCATCGGTAGAGCCGTCGTCCACCACCACAACCTCAAATTCTGGCACTGGGCCAAACTGCGAGGGCCGTTGGTCAAACAGGCTTTGCAGGGCTGCGCCAAGGGTATGGGCCGCATTCCACGCGGGCAGCACCACAGAAACCAGCGGTGTGGAAGAGGATGACAGGGAGGAGTTCACGCTGTTACCGATCAAATCCGGCTAGTTTGGTGTGGCGAATTGAGAGCGTAAGAGCCGTGTTAATGCGCACGCGTCTTCCACAAATCTACAATGTGGCGACAAATGGACGACAAAGGACGCGAGGCGTCCACAATGTGGTGGGCTGCCGCCTCATAAAGCGGGCGGCGCTCGTTGAGCACATCGCCAATTTCGTCTACAAGGCCTTTGCCTGTCAGCGAGGGGCGCTGGCTGTTGAGTGGGTTGCGGCTCAACCGCTCGGCCAGAACTTCCACCGGGGCATTGAGAAAAACAACCATGCCGTTCTGGCGCATGAGATTGCGGTTTGCCTCTGCCAGCACCATGCCGCCGCCAGTGGATACAACGCAGCCGTGAGCGTGGGCATACGTTACCTCGCACAGGGCAGTGCTTTCGCGTTGGCGAAAGCCGGGCCAGCCTTCAGCTTCAACAATTTGATCCACGCTTTGGCCAGCGTTGTCCAGCAGATGCTGGTCTGTGGCGGCAAAGGGAAGCTTCAGCTTTTTGGCAAGGGCCTTGCCTACGGTCGTCTTGCCGCATGCCCGTGCGCCCACAAGAAAAAGAATGTCCATCTTGCCCCCCTACAGAATCCTTACGCCGTCCTCTTCTACCAGCACCGTGTATTCCCAGCGAATGCCGCCCCATTGCGGATAGTATAGGCCGGGCTCAACGGTCACCACCATGCCGGGCTCAAGTGTGCCCTCGGCACGGCGCG
>CAYPRZ010000096.1:0-10028 GCA_964413315.1 uncultured Desulfovibrio sp. | reverse complement strand
GGGATGCTGCACGCGCCCGATGCTGGCTCTCTGGAAATTCTCGGCAAGGATGTGCTGACCCTCGACCGCGAGCAGACGGCCAGCTTCCGTCGCGGTACCATGGGTTTTGTCATGCAGTCGAGCAACCTTTTTGACCACTCCACAGTGTTTGAAAATGTTGAATTTCCTCTGATATTTGAAAAAATTCCGCCAGAAGAACGCTGGGAGCGTGTTATCCGCGCTCTTGAGCTGGTGCGGCTTTCTGCCCGTGTGCACTACCGCAGCAACCGTCTTTCAGGCGGCGAGCAGCAGCGCGTGGCCATTGCCCGCGCCATGGTCAATAATCCACGCATTTTGCTGGCCGACGAACCCACGGGCGCACTGGATGCCAAGACCAGCCGCCTGATCATGGATAATTTTCGCTCGCTCTGCCATACGGGCGGTGTTTCCATGGTTATGGTTACCCACGATCCCACCATGGCCGAATACTGCGACAGTATCTACACGCTTGAAGACGGCATTTTGCACTGCCGCAAGCGCGATTTGCCGCAACTGCCCGAAACCATGTCGCAGAACCTGCTTCACGGCGTTACGCCTGTTGTGCGCGGCGCCATGGTTGCCGAATGCTTTCCCGAAACTTCTGGTCAGTGCCTTATGGATGAGGCGCACCGAATGCATGCGGCTGGCCTGCTGACCCGTATTTACGCTATCCGCGATAATGGCCTGTTGGGCAACCCCGAAGGGTACGCCCTGCCATTGGCAGTGCGCCGTATAGGGGTATTGCGAGTATTTGCCGCATGCCTTGGCATGTTGCGGCTCATGCGGGGGGCGTCGGCACAGCTGTGGTCGCTGTGGCGCAAGCTCCCTGGCCGTGGCCGTTGGGGTAGCCGCTGGTGGGATCATTTGCGCTCTTTTTGCGCTGGTTCCATGCTGGCCCGCTGGGGTCAGGAAGAAAACATCGAATTTTTTTATGCCGCCGGGGCCCACGGCCCTGCCACGGCCACCTGGGTTGCCTCGCGCCTTTTGCACGTGCCTTTTGCCTTTGCCGTGCGCGCTCAGGATATTGCCGAGCCGGGGCTGAACTGGGCCGCCAAGGGTGCGGATGCCCAGTTTATCCGGTGCGATACCGAGGCCACGCGCGAGGCCATGCTGCAACTGCTGCCCGGTCTGAAAGACAAATTTATTGTGCTGCGCGACCCGCTTACTCTTACCCCGCCGGATGAGCCTGAAGAGCAGATGCCCGTGCCGGGGGCCAACAATGCCGAAGATGCGGATTCTACATCGGAACTCAACCTGTTGGCAGTGGGAACCATAGCTCGGCGCAAGGGCTATGATCTGCTGCTCAGGGCCTGCCGCCTGCTGGCAGACAGAAAGGCGAACTTTGTGCTGACCCTTGTGGGGCAGGGGCCTGAAAAACTGCGTCTGCGCTGGCTTGCCTTGCGGCTTGGCTTGCGGGGCCGCGTAAAGTTTGCCGGGCAGATTCCTCACGAGAACATGGCAGACATGTACAACCGCGCCGATATTTTTGTTGCACCTGGCCGCATGACCGCCGGGGGCGAGGCCGATGGCGTGCCCTCTGCCTTGGTGGAAGCGCTTGCCTTTGGCGTAACGGTTGTGGCCAGCGATCTGCCCGGCCATGCCGAAGCCGTGACCGACGGTGGCAACGGACGTCTTGTGCCGCAAGACAACGTGGGCGCTTTGGCAGACGTGCTTGAATCGCTGGCTTCGCACCCCGATGAATGCAAGCGTCTTGGCGAGGCGGCCCGCAAATCAGTATTTGCCTTGGCCGATGCAGACCGCACAGAGGCCCGACTGGCCGAACTGATCAAAAAAGCCTGCGGTAAAGCCTAGCCCCGCCGGGAGAGCTTCATGAATTTTGACGGAGTGCGCGTTTTGGTTGTGGGCGATGTGATGCTTGATCATTACATTGCCGGGCAGGTAAAAAGAATATCGCCAGAGGCTCCCGTGCCCGTGGTATCAGTGGCAAAACGCTGGTCTGTGCCCGGTGGTGCGGCCAACGTGGCGCGCAATCTTGTTCGGCTGGGTGTGGATGTGGCCGTAGCTGGCGTGGTGGGGCAGGATGCCGCCGCCGACGACCTGCGTGCGGCCCTTGCTGCCGAGGGCATTGCCGACGGGCTCACGGCTTCTGCCTTGCGGCGCACTACCTGCAAAACGCGCGTGCTTGCACAAGGGCAGCAGCTCTTGCGGCTTGATGAAGAAGTGTGCGTCCCCCTTTCGGCGGAAGAAGCCGAGGCGCTCAAGAATCGGGTGATCTCCCTTTTGCAGGGGCGGCAAGCCGTAATTTTATCCGACTACGCCAAGGGTGTGCTGCTTGAGGCGGCCAACGGCGTCAACCTGTGCCGCGTTGTAATTGATGAAGCGCGCCGTATGGGCATTGCCGTGTTGGTTGATCCCAAGGGAAGCGACTGGCAGCGCTATGCTGGCGCGCATTGTGTGACCCCCAACGCTGGTGAATTTGACATGGCTTGCGGGCTTGAGCCCGGCGCAAAGCTCGACAGGGCCCGGCGCGAAGCCCTTGCTGCCGAGCTGCGCAATCGCCACGGTATTGAGCGGCTGCTGGTGACGCGCGGCCCCAAGGGTATGGCGCTGTTCAGCCCCGATGAAGCGCCGGTGTACTGCCGCGCCACAGTGCGTGAAGTAGCCGATGTTTCTGGCGCTGGCGATACGGCCATTGCCACCTTGGCGGCCAGCGTGGGCAAGGGCTTGCCTTGGGCCGAAAGCATGCATCTGGCCAATGCCGCTGCGGGCGTTGCCGTGGGCAAGATGGGTACGGCCCCGGTTTCGCTGGCCGAGCTCAACGAGGCTCTGCGCGAACAGGCTGACAATCCCAAGCTTTTTACCTTACCAAATCTATTAGAAAAAATTGAAGAATGGCGCAGAAAGGGCGAAAGCATCGTTTTCACCAACGGCTGCTTTGACCTGCTGCACCCCGGCCATATTTCGCTTATCCGCCAAAGTGCCGCTCAGGGCGATAGGCTGATTGTGGGGCTCAACAGTGATGCCTCCGTGAGCCGCCTCAAGGGTCCCACGCGGCCCATCCAGAACGAAAACAGCCGTGCGCTCTTGCTGGCGGCGCTCTCAGATGTAGATGCCATTGTGCTGTTTGATGAAGACACCCCCCTAGAGCTCATCACGGCCCTGTGCCCCGATGTGCTGGTAAAGGGCAGCGACTACACCATTGGTTCGGTCGTGGGTGCGGATGTTGTGCAGCAGGCTGGCGGCAGGGTGTATCTTGCCCGTCTGGTAGACGGTTGCAGCACCACAGGCATAGTGCGCAAGATAGATAACCAGCGGGACATGCCGTAACTTGGAGAAGCCTGACACAAGTTTATGCAACGCATATTTGCAGCCGATATAGGTGGAACTAACGCCCGGTTCGCCTTGTTTACCGGGCATGAGGGCAACCTTACGCTCAAGGCTGCAGTGTGGGAAAAATCTGCTGATCTGCATACTGCGCAAGATGTGCTGCAAAGCATGCAGCGGCAGTTGCAATGCCCCTTGGCAGAGGGCGATGCCCTGATTATTGCCCTTGCTGGCCCCACACAGGGGTTGCAGGGCAAGCTTACCAACGGACAATTGCGGGTTGACCTGAGCGGGGTGGGGCAACACTACGGCCTTTCGTGCTGCATGCTTGTCAACGATTTTACCGCTCAGGCCTTTGCCACGCTTACCCCTGCGGGAACCGATGCACGGCCCGTGCGTGGCCGGGTTCCCTCCCATACGGAATACCCACAGACAAAAGCCATTTTGGGCGCAGGCACAGGCCTTGGCGCGGCAGCTCTTGTATGTTGTGCTGCTGCGGCAGGGGGCGAGCGCTGGCTGGCTGTTCCCTCCGAGGCCGGGCACGCGCCCTTTGCCTTTGTGGGGGCAGAAGAGCATGCCTATCAGGCTTTTTTGGCGCGCGAGCTTGGGTGCAACTGCCCAACGGTAGAAAACGTGCTCAGCGGCGAAGGCCTTTCTGTGCTGCATTATTATCTGACGGGGCAGTTTTTTTATCCTCAGGCGGTGGGCGAGCAGGCCCTTTCGCACGATACCCCCACCATTCAATGGTACGCCCGCTTTTTGGCGCGCTTTTGCCGCCAGTGGATACTGAGCACTGTAAGCCGGGGCGGGCTGTGGATTGCCGGGGGCATAGCCGCAAAAAATAGCCTGTGCGTTGAGCACCCCGCTTTTTTGCAAGAGCTTGCCGCGGGCGGCGATGTGGGCGAAGTGGTGGCAGCCACCCCCATAATGCTTATAACCGATGCCAACAGCGGCCTGTGGGGTGCAGCGCGGGCAGTTCTTGAACACCAGCATTGGCAATGTTTTGCCGCCGGTGGATAGTTTGTGCGTGCCATGCTGACCCATTACAAAAAAATGGGCTATGCCTTGACGCTTTTCTGAAAGTTATTTATTTACCCGCTCTGTAATGATGAGGTTTGATGCGCTTGCTACCAAGTGCCTATACGGCATATGGGAAATTTTTTGTTGCAGCGTCAGCCTACCGAAATTTTTTTCTGAACTGTAACCATATTTCCGATAATATGGGCAATCAGAACAGGCATTTTTTTGCCAAACGCAAGTCTTAGTCTTTTAGTTGAGTTTGGGCTTGACAGCAGTCCATGATAACAGTAATTTTTACCAACACTGGAGGCTGGTATGGCCCAAACACAAACACGAATGACCCGGCAGCGGGCTGTAATTCTGGAAGAACTGCGCAAGCTCAAAAGCCACCCCACGGCAGATGAGCTTTACAGCATTGTGCGCGAGCGCCTGCCCCGAATCAGTCTGGGTACTGTGTACCGCAATCTGGACTTTCTTGCAGACAGCGGTGAAATTCGCCGTCTTGAAGCAGCTGGTTCAACCAAACGTTTTGACGGCGACATCTCGCACCATCAGCATGTTCGCTGCATTTATTGTGGCCGCATAGGTGATGTGGAAGATGTGAAGCAGGCCCCCACTGTTGAGGGCATGCACGCCATGGGTTTTGCGAGCATACTGAACTCGCGCGTGGAATACGACGGCGTTTGCGAAATATGCTCCAAATCGCTGGAAGTAACCCAATAAGCCCCAAAATGTCTTTTGGCGCGCGCTCCATCTGCTTGTGACATTTTGTTATCCGTATTATCAAAGAAGCATCTTGAACCTGTTATAACCAAGGAGCTTGCGTCATGGCTGAAAACAGGGAGAGCCGTAAGGCCAAAGTTATCGAAGTGCTCAACAAGGCTCGTGCCATGGAGCTGTTTGCCATCCATCAGTATATGAACCAGCACTACAATCTGGACGACATGGACTATGGCGAACTGGCGGCCAACATGAAGCTTATTGCCATTGACGAAATGCGTCATGCCGAAAATTTTGCCGAACGCATCAAGGAGCTGGGCGGCGAGCCCACTACCCAGAAAGAAGGCAAAATCGTGACCGGGCAGGAAGTTACTGTCATTTACGAGGCTGACGCCAATCAGGAAGAAGCCACCATTGAGGCCTACAGCAACTTTCTTGCCGTATGTAAGGAAGCTGGCGACATCGTCAGCGCACGCCTCTTTGAGCGTATTATTGATGAAGAACAGGCCCACCTGACCTATTACGACAACATTGACGGCCACATCAAAAAACTGGGCGACACCTATCTTGCCAAGATAGCGGGCACGCCCTCTACCACCGGTCCCGCCACCAAGGGCTTTGTTACTGCAACGCCCGCAGCGGGTTAGCAGGAGCAGCAGATGGCTGAACCCAAGGATATGTGGCGTTGTCAGATGGTGAATTGCGGCTACGTGTACGACCCCGACCGGGGCGACAAGCGCCACAAGATACCCGCAGGAACCCGTTTTGAAGACCTGCCCGAAGACTGGAAGTGCCCTGTGTGTGGTGCTACAAAAAAGAGCTTTCGCCCCTTGAGTGACGAGAGCTAACAAAAGACAGCCGTTCTGGCTTACTACGCTTAAAAAGGCCCGTTTCCCCATGCTGCACGCGCAGCGCAAGGAGGAGGGCCTTTGTTTTACGCGTTGGGCTGTTACAGTATTTGTGCCAATGTGCCCCGCACAAGAATGCGCACTTCGCCGCTGACCAGCACGTTGCCGGTGGCGGCATCTTTACAAATGCCAATTTCCGAATCGCGGCCTACAAAGCGCCCCTGCTGCAGGGTTATTGGCTCGTGCTGCGCAAACCTGCCGTGCCTGTAAAGGTAGGCACCCACCGGCCCGGCTGCGCTGCCAGTGGCTACGTCTTCAACCTGCCCGGTATTGTCCCAAGTTCGGCCTTCCACTGTAGCAACGTCAAAAACATACACAAATTTTGCGCCAATCTGCGCCAGTTGGCTTTCGTAGTTGGCTGCACCAATACGGGCCTGTTCAAGCCCGCTTGTTACCGGCACAAGCAGGTAGGGAAGGCCTGTGGAAACCACCTGTAGCGGAAAGCGGGCCGAAATGTGGTTTTCGTTCAGGTTCAGCGGAAGCAGAAACTGCGGGTAAAGCTCTGGCTCAAGGCTGCGTACAAATTCTGCCTGCCCCTGATCCATGCAGCTATGGTAGGCCGCGCCCCGCTGCGTGCAATTTACAGAAACCTGCTTGCTGTTGAGATTAAAAATAATGCCTTTGCTGTCCTTTAAAAATTCCTGCTGCACAACAGCCGCAGCGCCAAGAATGGGATGTCCGGCAAAATCCAGTTCTTCCTCAACCGTAAAAATGCGCGCATCAAAAATATGTTGTGCCCGTTGCACAAGAAATATGGTTTCAAACTGCCTAAATTCCTGCGCCATGCGCTGCATGGTTTCGTGCTGCGGAAAAGCATTGGCAACAAATACTGTCAGCCCGTTGCCTGTCATGGGCTGTTTGCAAAACACATCTGCATGAAAATACAGCACAGAGTTCTCCTGTAATGCGCAAAAAATGCGCCGAACCCCAAAAGGGCGGCAACGCACAGCAGCGCAACCAGTTATCGGTAGGGCTGATGCCTTATGATTGCAGAAATATAAAAAAGAGGGCTACTGCCGTGCCAGTGGGGCGTATTGGCCTGCAACCGCGCGCAGAAGCTCGTCTGGGTTCAGGCGCAACTGTACACCCCTTTGCCCGGCGCTCACAAAGATATGTTCGTGCAGAATGGCGCTTTCGTCCAGATACACAGGATAGGCTTTTTTAGCCCCAAGGGGGGAGCAGCCGCCGCGCATGTAGCCGGTGAGGGGGCGTACATCCTTAAGGGGTACCATTTCTGCATGCTTGTTGCCAGAGGCCGCAGCAAGGGCCTTGAGGTCAAGCTCTGCCGCAGCGGGAATACAAGCCATAAGCACGCCTGTTTTGTCGCCACGGGCCACAAGGGTTTTAAAAACGCAGGCCGGGTCAACCCCCAGCTTGTGGGCCATGGTTACTGCCGAGAGGTCGCTTTCGTCCACCTCAGCCATGTGGAGCTCAAATGAAATGCCCAAACCTTCAAGAATTCTGGCGGCATTTGTCTTGGAAACTTTTGCGGCAGACATGGCGTTGTGGCTCAGCGCAGGTTAAGCCAGTATGCGAGTTTTTTGCGCAAAACTTCCATGCTGAAAGGCTTGGCAATGTGGTCGTTCATACCGGCATTGATAATTTCGGCGATGTTGTCTGGCAGGATGGCGGCGGTAAGGGCGATGATGGGCAGGTTTTTTTTGTCGTCGTTCTGGGCAAGTTTGCGGCGCATTTCGCTGGTGGCTGTAGGGCCGTCCATAACTGGCATGTTAACGTCCATCAGCACAATATCATATGGGGTTTCCATGACCATGCGCAGAGCTTCCTTGCCATTGGGCGCAATATCGCATTCAAAACCCAGCTGACGCAGCATGGCGCGCAGTACTTCCACATTGATTTCGTTGTCTTCGGCCACCAGTATGCTGCACGCCTCCGCACCCTCAAGTGGTTCTGGCAGTGCTGTGCTCTGCTCTGCGGGGCAATATACATTGCGTGCGGGCATGCAGGGAATGCAAAGATGAAAGGTAGAGCCCTTGCCCAGTTCGCTTTCGCACCACAGCACGCCGTGCATCAGCTCGGCGATGCGCTTGCAGATGCTGAGCCCAAGCCCTGTGCCCCCAAAGCGGCGGCTGATGCTCGCATTGGCCTGAGTGTAGGGGTCAAAGAGGTGCTGCTGATATTCACGGCTGATACCCATGCCTGTATCTGCAATTCTGAAGTGCAGGTTGTCGGTATCGCCCGCAATTTCGCGGTCAATGCTCAGCGAAATTTTGCCCTCGGCGGTGAACTTGACGGCATTGCTCATGAGATTGAGCAAAACCTGCTTAAGGCGCAGACTGTCGCCCCACAGCTTGAGCGGCACTTCGTCGCCAAGTCTGCACACGTATTCAAGCCCCTTTTGCTCAAGAGGGAAGCGCAGCGAGGTGTGCACAAATTCCAGCACGTCTTCCAGCGGATAGTTGGTGTTTTCAAGCACCATCTTGTTGGCCTCGATTTTGGAAAGATCGAGAATATCATTGATTATGGCCAGCAGATTTGTGGCAGAAGACCGGATTTTTTGTAGGTAATTTTTCTGGTCGTCGCTGGGGTTAGATTGCAGGGCCAGATGGGTGAGGCCGATAATGCCGTTCATGGGCGTGCGTATCTCGTGGCTCATGTGTGCCAGAAATTCACTTTTTGCCTGCGATGCTACCTCGGCATTCTGCTTTTCGCGCTGGGTTTGCAGCAGGTCGGTAACATCACGCGAGATGCTCAGGCGAACGGTTTTGTCGTTGTCCCACTTAATGGCTTTGTCTACCACTGTATAGGTGCGGCGGGTGGCCTTGTTTTCGTATGTCCAGTGGTAGGGCTCATTGGAGGCCGCAATGATGGAATTGGTGCAAAAAGGGCAGGGCGTGTCGCGGCCCATGAGCCTTTTATAACAGATATTTGAATGAGAATCGTCCTTGCGGGGATATGTTTCTTCAACGCTGTGATTGACAAAAAGAATCTTGTACGTCTCCATGTCTACAATGCAGACAGGGTCGGTAAAGGCGTCGAGAATGTCGTGCAGTTGGCGGTGCTTGCGCTGCAACTGCCCGTAAAGGCGAAAATGTGTAAGCGTAATGGCAAGGATATTGCCCAAAAGATGACAGAGGCTGGAATCTTCAATGGTCCACTTGCCAATATAGCGGCGGCGCAAAAGGCAGATGCCGCCAAAAAGCTGGCCATCGTGGGCAATGGGCACGCAGATTGCCGACTTTATGCCCCGCGAGAGAAAGAGCGATTTTTGCGGCCCTTCGGGCATGGTTGAGGTATCGGCAACGCACAGGCTGCTACCCTCCTCAAAAATGCTGAGCACAGGCTCAATATCCTTGAGTGAAACTTCTGGAATGGCTGTTTCAGCCGTGCGGATGCCAGACCGCCAGACCACTGGGGGGCACCAGTGTTCGTCGTCAAATTCAACCAATGATACCAGATCACAGTGCAGTGACTCGCCAATACTGGACATAGCTGCTCTGAGAAAAGGCTCTTTGCTGACGTGCAAAAGTGCTGAACTGGATATTTCCAAAGCCAGAACCAGGGGGTTGGCTAGGTTGCCCTGATACGGCTGCTGTGCTTCTGACATCTTGTGCTTCAACTGATACTTTTGGTCAAAATTTTTAAAGATTGCCTATACGCGAATAGGGCGAATAGTGTCAAGAAACACAAAGTAAAGCTAAAAACTTAGGGAATTTGCGCTGATAGACAGTTTGCGATTGCCTTTTTTTGCCAAAAATTCCTTTTATCATTGCCACAAATGGGCAAGGTGCAGTGCAAGAGCCTGTTCATCTTTTTGGTCTTTTGCGCGCATGGCAACAAGAAATTCGTGTGCGCGGGCGCAAAGGTCGTTTGCCGTGCCATCGTTGTCAATCACGCTGTCGCAGGCGGCCATTTTGCGGTCTTGCGCCCACTGCCAGCCTTCAATGGCCTCCAGCTTTTCCTGCGGCCAGCCCCGGTTTGCTTCTATCCTTTGGGCGCGCACTGACAGGGGGCAGCGTATGCCAACCACATGCGGCCTTGGCTCAGAGCTGTGCTGCCAGCCCGATTCAAAAAACAGCGGCACTTCTGCAACTGCCAGCGGGGCCCCTAGCGATT
>CAYPRZ010000095.1:0-10089 GCA_964413315.1 uncultured Desulfovibrio sp. | reverse complement strand
AAGGTAAGCACCGGCAGCACGCAGGGCATGGCATTGAGCAACAGGCCAGCAATAATGCCAAACAACAGGGCCTTGCCAAGGCCAGAAATTTCAAGTGCATCATCCAGAAAACGCGGCGATAGGCGCACGTCAAAACCGTCTGGCGGCGGCAGCTTTTCCATTTTTTCGTCTGCCCACCCGCCGTTGGACTGGGCATTTTCGTTGGCCCACAGCTCGTCCGCAGCATCGTCGTTACCCACTTCTTCCTGCTCGCCCGGCTGTGAGGCAGTGGCCGCAACCGGGGGCCGCTGGCGCATTTCCAGCCACTGGGTGCGCCAAGGCATTGCCTCAAGGGCGGGGGACTCGCGGGGCACAATGCCTGCAAACTGCTCATTAACGGGCATGCACTTGCGGTTAGAGCACAAAAGCATGCTCATATCGGCTACAAAAGGCATGCCCGCCGCATCTGCTGGCAGTGAGGCGTAAAAGGTAACATTGCCCTCGTAGACGTTTACCGTGGCCGTAGGGTCGTAAAAATCCCTTTGCACTGCGCCTTGGGGATAATGCACGGGCAAGGGGCGGCCTCCGTCCACAGAAAGGGCCACGGTGGTAGGTCTTCCAGCCTCCCCCGGTTCATGCCCGTAGGCATGAAATTCGGCGGGAATCACAATGTGCAACGCTGCAATCAGATTATGTCCGTCACGGGCGGTTTCCAGCCGGGGGTGCAGGTCTTCTGCCTGTGCTGGTGTGCACAGAAAAAGCACGGCAACAAGGGCGACAAAGCCCGCCCAATAGACGCGCCAGCACAGCCCGCCCGTCAAACGCTTGGGCGCTAATGCAGATGCAGCCAACTTGGCATATTTCAAAGTGTTGTCTCTTTTTTACTGATTTTTTTCAAATTACTTGACAGGCAGGGCCGCTTAAGCGTAAACACCTCTTCACGCAATGCGGGTCATTAGCTCAATTGGTAGAGCAGCTGACTCTTAATCAGTTGGTTCGGGGTTCGAGTCCCTGATGGCCCACCAGAAAATTCAGGTTCGTGGTTCAACCACGAACCTTTTTTTATTGTCGATGTATAATCTTTCATGGCGTTCATCTGTTTCAAGAACAATATCCGCTCGTCTAGAACAAGTCCAGACTCTGCCCTGCCTTCTTCCGAACTTGTGAAATCAGCTACGTTTCGCTTCATCTTGTTGCTGCTGCAATTTCAGAAATCAACAGCGCCACGGCCTAACCACTAATGGCGCGTCATGTTCTCTATTTTTCCCGCTAGCTGCGCATCTGCCGCACTGCTTGCGCTTTTTTTAAATAGCCGCAGGCGCAAAATTTAACAGCAATTGCCATGGCTGTGGGCTTTACCGTGGCAAATATTCTGCAAAAAATTCGTGCAAAAGAATTATGCCACAACCAAACAGCCCGTGGGAGCTCTGCTGCTCTACGCACGCTCATGGCCGCACAGCAAAAAAATTGCCCGCGTGACCTACACAGCAGTGCCGTGCAGACCACGCGGGCCAAAACGTCTAGCCGTTCAGCCAAACGCGCTTATGCGCGGGGCGGCAGATGTTTGCTCTGCTTCTTGAGCTTGTACCCCACCCATACAAAGGCGATCCAGATAGGTGCAAGCATTACCGCAAGGCTTTCACCAATCATCACAAGCACAACCAGCACCAGCACCATGACCAGCAGGCAAAGGTAGTTGGTAAAGGGATGCCAGAACGACTTGAAGTGGATAAGCTCGCCCGCGCGCACCATAGCCGCACGAAACTTCAGGTGGGTCAGGCTGATCATGGCCCAGTTGATGACCAGAGCGGCCACCACCAGCGACATGAGCATGCCCAAGGCCTTGCCGGGCATGGCGTAGTTGATAAGCACGCAGATCAGCGTGGCAAGCGACGAGATCAACAGGGCGTACACCGGCACGCCACGGGCGCTGACAGTGCCAAGGGCCTTGGGGGCATTGCCCTGAAGGGCGAGGCCGTACAGCATGCGGCTGTTGCAGTACACGCAGCCGTTATACACCGAAAGAGCCGCCGTAAGCACAACAAAATTGAGCACATGGGCAGCAGAGGGAATACCGATGAGGTCAAAAATCTGCACAAAGGGGCTGCCAACCATGGCTTCGGCCCAGTGGCTCTTGTCCACGGGCGCGCCAAGCTGGCTCCAAGGGTGCAGGGTAAGCAGCACAAGCAGTGCGCCGATGTAAAAAATAAGAATACGGTAGATAATCTGGTTCACAGCCTTGGGAATGGTCACGCGCGGGTTGTCGGTTTCTGCCGCCGCAATGCCCACAAGTTCAAGGCCGCCAAACGAAAAGGCCACAACAGCCAGCGCAGTAAACACGCCTTCCCAGCCGTGGGGCAAAAAGCCGCCGTGGGCCCACAGGTTGCTCACCGCCGCATCGGGGCCAGCATGGCCGCTGAACAGCAAAAACGAGCCCAGCAAAATCATGGATACAATGGCCACAATCTTGATGGAGGCAAACCAGAATTCCATTTCGCCAAACAGGCTCACATGGCACAGATTGACGCCCGTGATCAGCAAAAAGAAAAACGCCGTGGTCTGCCACGGTTGGATACTGGGAAACCAGTACTGCACATACACTGCCACGGCAGAAAGTTCGGACATGCCCACCAGCACGTACAGAATCCAATAGTTCCAGCCAGAAAGAAGGCCCGGAAAATCACCCCAGTATTTGTGGGCAAGGTTGCTGAAAGAACCAGCTACGGGTTCCTGAGCCATCATTTCGCCAAGCTGGCGCATGATCATAAAGGCAATGAAACCGCCAAGGGCGTAGCTCAGCAAAACTGCCGGGCCAGCCATCTGGATGGTTCCTGCCGAGCCCAAAAACAGACCGGTTCCGATGGCGCCACCTAGGGCGATGAGCTGTACGTGCCTATTTTTCAAGGCTCTTTTTAATTCAGGTGTGTTGTTGTTTTTCATTTGCAGCAAATTGGCTACGGCTACCCCCGCCAGAGTCGCCCTGTTGCATAAAACCCGGTATGCGGCCGGTTTCTCCAATTGCCTCAGCAATGCACCCCAAGCGCACAAGGCAACCAAAGGCAGCAATAACCATCAACACTGCCAGCGGCAATAGCGCTGGCTCCCCTCTCAGGCACAAGGCATTACCCCGCAGCAGGCTGTGCGCGGCCTTGCCAGCATAACTGGCCCATGTGTGGATGCGTAAGGCACACGTCAAACCCCGACTGCAAGACGCATACAAGCGCCAGCAGCCGGGGTTTGACACAAACTACTTGGGCTGTTCTGAACTGCCAGCAGCTGGCGTAGAAGCCGGAGCTGCCGCTGGTGAAGTAGTTGGCGCAGAGGCGGCCTGATCAGGCACATCTCTGGCGTCAACAATTCTTACGCCAAACTCTGCAACGTTTTCGGGCGGGGCATAAAAAAGCACCATAAAGGGCACCTCGCCTCCGCGCATCACGTTGGTGTTGTTGGTAAGAATTTCCACCTTGTTGTTGAGGAAGGATTCCATTTCCTTCTCACTCAGCACCTGAAGCTGAAAAAGTGAAAGCTGCACACCGCCAAGCTGCTTTTTTACTGCAAGGGGTTTCATGTCCTTGTCGTAAATGCCCGCCTCAAGGGTGATTAGTTCCTTTGGCTGCGGAAACTCGTTTACCACCCGGCCTTCAACCACAAAGACCTTGCCCACTTTTTCGTTATCCACATAGTACTGCCGCACATTGCGCATGGTCAGCAGTTCTACCTGTTTTGCAATGTCCTGCTCGTTCAGCTGCTTTGCCGCACCCTTGGTGGTATAATACCACCAGCCGCCGCCAGCGCATGCCAGCACAAGCACAAAAGCCAGTGCTATCTTGAGCAGGGGCAGCTTCTTTTTAATGGGCATATCGGGCAGCGGGCCTTGCTCTGCCAGAGGCACTTCGGGCTCATAGGCAAAAACCGTTCTGCACACCGAGCACCGCAGCTTGACGCCCGGCTTGGCAAGCTGATCCGGCAAATTAAAGCGGCTAGCGCAATTGGGACATTTTATTTCCATGCCTTTACTCCAAAACCTACCGGCTGCCGGAGCCGGGATAAGCCTATTCGGGAATAACTTCAAACACGCCTGGCAGCATACGGTAATGCTCGGCGTAGTCCAGGCCGTAACCCACAATGAAACCCTGATTCAGCTTAAAGCCCGCAAAATCAACCTTAACGTCAACTTCACGGCGCTCGTCCTTGTCTACCAGCGCAGCAAGCCGCAGACTGCGGGCCCTGCGCGCCGCAAACTGGCCAAGCAAAAAGCGCATGCTGTGGCCGCTATCCACAATATCTTCAACAAGCAGCACATGCTTGCCGCAAATGTCAATCTCAACATCTTTACTAAAGATCACATGCTTTGAGCTGGTGGAACCCTTGCCGTAGCTCGAAAGGCGAACAAAATCCAGTTCCAGATTTTTGTTATGCAAAAACCTAACCAGATCGCTAAAAAACATAAAACCGCCCTTAAGTACGCAAACGGCTACCAAGGGCTCATCGCCGTACTCTGCATTGATCTCGCTGGCCAGTTCTTGGATTCGGGCTGCAATCTGCTCCGGCGTGAACACCGGCTTCAATTCTTTAACAACAATATCTTTAGCCTTGGACATGTGCTTCTCCTGCTTCCTGTGCAGCGGAATCCAGTTCAAAATAAACGGCAGTTTCATCGCAGTTGGGATACTTGGCGCAGTGCACGCAGTCAGCCCATATTTTTTGCGGCAAAACGCTCTTGTCCACAACCTTGAAACCCAGGCGGTCAAAAAAGGCCTCCTGGTATGTGAGAGCAAACACTTTTTTTATGTGCAGGCTCTGGCCTTCTGCCAGACAGGCATGCACAAGATCTCTGCCAGTGCCAAGGCGGCGCACGTCTTCGCGCACCACAAGCGAGCAGATTTCGGCCAGATCTTCCCACACCGGCGCCAGTGCGCAGCAGCCAACAATTTCGCCTTCTGCGTTCTCGGCAACCATAAAATTGCGCACATGCCCATAAAGATGGATAAGTGCGCGGGGCAATAAAAGCCCTTTTTGGGCGCATTGCAGCAAAAGCCCATGCATGGACTTTACATCGTCCATATGGGCTTTGCGCACCACAAGGGTATTTTCCATTATTTCTGTTCCAGCAACTTTTTAAAGACCATTTCGACCATTTCTGCGTCAGCCATGCCCGGTTCGGAGAGAATCAGCTGGCCGTCCTTGCTGTAAAAAGCATTGTGCGGAATCTGCGAAATTTTGAATGCCTTGGCGATTTCGCGGTCAGCCATATAGACCGGGTAGGTCATCTTCATCTTTTCCACAAAGGGCGGCACTACCTTGGCGTCTTCGTCAAGAGAAAGGCTGACGATAAGCACGTCTTTTTCCGCATACTTTTTGCGCACGTTCACAAGCTCTGGAATTTCAACGCGGCACGGAGGGCACCATGTGGCGAAGAAATTGAGCATGATAACCTTGCCCTTGTTCTTGGCCAGCATATCGGTAAGCCCGGCCAGATTCAGGGTAGGAACCGACGGGGCCGCCAGAGCCGAGCACGGCAAAGCCAGACACAGCAATAAGGCCAGGATGACTTTCTTCATAATATACCCGAAGTTTTTAAGGGTAGAAGCAAGGCCACGCGGGGCGCGGCTACACAAACTGCTTGGCGGCCTTTACCGCACCTACGGCGTCAGCGCAATATGCATCTGCGCCAATGGCATCGGCAAAAGCCTGAGTAACAGCCGCACCACCCACCAAAACCTTGATGGGCAGGGCACGATCCCTGACAATTTTAATGGTATCTTCCATGCGTACCATGGTTGTGGTCATCAAGGCCGACAGGCCGATGATACGCGCGTTGTGCTTGAGCGCGCAAGCAACAATGGCCTCAGCAGGAACATCCTTGCCAGCATCCACCACATCAAAACCGTGGTTACCCAGCAAGAGCGAAACAATATTTTTGCCGATGTCGTGAATATCGCCCTCAACCGTAGCCATAACCACCACGGGGCGTTCTTCTGCCCCGCGTGATGCTTCAAGCAAAGGTTTAAGATGGGCAAAGGCGGTCTGCATGGTTTCAGCAGCGCGAATAAGCTGGGGCAAAAAATATTCGCGCCGTTCGTAGCGCGCGCCCACCTCGGTAATGGCGGGAATCAGCTTTTCCTGCACCAGAGCAAAGGGGTCGGCCCCTTTTTCAAGCTCTGCCTCAAGCAGGGGCAGCACGTTTTCCTTGTCGCCATTAAGCACGGCCTCGGCAAGGGTTTTGGCGGCAGCACCGCCGCCCTGCCGCACCTGCACAGAGCCCTCACCCGGCTTCCAGCCCGAATAGGAGGCAATAAACGAAGAAGCGTGCGCATCGTGGTTGCACAAAACCTTGAGTGCGTCAGCAGCCTCACGCAGCCTCTGGGCCGATGGATTGGCAATGCACGAGGTAAGGCCAGCACCAGCCGCCAAGGAAAGGAAGGTGGCGTTGAGCAGCTCACGGGCGGGCAAACCAAACGAAAGGTTTGAAAGCCCAAGGGTGGTGGGCAGACCGTTGGCCGCGCACCAGCGCGTCATTTCAAGGCACTGCAAGGCGCTGTCGGCACTGGAGGAAACCGCCAGAGCCAGAATATCCACCATCATAAGCCGGCGCGAAATACCCATGGCCTCGGCCTTTTCAATAAGGCTTTCAACCGTGGCAATGCGCTCTGCGGCTTTTTCCGGCAAATGCGCCCCTTGCAGGGGCAACAAAATAAAGGGAGCGCCAAAATCGCGGCACAAGGGGCCGAGCTGTTCCATGCGACCGGCCTCGCCGCTGATGGAATTGACCAAAAACGAACCGGGGCAGTACGGCAGGGCGTTGGCAATGGCCGTAGCATTGGAAGAATCTATGGAAAGCGGCATGGGCAGCCGCCCCACAAGGCGCTGCACCAGTTCGGGCAAGCGCTGGGTTTCGTCCACAAGGGGCGCACCCACGTTCACGTCAAGCACCGCTGCACCAGCGTCTATCTGAGCGTCGGCCAGCTGCATGGCAACGTCAAAAAGCCCAGCCTGAAGCTCCTGCGTAAGGGCCTTTTTGCCCGTGGGATTGATGCGCTCACCAATGATGGTCAGGGGCTCGCCCACTGCTATGCGTACCATCTGCGACCTATTGGTCAGGCAGATGCCCCTGCGTGTGACAGAGGGCGGCGTGATGTTTTCCACACCGCGCACAGCCTGAGCCAAAGCCGCCAGATGCGCCGGGGTAGTGCCGCAGCAGCCGCCAAGCACCCGTGCACCCATGTGGGCAAATGGAGCGGTTTTTTGCGCAAAACCTTCCGGCCCAAGGGGAAACACCGTTACGTTGTCGCGCAGTTCGGGCAGGCCCGCGTTGGGCTCGGCCATAACCGGGCATTCGCACGCGTTGAGCAGTTCCTGCACCACGGGCAGCATCTGGTCCGGGCCAAGGCTACAGTTGGTTCCCACCACGTCCACGCCCATGTTCTGCATGGTTTCGGCAAAAATGGTGGGGGTAGAGCCGGTAAGGCTCACGCCCTGCTCAAAGGTCATGGAAACCATGACGGGCAGGTCGCATTCCTGCCGTGCGGCAGCCACAGCGGCCCGCGCCTCGGCAAGGTCAAACTGAGTTTCAATAAATATCAGGTCGGCCCCGCCAGCCACCAGTCCGCGAATCTGCAAGGCAAAGGCGGCTATAAGGTCACGCGGTTCCACCGGCCCCAAAGGCTTGGCAAAGTGCCCGGTGGGGCCCACGTTGCCCGCCACAAATACGGGTCTGCCAGCCTGAGCGGCAGCCTCTTTGGCAATTTCGACCATGCGGCGGTTAAACGAAAAAACATCCAGACTTTTTGGCAACTTGTAAATATTGCCGCCAAATGTGCACGAGGTCAGCAGGTCAACACCCGCGTCCAGGTAGGCTTTGTGGATGCCGCGCAGGGTATCGGAGTTTTCCATGCAAAATTCTTCAGGTGTGGCACCAGCGGGCATGCCAGAGGCCTGAAGCATGGTTCCCATGGCTCCGTCGAGCAAAAGCGGCCTACCAAGGCCAAGGGCTTGTCTGAATGTCATCTTCGTCTCGCTCTGATCCCAGCACACCTGCCACCGACAAAAGAGCACCTTTGCCTTCCGCCTGCATTACCTGTATGATGGGGCTTCGGTTGTTTGCGGCATCCAGCCCCACATTTGCCGGGGGCAGAAACTCGCAAGCCGGAACCGGGGCTGTGCGCCGCCGGAGCCAACAAAATAAGCCGTGCCGTAGAATCTGGGTAGAACCCGGCAGGCCTTTTACTACTGAAAAACCTTGAAAAGAACAAACCAAATCTATAGCATTAAACATTGCGGCCAGTTACAGGTAGCAATGATCAAGCATAAATATCATGAAAAAAGATAGTCCGATAGTTCCCCCAAGCCCACGCCGTGGCCAAAAGGCGCAAGAAGCTCAAATTTCCACCCCAGAGGTGGAAATTCTCGATGCTCCCAAAGCGCGCAAAGGGGCCAGTGGCGGCACACGAGGCGCATCCCCTGCCCCGCGTACCCGGTCTGCTGGAAAAAAAGCGGCAGAAAAAAATATTCTCGACATTGACGGCGCAGAAGTTAGGGAAGTTGCCGCTGATTCTGTGGCCGATGAGCCGGATGACGACGAATCGCTGGTCGATGCCACCCCGGATGTGGACATTGAACTTGATGCCGACGACCACGACATCGACCCCCTAGTGCTGGACGACGACGGTCACGAGGGCCTGCCCGCGCCTTCCACCACCCGCTTGCCCGCTGTTGGCACGCGGGACAGCCTGCACATGTATCTGCGCGAAGTGAGCCGTTTTCCGCTGCTCAAGCCCGATGAAGAACACGAGCTGGCCCTGCGCGTGCGCGACCACAACGACCCGGATGCCGCCTTTCGGCTGGTGTCTTCGCATTTGCGCCTTGTGGTGCGCATTGCCATGGACTTTCAGCGCCGCTGGATGCAGAACGTGCTTGATCTGGTGCAGGAGGGCAACGTGGGCCTCATGCGCGCGGTCAACAAGTTTGACCCCGACAAGGGCATCAAATTTTCGTACTATGCCTCGTTCTGGATCAAGGCCTACATTCTCAAGTTCATTATGGACAACTGGCGCATGGTCAAGATCGGCACCACACAGGTGCAGCGCAAGCTGTTCTATAATCTGAACCGCGAGCGCCAAAAGCTGATCATGCAGGGCTTTGACCCCGACGCGGCCATGCTATCTGAGCGTTTGGGTGTGACTGAAGAGCAGATAAACGAAATGGATCAGCGTCTGGCCTCCACAGACATGTCGCTCAACGTGCCGGTGGGCGAAGATGCTGGCGGCGCAACGCGTATGGACTTTTTGCCCGCCCTTGGCCCCGGCATAGAAGACACCCTTGCCAGTACCGAAATCGCCGGTCTTGTACGCAGCAAGCTCAAAACCATTCTGCCCAAGCTGAACGAAAAAGAGCTGTATATTCTGCATAATCGCCTACTCACCGACGAGCCGGTAACCTTGCGCGAGATAGGCGAACGGTATAACGTCACGCGGGAGCGCGTTCGCCAGCTGGAGGCGCGGCTGCTGGAAAAAATCCGGCAGCATCTTGCTGTTGATATCAAGGACTTTTCAGACACATGGATACAATCCTGATATGAAACGTAACCACGTTGCGCTGCTGTGCGCTCTGGCCCTTACCGCCGCTACCTCGTTCTCTCTGCTTGGGTGTGGCGGCTGCTCTGGTGCGCGCCATCAGGCTGCCGACAAGTCGGACGCACCCACTGCGGAAACTGCGGCACCCGCTGCCACCACAAAGGCACAAAAATTCGACCTCAAGGGTGTATCGCTACGCCCGGTTGAGGCAGATTTGTCGCCCAATGCGCTCAATACCTATGCTTTTCTGGTTTTTGCTCAGGCGCTGAACAACGAGGACGAAAACGCCCTCGCCGCAGCCTCTACCCTGCTTGCAAAAGCCCACATGCCGGTCAATATCTGGCTTGAGGGGGGCGTGTGGCTGCTGAGCCGCAAGTCGCCGCACACGGCTGCGGTAATGGAACAGGCCCTCAGCGTCTGGCCCGACGATATTTCGCTCAACCTGCTCTATGCCGAAGCCCTTATGGAAAAGGGCGCGCCAGAACTTGGCGTCAAGCTCATGCGCGAATACCTCAAGAGGCATCCAGAATCTGTGGAC
>CAYPRZ010000094.1:0-10143 GCA_964413315.1 uncultured Desulfovibrio sp. | reverse complement strand
CCATTGCCTGCGATACGCCCCGGCAGCGCCCAAGCGCCGCCTCTACCTCGCCCAGCTCTATGCGGAAGCCGCGAATTTTCACCTGATCGTCGTTGCGGCCAAGGTATTCAATGCTGCCGTCGGCCAGCCAGCGCCCCAGATCGCCCGTGCGGTACATGCGGCTGCCGGGCACAAAGGGATCATCCATAAACCGTTTGGCGGTCAGGTCGGGCCTGTTCACATAGCCCCGTGCAACCTGTACGCCTGAAATATAAATCTCACCCGTCACGCCAAGCGGCACTGGTTTTTTGCAGGCATCCAGCACATGCAGCCGGGTATTGCTGACCGGACGACCAATGGGCACAACATGGGGTGGCGTGTGCACGCAGGGCTGCCACGATACGTCCACGGTCGCCTCTGTGGGGCCGTAAAGGTTGTGCAGCTCCACACGCAATTGTTCTGCATGCGTCAGATCATTCCACCGCGCCACAAGTTCACGTGGCAATGCCTCGCCGCTGGTAAACACATAGCGCAACGAATGCAGCTTGCGCACCTCTTGCGGGTGGGCCTCCAGATGATCCAGAAAAGCCCGAAGCATGGACGGCACAAAGTGCAGCACCGTAACCCCACGGCCCTCAATGGCCTGCACAATACGGGCAGGAATTTTTTCCGACTCTGGTTCCAGAAGGGCAATGCTTGCGCCCTGCCACGACCACCAAAACAGCTCCCACACCGACACGTCAAAGGTGATGGTGGTTTTTTGCAGCACCACATCCCCCTGCCCGATGGAAAAGCGCGACTGCATCCATAACAGGCGGTTGGCAACGCTGGCGTGTTCGATAAGCACGCCCTTGGGCCGCCCGGTGGAGCCGGAGGTAAATATTACGTAGGCCGGGGAATCCGATGATAATGGCTCCGCCTCGCGGGCAGAATCTGCGCATGGCATCTGCGCACCAGCAGCCAGAGCCTCAAAATCAGGTGTGAGTATGCGCTGGCCGCACTGCCCAATCTGGCAGAATGCTTCCGCAAAGCGCGCCTCGCACACCACCGCGCACGGGCCAAGGTCTTCAAATACAAACCGCAAACGCTCGGCGGGCAAGGTGGCGGCAAGCGGCACATACACGGCCCCAAGCCGCAACACGGCAAAAATGCAGGCCATCATTGCGTGCGAGCGCTCAAAGCACACGCACACATACTGGCCGCGTTCCACGCCCTGCCCTTGCAGCCATGCGCTTAGGGCATCAACCTGCGCGTCAAACTGCGCGTAGGAAAGTGCCTTGCCAGTGGCGTCAACCACTGCCGGGGCTTGTGGGCTGCGGCGGGCCTGAGCGCGAAAACGGCTGTCCATATCAACGGTGATATCCAGCGATTCTGCTGTGTCATTAAAGCTGGCGAGCTCTGCGCGCTCCTGCGCTGGCAAAATATCCAGTTCGGCCAGAGGCTTTGAATCGTCCGCCAGCACGGCATCGGCAAGGGTGCACAGGCGCTCGGCCATACGGCTGACGGTTTCGCGGGTAAAGAGCTCTGTGCAGTATTCGAGGTGAATATCATAGCCGCCGTCGGCCCGTTCACGAAAATAGAAACTCAGGTCAAACTTGCTGCACTGGTGCGGCAGATCAAGGGCTTGCATGCACAGCGGTTGACGGCCAAAGTCGCTCCAGCTGGCACCTTCCAAGGCGACAAAAACGTCAAACAGCGGGTTTTGCGCTGCATTTCTTTCAACCCCAACGGCCTCAATGACCCGCTCAAAGGGGCAGCTTTGGGCGGCCAGCGCATGGCCAAAGGCAGAATCCACCGTGCGGGCCAGCTCTGCAAAACCGGCTTGCGCATTCATACGTGCCCGCACCACCAGCGTGTTCACAAACAGGCCCACAAGGCCCTGAACCTGATCGTGCTCTCTGTTGGCCGCAGGGCAGCCCACGATAATGTCATCCTGCCCCGTGTGGCGTAGTAAAAAGGCATCGACTAGGGCCAACAAGACGGGAAACACCGTTACCCCCGCATGCAGTGCCCAGTCTTTAAGGGCAAGGCTACGCTCAAGCCCAAGATCGAAGGCCAGTACCGCGCCCTCAAAACGCTGTACCGCAGGACGGGGAAAATCAAGCGGCAGCCGCAAACGCTCTGGCAGCGGCATAAGGTCGTTGCGCACCTGCTCCAGCACAGCGGGCTCGCGCTGCGAATCCCACAGGGCGTAGCTGGCAAAATCCAGCTCCAAAGGCCGCCACTGCGGTGCCACGCCTTGCAGCGCGGCAGCATAGGCCTCGTTGAGCTCACGGGTAAAAATCTCTGCCGACCAGCCGTCAAATATAATATGGTGGAAGCAGAACAACAGCACATGGCTGCCATCCTGCTGCGGATACAGGGCCACGCGGACCAGCGGTCTTTCCACGCCCAGCGGCATGGTTACGCCCACGTAGATATCGTCGGTATAGGGAATGTCGTAGCATTCCAGCCGCAGGCTGCCCACCGGGGCAAGGCTCTGCTCTGGTGCGTCCAGCGCCACGCGCAGGCGCAGGGCATCGTGACGTTCTTCAAGCAGGGTTAGGGCCTTTTGCAGGGCCACGGCATCTACTGGGCCGCGCAACTGGGCGGCAAAAGGAATCACATAGACCTGACCGCCCTCATGCAGCTTTTGCATAAACCATATGCGCTGCTGCGCGGGCGACAGGGGGTAGGTTGCCCGCCCCTGTACACGCGGAATAACAGCCTCTGGCGTTACCAAACCCGCAATGCGAGCCGCAAGTGCGCGCGGGCTGGGGTAACCCATCACGTCCTCTATACCCACCGCCACAGAGAGGCTCTTGCTTAACTGCGAGAGCAAACTCATGGCTATCAGGCTATGGCCGCCAAGCTGAAAGAAATCCGCATCCACAGAATTTACAGAGCAGCCAAGCACGGTGGCATAGACAGCACGTACTGTTTCTGCCAGTGCCGCCACATTGGCCCCCTGCGGAGCCACAGCTCGCACGGCTGGTTCTGGTGCGTCATCGGGCGAATTTTCCGCCCCGGTCTGCTCTGTACCAATATTTTCTGCGCCCGCTCCCGCGTTTTTCGCCGCTTGCTCCAACTCAAGGCAGGTACGCCCCTCCCCAGAGGCCGCTGCCGCAAGCACCGCATGAAGCCCATTTCGCAGGGAACGTGCCCTCTCTTCGGGTAACAGTTTGGGATCATACAAAAAGCGGAAGCTCAGATTTACGCCGGGAATAACAGAAATGCCGAGAGCATAAGGAATTTTTTCAAAGCCATGCATGCCGCACAGCTCTACCCGACCATCGTCAAAACGCGTGTCCACGGGGTAATTTTCAAATACCATCAGGTGGTCGAGCAAATTTCTGCCCATTGCCGCCAGCGGCACATAGCCGTAGCGCATCTGCTGCAAACTCTGCTCTTTTACAGAGGCCAGCAACGCGCCAAGCGGCTCGTTGCCCTGCCAGCGCGCCCGCAAGGGCAAGGTCTGGATAAACAGCCCCACGGCGGTTTCAATACCCGCAACCTCAGCAGGGCGGCCCGAAGTGACCACGCCAAAAACCACGTCGCGGCTGCCATGGTTGACGCCGCCAAGCACAATGGCCCACAGGGCCTGCACAAGGGCAGAAAGCGTAACGGACTCAGCCCTTGCCAGCTTTTGCAAGCTGGTGCTCAGGCTTTCGTCCAGCTCTAGCTCCAAGGTCTGGGGCTCGGTAAATTCTGTTTCAGACGTACCTTCCTTAGCTGCCGCGTCAGCCGCTGCGGCTTGAGGCAGGGCAACGCCTGTCAGACCGCCAAAATCGTGCAACAGGTCGGCCCAATAGGCCCGCGCGGCCCTTTCATCAAACTGCGCCCGCCAGCGGCTATACGCCTCAAGGGGAAAGGGCTCGGGCAAGCGCAGACTGGCAGAGGCGGCATCAGCATCGGCTCCGGTCTTGGCTAGGGCAAAGAGTTCGCGCAGCAGCACGCCCATGCACCAGCCGTCCATAAGCAGATGGTGAAAGCACCAGCTCATGACTGCGCTGCCATCCCCCCGCCGGAAAAACCGCGCCCGCAGCAGCGGCCCGCGCTGAACGTCAAAACCGCGCTGCCGCTCTGCCAGCAGCAGGGCCTGCATTTCGGCCTCGGCTTCTGCCTGCGGCAGATGCGAAAAATCGTGATATTCCAGACTGGTACGGGCCTTGCGCAGCACAACGCGGTAGAATTCGCCCTCCACCGGCATGGGAAAGAGCGAACGCAGACTTTCATGCCGTGCGGTGAGCAGTTCCCACGCTCGCATGAGCGCAAAAACATCTACCTGTCCCTTAAAATAAAATTCCACCTGCTGGGTGTACACGCCCGTTTGCGCCAGCAAAGACTGATACAGCAGAGCCCCGTGCCCGCTTTCGGGCTGTGCGATGCGCTCCACATCCTCTGGCTGACAACGGCAAGCGGCAAATATGGCGTCCAGCGTCTGCTGCGGCAAGTAGGCTGGCAGGGTTTTGAGCGCCTCAAGCCAGCTGGCGAGCAGCCCCTCAACCCATGATTGCGGCAGACAGGCGGGGCTAAACCACGCCCCAAGATGCAGCGCACCCTGCTGGTCAAAGTAGGCCGATATTTCCAGCGGCGCTTCGGCCTGCATCTGGCTGTGCACTAATTCGGGAACAAGGCCCGGAGCAAGGGCCGAGAGCACCAGCGAGGCCTCGTCGTCTGGCTGGCCTGTCATGCGGCCAAGATAGTTAAAGGCGATCTGGCCCGCGTAGTTAAATGCTTGGGGATCATTACGGCGCAAATAACCGTAAGCATTACAGTTTTCTGGCGTAAAATGCTGGGCCAGCCACGGCCCCACTGCCTCGCGGGCCTGAGCGCAAGTTGTGGCGGGCTCAAGGGGCATGGGGCAAACTGCGGTAAACCAGCCAAGGCTGCGGCTGGCGTCACAACCCGACAAAAGTTCGTCACGCCCATGGCTTTCAAGTGTAATGCGCACGGCAGCCTGCTGCCCCTGCGCGTGCAGGGCGCAGGCCAGAGCGGCCAGCAGATCGGCCTTGGCATCGGGTGAATATTCAAGCCGGAATCCCTCAAGCCGCACGGCAGCACTGAGCCGTTCTGCGGCTTTGTCCTTTCCGCCGGGCAGCAGCGCACACAAGGGGTCTGCCGGTGTGGCGAAGGCTGCACGCCAGAGCGTGCGCTGTTCAGCGGTGGGAAAAACACCGGCGGCCACAAGGCGCTCAACCTCACGCGCCCGCAGGGCAAGGCCTTGGCCCTCGCGCTGGGCCTGATTATGGGCAGAGCCATTACGGCAATAGTGCACCAGCTCCTGCCGCAAAGCCTCAAGCGACAGCGCGTCCAGTGCCAGATGATGCCCTGCCAGCACCAGAATGCGTCTGCCGCCCTGCCGCACTAGCACGGCCCCAAGGGTGCGGCCGCTTTCAGGATTCAGCCTTGCAGTGATGTGGGCCACGGCCTGACGCAGCATGGTTGTCTGCCCTACAGATTCGCCAACATCGCAGCACTCAAGCTCAATCTTTTGCGGATCGGCCAGCACTGTGGCGTGATCGGGCGCAAAGGCCATGCGCAGCGACTCGTGATTATCCGGCAGGGCTTGCAGCCATGCCTCAAGGGTGGCTGTGGGCACATCGGCGCGTATTTCAAGCGGCAGCAGCATAAAGAACTGCTGCCAGTGCTGGGGGTGCGCGGCAATAAAATGGTGGGCAAAGGGCAGCAAAGGCACGTGCTCGCCGGGGGCAACCGGCGTGTAATCCACATTTTGGGTTGCGCCAGAGGCTTCTGCGCCACTTTCAAGCAGAGCGCAAATATCCGCAAAGCGCGGCTTGCGCAAAAATTCGGGCGCGCTGAGCGTAGTAATGCCGCTACGGCGCAAGATACCCGTAATCTGAATAGCCTTGATGGAATCGCCGCCATCGCGGAAAAAATCGCTTTCATCCAGCACTGGCGCTGTGGAGCCGGGATGCAGAATCTCGCGCCAAGCATCGGCCAGTACCTGCCGGGGATTACGCCGCGCAAGCCCCTCGCACGCGCGGCGCATGCTCTGCGCCAGCTCTTGCAGCAATGCCTGAGCGTTTGTCACACAGCCGGAATCGTACTCAAGCACAATGCGCGAGGCAGCCCCGGTTACCAGTGTAAAACTGGCCGTCAGCTTGCTGGCCCGCAACTGAAGCCCCAGCCGGTGAACTTCCAGCCCCGGCGCGGTCACGGCCTCAAAGTGCGCGTGTGTTGCCAAAAATTCCGGCACAATGTCTGCCGAGCCATAGCGGCTGTGCTCGATGGCCTGACGCATTTGACGCACAGCATCGGCCACGGCGGCGCTGTCTGCCTGATCATCAAGCCTGACGCGCAGGGGTACGGTATTGACGTAAAACCCGGCGGCACAAAATTCGTCCTGCGTTTCGCGCAGGCCCATGGGCACGCCCAACAGCAATTCACTGCGCCCAAAGCGGCGGCAAAGGGTACGCCCCGCCAGAGCTACAAAACAGGCCAGCACACTGGCACCAGAATTTTTAGCCAGAATTTCAAAACCCTGAGCGGTTTCCGCATCTATATCAATGCCTGTCATGGCCCCGGTACGGCTGGCAGCCCCTGCGGCCTGATTGATCGGCTCTACCGTGGGCTCAAGCACCGACCGCCAGTAGGCGGCATCCCCCGCGCAGGCTGGCGAGGCTGCATAGGCTGCCTGCCTGCGGCAAAAACCCTCTTGCGTTGCCAAAGCGCCGTGCACAAGCGGCTCGCCCCGCAGATGGCGCAGAGCATTTTGCAGCAATATTTCCAGAGTCTCACCATCGCCCGCCACATGATGCACCAGCACCAGCACCTGCACACAGTGGGGCAAGGTGGCCGCCACCAACCGCACAGGCAGCTCTGTGCGCAGATCAAAGGGCGTGTGTATCTGCTCGTCAAAAAAGGCTGCGGCCTCGTGCTTGTCGGCAAAGGCCACGCTACGCAAGTACACCTCGCCCTTGGCGCGCTGAAAATGGGGATTATCTATATCGCCCGCCACTGTGCAGCGAAAAAGCTCCTGCGCGTTGGCGGCCCTGCGCAGACCTTCAAGAAAATCTGCCGTTTTATGGCCCCGCAGTTCAAGCAGCAAGGGCATGTTGTAATCTATGGAGCCCTCGTTGACCTGCTGGTAGGCCCAGATACGGAACTGGCCCATGCTCAGGGGCGCGGTTTCAAGGACTGCGCTGGTTGACTCAACCCTGCCGTTGCCAAGCAGGGCCTCCACGTCAAACAGGGTTTCGCAACTCACAAAACTGCGAAAGGAAATATCTACATTGAAGGTCTTGCGAATGGCATGCAGCAGCGACATGGCATTGAGACTGTTGCCGCCTTGGTCAAAAAAGCTCTTTGCGGGGTCGTAGGTGCGGCCAAGCACGCGCTCAAAAATGCTTACGAGGCCCGCATCCACCTGCCGCCCCGCGCTGTTGCCAGCATCACACTGGCGGGCCATGTTTTGCAGCGCCTTACGGTCAATCTTGCCCGTGGGAGCTACCGGCATGGCCTCAAGCACATGCCAAGCAGAGGGTATCATGTAGGGCGGCAGGCTGCCCCGGCTCCACTCAACCACAGATTCTATGGTTGCCCCAAGCTTAAGCACAAAAAATGCGGCAAGGCTGGCCTGACCGCCAGCATCTTTAACCGCCAGCACGGCCGCCTGACTAACGGCCTCGCAGTTTTCGAGCAGGCAGGCCACCTCGGCCAGTTCCACGCGGTTGCCGCGAATTTTCACCTGATCGTCTGCCCGGCCCAGAAGCACTATTTCGCCCTTTGCTGACCACAAGGCCAAGTCGCCCGATGCGTAAAACCGCGCCCCGCCCTCGTGCGGCAAGCACACAAAACGCTGTGCGGTCATATCTGGCTTGTTGTGGTAGCCAAGGGCCACGCTGGCACCGCCAATCCAAAGCTCGCCGGGCATACCCGCTGGCAGCTCGCGCCCCTCAGCATTGCGGATGGAAAGCGTAACGTTGGGAATGGGCCGCCCCACCCCAATGGGCTGTGGCTCAAAAGGCGAAACTTCCTTCATTGCCGCGCAAACGCAGGTTTCCGTAGGGCCGTAGGCGTTAAAATAACGCAACGATTTGGCGTAGTGCAGGGCGTCTGCCGCCACCGGGGGCTCGCCAGCGGTGATCAGCACACGCAAACCGGGAAAAGGCTCGCCTTCAAACAGATTAAGATACGAGGGCGGCAGGGTTACCACACTTATATCATTATCAATCATATACTGCCGCAGTGTCCAAGGCGCGTTGCGGCACTGGTCGCTCACCGGGTACAGGCCAGCCCCTGCCAGCAGGGCCATGAACATTTCTGACAGCGAGGCGTCAAAAATGGGCGGTGCAAACTGCACGACGCGGTCGTCTTCTTGTATGCCAAAAAGTTCTATCTGCCCCTGAATCATATTGGCAAAGCCGCCGTGCGGGGCCAGCACGCCCTTGGGCTTGCCCGTGGAGCCGGATGTATAGATGAGGTAGGCCCCCTCGGTGGCCAAGGGGGGCTGTGGCAGAGGAATTATGGGCGTTTGCCGGTAGGCAAGATCGTCCAGATCGAGGGATAGTTTTGCTCCTGCGTCTTCTACTATATAAGCCTGACGGTCGGGTGCGGCCTTGGGGTCAATGGGCAGATACACCGCGCCCAGCCGCTGAATGCCCAGCACCACCTCTGGCAGGTTGGCCGTGCGGCGGGCCCTCACAGCCACAATGTGGCCCCGCCCAATGCCCTGTTCCGCCAACCATGCGGCGCAGCGCAAGGAATTTTCGCGCAGTTGCGCGTAGGTCAGGGCATTGCCCCACTCGTCCTTGACCGCTGTACGCGCAGCAAATTTCTGTGCCGTGGCATCAAACAGTTCTGGCAGCGAGCGGATATCGTACCTTCTGACCGGGCCGTAGCGCCACTGGGTCAATTCCTGCTTTTCTTCATCCAGCAGATAGTCGAGCTGGGGCGGTTCTACGCCTGCCGCCAGCTGGGCAATCACGCTTTCAACCCGCGCCACAAAGCGCTCCACATCCCTGTCGCTCAGGTGGTTACGGCTGTTACGCACGGTGAGCGAAAAACAGCCCGTGCGCAGTTCCTGCATAACCAGTGTGCCAAAAAGAATGGGTTCCTTGGCACTGTGGCGCTGCTCGGCCTCGACAATGGGAAATTCTGGTGTGCCGGGAGGCGTGTTGGGCAAAAAATTGACAAAAGTATCAGCCAGAAAGGCAAAGTTGCGACCCTCAAGCTTGCGCGCCGCCAACTGATAGGGCGTGCGCACATGGCGATAAAACGAGCCATTTTGTGCGCTGACAGCCTCTAGCAGTTTGGCAAAGGTATTGTGCGCGGCCACTTTTATCAGCAGGGGCGGCAGGGCCATCATGGCCCCCTGCCTGCGATAGAGCACCTTGCGCTCGCCGTAGGCCACTGGGGCAAGGGCTACAATGTCTTTTTCGCCGCTCATGAATGAAACAATCAGCGAATAAATGCCGGTAAAGAACACAGCGGGGCTGACCTTGTGCGCGGCAATAAGCGCCGATGCCTCGCGCGAGGCTTTTTCGGAAAGTACGTATTTTTGATGGCGGCTTTCGCCCAGCACATCGGGCCGCCCCGGCAGGGCGCGCAGGAGCCTTTTTTCTGGCAGACGTGCAAGATGGTCTTCCCAAAATGCCATGTCTTTTTGAAAACGCGGTGAGGCGCAGTGCGCCTGGTCTTCGAGGTAGGCCTCGTCGCAGGGGCAGGGCTCGCCGAGGTTGGGGGTTTCGCCGCGCGCAAGGGCTGTGTACACATCGGCAATAACAGCAATGTGAAAAAAGAAGGCCAGCCCGTCGAGCACCACGTGCGAGCACTTCATGGCGACAATGCAGGTTGACGGGCCAGTAAGCACCAACGCGTAGCGCATAAGGGGATTTTCTACGGGTTCTTCAAAAAACTCGTCGATCATGCGGTCGGCGGCTGCGGCTGGGTCTGGCTGAGACGCGGCATCCAGAACCCGAAAATCCGGCTCGTGCGGTTCACCCACCAGAAAGCGAGGTTCTTCCTCGTCCTGACACAGTGAGGCGGCGGGCAGGGGCGTAAAATGGAGTGTGCAGCGAATGGCCTGACGCAGAAGCTCAGGGTCCAGCATGGCATCTATATGATAGCAGCCCCGGATGGAGGTTTCAGCATAATCGGACAAAGCTGCTTTAGCAGAAAGCCACAGTTCTTTTTGACAACCGGTCAAAGGCACAAACTTTG
>CAYPRZ010000093.1:0-10204 GCA_964413315.1 uncultured Desulfovibrio sp. | reverse complement strand
CTTCTGCACGCAGATTCTTGCGGCCCAGTTCAGAGCAGCAGCAAAGCACTGTTGAAATTCTGTCCGTAAGTATCCTGTTCAGTTCTTCCGGCATGCTTTTGGGCTGCATGCGCAAGCCAGCTTCGATATGCACAATGGGTATATCAAGTTTGGCGGCAGCCAGAGCGCCAGCCAGAGTTGTGTTGGTATCGCCATAAACAATCAGGGCGTCGGGGTTTTCACGCATCAGCACTTTTTCAATCGAGATCAGCATTGCCCCGGTCATGGCGCCATGGGTTCCTGAGCCGACACCAAGGTTTTCCTTGGGCTCAGGGATTGCCAAATCATCAAAAAAAATGCCTGACATTGAAGCGTCATAGTGCTGGCCAGAGTGCACCAGCACATGTTCCCACGCGTGATGGCGGCGTACAGCTTCACCTACCACAGCCTCTTTAATGAACTGGGGTCTGGCCCCCACGAGAGAAATTATTTTTTTCATATTGCCATCACAAATTATTACAGAAATACGCCGTGGCTAAACGCAATGCGCCCTTTGACCGCAGACCATAGCGCCATGCTGTCGGCCCGCAGCTGCGGCGGCATGCGCAAGTCAGGCATATCAGCACCATCGTTTTCCAAAAGGTCAATAAAAGCTGGCAGCACAGCTTGGGGGCTAAAACAGGCCTCCCAATGTCGTTTACCCAGTTTGCCCAAGCCGCTTTTCACCGTCTCATCATTGATGATTTCTGGCAAAAGCATGGGGAAATACTCCAGATCAGCGACAAATCCGCCAGCCTGATCGACAACCGAGCCGCATTCTGGCGTTGCCAACCATGGGGTGCCAGCGCTCATGGCCTCAAGAATGGTCAAGGGGCATCCCTCGTACCATGATCCGAGCAGTACCGTATCCGCCTCTCTTATGGCGGCAGCGGTCACCTCGCGTGGCTGCCGTTCCAGCAGGATAAAGCGGTTGTCTCCGCGAATGGCGTTTTTCACCTGCTCCAAGCATCGGCGGTCATGCGGAGAGCCGATCATGACCATGCGCCAGTCGCCCTGCAAAACCTTGAGCGTTTTAATCAGGGCCAAGTGGTTTTTGAAAGGCCAAAAGTTTGCAACATTGAGAAACAGAGGCATGTCAGGAGCCAGCCCGAAGGATTTGCGGAACTGATAGCTGCTTTCCAGGGTTGGCACCATGTGTGGCACAAAATGGCTTTTGATCCCGGCAAGTTCGAGCAACTGTCGGTCAAGGGAGCCCTCCATAATCCGGCACACATGGTCAGCTTTGCCCAGCAGCCGCATAATTTCGGCCAGCGACTGATCCTTGATGAAGTCCTTGTAGTTTTGCAGCAATGGCAGAAAAATAAGCTTGGGCTTTTGCGAGGCCTCGGCACAAATGTACATGGACCACGGGTCGATATGCGACAGGCAGATGACATGGCTAAAGCCACATTGGCGTAGCAGGCAGTCAAAATCGTCCAGCCCACCCAGCAGACCGCTTTGCAGGTTCATATAGTTTGGAAATTCGTGAATCTGCATGCCTCTATATTCAAGAGCTGGGCGCTCGGATCGCGCACTGGTGGCTACATGTACCTCATATCCATTTTGAAGCAGATAGTCGCCAAGGTGCTCCAGAAAGGTCTCGATGCCGCCCAGCGAGGGCCAAAAAAATTCGCCCATCAACAAAACACGCTTTGTGGATTCTTTGGAGGAGGTGGCAAGAGCAATTATGCGATCCTGCTCGGCCAGCGGTGCTTTCAGTTCTGGCTTAAGCTCTTCGCAAGCAGCTCTGGAGGCCAGAGCCTTTTTTGCAAAATTCATGGAGAGGTAAATGCCAAACAGTCGGTAGTGCACCTGCCACTGCAAGCCTGTCCCGCCGGGGTGCGGAGTGGCCGCGGCATCAAGGTGCTGTGCTCGCATATAGCAGGAAAGCGCAGCTTCTTTTTCGCCACGCCCCTCATGGAACAGGCCCAGCCAGAACCAAGGCAGGGGCAGGTCTGGGAACCGTTTGCACTTGGCCTCAATCCTCTGTTGATTTGTTTCGCACATATTCAGCAGGATGGTATGGGCAGACAGCACCGTAGCAGTGTTATAAAAGCCGCCAAGCATTGTCTGATGCAGGGCCTGCACCTCGCCCCAATGCTCCTTAAGCTGGTCAAACATACTGGTTTTGTCGTGGATTCTATACCAGAGGTGCGGTTTGGCCAAAGGGCGCGGAATCCAGCCGAAAACCAAGCTTTTTAGCCAGAAATGCCAATCCTCAAGTCCCCACGGATTGCTGGGGTCATACCCGCCCACAGCTTCCCAAAGGGAACGGCGAAAGGCCACCGACACCGGGAGACTGTTGGAATAGGGCAGGTTGCCTTTAACATACAAGGTATAGCGCCATTCGCTGTCGCGCGCGCCAAATTCCCGCAGCATGCCGCCCAGTGCGCTGATATGGGGCGTTTCGTCTATGGCCGCAGCCGAAGCAGCCAGAAAACCTTCTGCCAGCTTGTCGTCGCTGTCCAGGCACAGTATCCAAGGCGCTCTAGCTTCGCGGATGCCGGAATTGCGGGCTTCAGCCAAACCCATGTTATCCTGTTCGATCAGGCGGATATTCAGGTTGGGGTAGGTTGCCATCAGTTGCCTGGCCACCTCAGAAGTGTTGTCTGGGCTTCCGTCATTGACAATAATAACTTCCAAAGCCGGAAAATTTTGGGCGTGCACGCTGGCTATGGCCTCGGACAAAAAATGCGCCTGATTCCAGCAGGGGATGACGATGGAAAACAGGGGGGCAGAGGGGGGGAGGGGTGTTTTTTTTGCCACCGTAGCGGCAACAGAGCGCAAAAAGCCGACCCACGCTTCACCCCGGCTTTCCCATGTCAAATGCTCATCTGCAAATGTGCAAAGTTTTGCCCCAATATTCGGGTCTGCCAAGCATCGAAGTGCAAAATTGTAGACGCCGTCCATGTCGATGGGAGTGTCATTATTCGGCGTTGTGTGCGCAAAAGGCGATTCCAGAGAAAAATCACTGTCCAATCCAGAAAAAAAGAAAGGCAGCCCGTTTGCGGCATATTCGCGCACTTTGAGCGAGCAGATTTCATTCAATCCGATCTTGTACAGCCCAAGGCTCCCCACGCCGATATGGCAATTAGCCTCCAGCGCGCGCAGCTTCTCTTCGTTCAACCAACCGTGAAAATGCACACATTTTTGTAGATTGAGTTCCGTATGGAGTTTTTTGTAGGTGTCCAACTCTGGGCCGTCGCCGACCAAATGCAGTTCAAACCTCTCCTTGTTGCCATTGCTGGCAAGGCCGTGAAGGACCCTTTCCAAACCGTGCCATTGGTCGAAGCGAGCGGCGGAAAACATGCGCAATGTTTCCCCCGGCAAGAGTTGCGGCCGCGTTACAGCTTTTTTTCCAGAAGCTTCCATGCTGTTGGGCAATACAAAAATCGGCAGATCAGGCCGCGAACGTTGGCGTTCATACTCCGCGATTTCGCGGGTCACGCCAATAACACCGGCTGAGGCGGCAATAATTTGCGGCCCCAATGCCAGTTCCCGCTCTCTGGAAGACCCCGTATACTCATTGCTTTCAATGGTATTATGCTCAAGCACGATATTGGGAAAAGCAGAAACATAGCGCAAAAGGGGCTCGTAAGCGCCGGGGTAGCGCATGTATATCAGGTCTGGCCGCAGCGACTCCGAGAGGTTGTAGCAGCAGGCGATTTTGTCTTCGAGATCGGTAGCATGGATGTAGGTGAAATCATAACCGCGCATCTGTTCTGGTCTGCCATCGCCGATAATGTAGCACCTTGTATGCGGCAAACGGCGGCGCAAGGCTGCAAACTTGGCATTCATCTTGCGCAGCAGCTGCGTGTATTGCGTGTCTATGAGCGCCAGAACGAGAAGTTTCATGCTATCCTCGGTTATGCGTTGCATTTCATGCCGTGCGGTCTTCATTCGTGGCTGTCAGGATATTGCCACGTTCAATCTGGTAGCGGATGGCGCATCGCTGGCAGTATAATTCTTCAGAGAGTTTCTCCCCACAGGTGCAGACCCATCCTTTAAATCGGGCCGGGTTGCCGTATACCAAAGCGTGATCAGGAACGTCCTTGGTGACCACCGAGCCAGCTCCGACAAAAGCATACCGCCCCACAGTCACTCCGCAGACTATCGTGCAGTTGGCGCCTAGGGTAGCCCCTTGCCGGACAAGCGTCTTTCTGGCCTCGCTCATGCGCTGTATATGCGCGCGCGGATTGAAGACGTTGGTAAAAACCATAGAAGGGCCGCAAAACACGTCGTCCTCCAGCACAACACCCTTGTATACGCTGACGTTGTTCTGGATTTTGCAGCCGTTTCCAATAGTCACATATGGCCCAATGCAAACGTTTTGTCCCACAGTACAGTTTGTGCCAAGGCGGCTATTGGAACAGATGTGGCAGAAATGCCAGATTTTACTGCCAGCCCCGATTTCGACCTTGTCGTCGATGTAGGACGATTCATGAATAAAGGCATCATCGCACATGCGCTGGTTCCTCATGGTTAACGCCGTCGTGCATGGCTGGAAACAGAAAGCCCTTTTCCGTTACAAATAATGCAGTGGTAGGGAAACAGTTTTGCGATCTCTGGCCGACAGGTAGGCGGCAATTATCAGCTCAAGTGATTTTAGGCCCTCGCGGCCGTCCGTGTCGGGCGTAGCCCTGCCGCGCAGAGATTCTGCGACATTTCGAAAATATGCGTCGTGACCATTGCCGTAGACCGAGGCCGGAACATAGTTGTTTTCACGCACGCTTGCGTCATAATCGGCGGGTTCGGCGAATTCCCAGTGCTCTATGCGGTTTACAGCCACGCCGCCAATGCGGACGCTGCCCTTTTCGCCTAGAATGGTAATGGAGCCTTCCATGTTTTTGGGGTAGGTCAGCATGGTTACCGCCACAGAGCCCAGAGCGCCGCTACGCCAGCGCACATTCAGCACCCCGGAATCTTCCACCTGAATATTGCGGGCCAGCGTGCCTGTCATGGCCTGCACATCTGCAATGGGGCCGATAAGCCAGTCGAGCAGGTCAATGTAATGGCTGGCCTGATTCATAATGGCACCGCCGTCCATTTCCCATGTGCCGCGCCAAGCTGCGGAATCGTAATATTCCTGCGGCCTGCTCCAGAACACATTGACCGTTACCATGTAAATTTTGCCAAACCGACCTTCGTTTACAGCCCGTTTGGCAGCCTGCAACGTCGGGTTCAGCCGGTTCTGTTTGATGACAAAAAGAAAAACCCCAGCATCGTCACAGGCCCGCACCATGTCCAGCCCTTCTTGCCAGTGAGTGGCCATGGGCTTTTCGGTCATCACATGCCGACCGTATTTGGCCGTCATAATGGCCTCCTGAGCATGCAAACCAGATGGCGTAGCAAGCGAGACCAGATCACAGTCATTTTGTGCCAGCAAATCCTCAAGCTTGTGGTAGCCCGGAACCTTGTACGTTTCCTTGTGAGCGGCTAAGACCTCTGGGTTTGTGTCGCAAACCCCCGTCAGCTCAAAAGCGTCAGAGTTTTGCTCAATGGCCCCAAAATGTTTACGGCTGATGCGGCCACACCCCACTACGGCAACGCGTATCTTTCTGCCTTCAATAAACGGCTTCATGATTGACCCAGCCTTTTACCAGTTTGCCACACACAGGTGGGCGTAAAAAATGCGCATGTAACTATAAGAGTAGACATCCTTAAAATATTACGGTTTTCACCGCCGCAGCTTACAGCATATCGTCGGTCTACTGTTTCATTTCCATAAGCCCTTCGGCCACTGCTGAAGCTGCATCACGCCTTTGCTGCGAAGGTTTGCCGTGCAGCCGCCAAAGCAATTCTATCTAACAATTGCCTGAGACAGCGATTCTAGATGCCGGGCGTAGATAGTTTGTTGGAAAAATCCTGCCTCAGCGATTCCCAGTCTCTATGGGCCACAGGTATGATGGCTTCCTTGGGATAACTGCCCCAGAGTTTTGACAGATTGCCCTGAATGTTTGCCTTTTGCCAAGGAGTAATACCGGCCATCAGGCCGCTGTGCTTGATATGCCCAACACTCAGAAAACCCTGATATATGCACTGGCCGCCTTTTTGCGCTACCCTAAAGTCCCGTTCGAGATCATCAAACTGTGATGGAGAGAAGCGTAAATCAAAATGGCCGTGCGCGTCCAAGCTTTTGCGGGTGATGCAGTGGCAGCAGCCGGTAACAGAAAGTGCTGGCCGCAGATAGGAGTATTGTCCAAAATCCGGTATGCTCAGGTGGGTGTCGCAAAGTTGATAATCGTCCGTCGCCGAGCACTCAAAATGCAAATCAACACTCTGGAGGGCCATGGGCGCAGCCGCGCTGTGAATGCGGCAGCCGACGACCGCCGCAGCCGGATAGTTGTGCATTGCCCGGCCAAACAAACCAAGCCAGTCTTTGGGAACCAGCGCATCGTCATCCAGAAAAACTACCCAGTCGGCGGCCCGCGCCTGTTCCGTGCCCAGCAGCCAGTTACGGGCGGCAGGAGCGCCAATATTTACGGGCAGGGTAATAACGCGCAAATCCACATCCGTGCGTTCATGCCAGTTTTTAAGGATTTCGGCTGTATTGTCTGTGCTGCCGTTGTTCAGAACCGTAATCGGGCAGCCATAGAGCTCGGATGCGTGGAGGGCCTCTAGGCAGCGTTGTAAATCGAAACCGTGATTCCAAGAATACAGAAAAACTTCACCTCGCCCAGAAGGTGGGGGAGCTGGCAAATCATCGTTGCGGAGTACGCTGGCCAAACGCAGCAGCAGGTTTGTCTGCCATGGGCGGGCAACAAAGGCTCTGCGCCAACATTCAACTGCGCCCGCGCGGTCGCCCATGCGCAAATGGCACTCGCCCTCCCGCACCAGCCATTGAACCAGGGCTGTCTCTTTGTAGGCCAGAGCATATAGATCAGCAGCGGTCTGCCAGTCCTTGCGGGCAAAAGCGTAATCGGCCCTGAAAATACGGGCAAAAGCGCGGGGCATGGGCGGATTTTTCAACCATGGCTCGTACCAGTCCAATTCGCCCCAAAGTAACCCGATATGCTGGGCAAACCGTAGCCAGAACAGATTGCCCGGCTCCTGCGCAGCGAACCTGACAGTCAGATTTTTGGCATCCTCAATGTCTCCGTTTGCTATGGCAGTATTGACCTGTTGTGCAAAAGCAGGTTCGCAGGGTTTGAGAGAGGCGCAGGTCGAGCAAAAATCGGCAGAGAGTTCGTTCAGGCAGGGCAGTATTTCATGGGCAGTCAGCAGCATGCCTGCGGTTTTGGCCGACAAGAGCGAAGATTCCCAAGCAGATAAAAGAAAGCCGCAAAATGTTGGAAAAAGCTCCGGTGCAAGCTCATTTTCCCCAGCTTCAAGCAGCGATTCTGCGAAAGCTACAAGTAATTTTTCGCCTTCGGAAGAAAGAAGCAGAGAGTGCTCAAGTGTCGTGGGAAGGGACGGCCAGAGCGTGGGGTACTGCATGCAAGCTCCTGATAATCTTACAACGATACCATGGTTATTTCTTTGAGGCGGCGCATTGCCGTCAGCCTGTCTGATGTGGTAACCACAAAACGGCATTGAATGTTCACTGGGCCTGTGAAATGCAACGTGCGTGCCATGTCAGCACTCGGCATGCATACTTCCATATCGGGGGCAGTGTGCGCTCTTATCGGCTCTGTCTTTGAAAAAATGTTGATATTCCTGATTTGCAGTGAACCAGCTCTCACCCTCTGCGCTTACACTGCCTTGCGAATTTTGTGCAATTTTGCCTAGGCGCGCTTGAGGTAAATTTGATTATTTACGGTAGGGGCGGGCCATATGTCCTGCGTTTATCCGTAATTACAACAATATGGATATTACGACGTAATGGCAACAGCATATGCCATTACAGCGTATGCAAAGGCCGCACACCCGGCAGGGGTGGAAGGGCGGCAACTGTATGGCACCATTTTTGGTACTGTTGTGCAGGTTGGGTGCGTGTCAATTTTTGTCAAAAGCTCAGGCCTTTAAAAAACGTTTCAAACACTCCACCACTTTGTCTTGTTCCGCTGCATCCAGATATGGATGCATGGGTAGGGAAAGGACTCGTGCCGTGGCGTTACGCACGGCTGGAAAATCATCTGCCGTATAGCCAAGAAACGAAAAAGCCTCCTGCATGTGCAGAGATTTAGGGTAGTGAATCATGGTAGGAATATTATCTTCCTTCATGGCTGCCATTAAAGCCTTTCGGTCTGTGTTTTCTGGCAGCATGACAGTGTATTGCGCCCATACAGATTCACCTTGGCTGGGGTTTGAAGGCGCAGTAAGGCCAGAAACAGCGGCCAACAGTGTGCTGTAGCGGTCTGCAACTTGCTGTCTGGCTTGCAATTCGGCGGAAAAATTCTCCAACTTGGCAAGCAGCACCGCAGCCTGAAGTGTGTCTAACCGACCATTCATGCCTAATCGCACGTTGTCGTATTTGTGCTGCGCGTCCCGGCGGCCATGATAGCGCAAGGAATCTACAAGGGCGGCAGTTTCATCGCTGTCGGTAAACACAGCCCCACCGTCTCCGTAGCATCCCAAGGGTTTGGTGGGAAAAAAACTGGCGGCAGCGGCATCGCATCCGCAACCACAGAGCGGCTTGCCGCGATATGTGCCCCCAAGACTTTGGGCCGCATCTTCCAGTACCAGCATGCCGAATTTTTTAGCGGTTTTGAAAATTGCATCATAGTCAGCCGGGTGCCCAAAAATATCTACCGTAACCACGGCGCGTGGACGTAATTTGTGTTTTTGGGCAATGGCAGGCAGTGGGTAGTGTGTGGGATCGCCAGAAAGCACCGCCCCCACGGCCAGCTCCAGTTGCGTAGCGTCAATATTGAAAGAGGCGGGGTCAATATCAACAAAGATAGGGGTCGCCCCCGTGCGGGCGATGCTTTCTGCTGTGGCCGCAAAGGTGAAAGGAGATGTGAACACGGCATCACCGGGGCCGAACTGCCAAGCAAGCATGATCAAATCCAGCGCGGTTGAACCAGAGGCGCAGGTTAGGCAATGTTTTGCGCCGTTTATGCCCTTTTGCTGGTTTTCAAGCTCGGCTACTTCTGGTCCAAGAATAAACTGACCGTGTTCCAAAACGGCATCCATGCGGGCACGAATGCGCTCTTCGGCAAGAAAGAATTGTTTTTTCAGATCGATAAACCGCATGGTTTCCTCTCCGTCTGTCAGTTCTGCTTACAGGGGCTGTGCGTTGGTTTGCCAACAGTCTGGAAAAATCTGGTTGCAACGTGCCACAAGCTCGTCATAAGGGCTGAAAAGCAAGGCTGCGCTTAAATTTCTTGTGCTTTTCATATCCAAAACTCGCAAAGGCTCAGCTTCGTTTTGTCCGGCTTTTTTACGCGGGGTACATAACCATCTGGCTTTGGCGGTACGGTTGCTTGCTTATTGCTAACTGGGAGCAGCCAAGGTGTCCACCACAGAACCATGCTGGTTCTACAGTTTTAGGGGCTCTACCTCAAAGACGGGAGCACAGCGACTTCAAGAAGATAAAAAACGAAAAAAGCCTTTGCGAGAAATCGCAAAGGCTTACTTTCTTTTGGCTCCCCGAGACGGACTTGAACCGCCAACCTAGTGATTAACAGTCACTTAAAAGTCCTTTTTCGTGTAACGAGTGCTCACAAAAACTTGTTTAATTTCAGTATAATAAATACTAACCTCTTCTCACAAAAACTCACCTCTGCTCATCGTTCCTCACACTCATTGGCGCAAAATTGGCGCAAAAATCAGGGCCATTTTTTTAATCACTTGGTGCGATAGCCGCCATGTGGATGCTGCCCATCCACTCGGAATATGGCTTCGTATGTTAAAGCCGAATACGGCAATGAAATCCAGTCGTAAGGGCCCTTGCCCTCAAGCCTGCCCCAGGCATTTTCAGGCGAAAAGTTCATTTTAAGAAGCTTTCCCAAGTTTGGAAGTATACTTACTGCTCGTTCAATCCATGTTTCAAGCGTGATCTCTGTCGCGCCAGCTCTGCGCAAGGCAGACATCTCCTCACTCATCTGGTTCTGAAGAGTGCATCGAGCCGAATTTATTTCGGACTTCAGCCTAAAGAGCCTTCGTGTCTCAGCAGCACGCGAATCAAAGTGGTGTGCGCATACTGGGCGCTTCGCCTTACCCTCCAGCTTTACCCCTCGCCAGCAAAAACTGCATTGCGCGTACCGCTCTCGAGCGCAAAACTCTCCGACAGCCTTTGTGCTGT
>CAYPRZ010000092.1:0-10266 GCA_964413315.1 uncultured Desulfovibrio sp. | reverse complement strand
GTTTTTGCAGCTACGAATGCCGCGACAAGTTTTTGCAGCGCCTTCAGGAAGGCGGGCGGGAACTGCCCCCGCGTGAAGAATAGCTTTTAGTTTTACAAACATACTGCCGTGTATCGTTGGGTGTTCCTGTGATGCTTCTGTAAGCTGGCTGGGGCATAAGCGCCAGCAGGCGTGCTGATTGGGCAGATGCGTATATTTTGCGGCAAATCAAAACCGCCTGTGAGTAGGTGATTTTGATTTGCCGCATTTGTATTACTGCCAGTAATCCCCTGGGCTGTACCCACCCGCATGCGTGTATGTGTGGCGGGCATGGCGGGCGGCTTCTTCCCTTTCTTTTTCCTTTTCTCTGGCAATGGCCATAAACAGGCGTATGCGGTTGAGCTGGTTGGCCTCGCTGCTGCCGGGGTCGTAGTCCAGCGCCATTATGTTGGCTTCTGACCGCTGGCGGCGCACGGCCTTGAAGGCGCCGCGCCCCACCACATGGTTTGGCAAACAGCCAAAAGGTTGCAAACACAGAATATTGCTGGTTCCGTGTTCCAAAAATTCCAACATTTCTGCGGGCAGCAGCCAGCCTTCGCCAGCGCTGTTGCCAAGCGACATTACTCTTTCGCCCAGCCGGGCCAGATCATCAATATGGGCCACGGGCATAACGTGGGCGCTGAGCGGCGAGGTGTTGAGCGCTCCGCGCATGTAACGCCTTACGCCTTCGATTCTGCGCATTACAAGGCTGTTGCCAAGGGCAGCCCATGCGCTGCCGCCCTGATGCCGCCAGTCGTACACGGCATCGCGCAGGCAGTAGAGCATAAAGTTGGTAAAATCGGGCAGTAGGGGCTCACCGCCTTCCTGCCTGATTTGTTCCACAATCTGGTTGTTGGCGTCCGAATGATAGGTGAGCAGAATTTCGCCCACCACAGCAACGCGGGGCCGTGGGGTAATATGGGTACGTATGCTGGCAAAGTCGCGCACAAGGCGCGGCAGAAGTTGCCGCAGGGCGGCTTCGTCCCCCTGCCGGATAACGGGCGAAATGGTTTGCAGCCAGTGTTGCACTCGGTCTTCTGTCTGGCCAGCGCTGCATTCGTAGGTTCCTGTAAACAGCGAGAGCCTTTGCAACATGTCGCCAGCAAGCATGCCAAGCAGCATGCGCCAAAGCATGGCCTTGTCTGGCCGCAACCCCGGCTGGCTGTCTGTGCCGCTAGAATTGATGGTGAGCACCGGGATAGGGTCATAGCCGCATTCCAGCAATGCCTTGCGCAGCAGGGCGGGATAATTGCTTGCTCGGCAAGGCCCGCAAGTTTGTGAAAGCAGCAGGGCCGTGCGACGCGGGTCGAGCCCATCGTTGCGCAGGGCGTGCAGCAGCTGGCCTATGGCCACAATTGCCGGATAACAGGCATCGTTGTTCACATAGGCTTGGCCAAGGCTTACGGCTTCTGCGCTCACAGTGGGCAGCAAACGCACGGTAAGGCTGTTGCCCGCAATGCCCTCGGTTATAAAGGGCAGGTGCAAGGGGGCCATTTGCGGCACAAGAATGGTGTGCGTGCCTGCGTCGCGCTTGCTGAACACCGGCATGCCGGGGGTGGGGGCGAGGTTGCTTGCCTTGTCTGCGTTGCCTACCGCCAGCAGAGAGCGGATGCGGATACGCGCCGAGGCAAGGGCGTTGCCCTCATCCATCTTGATGAGTGTGTACAGTTTGCCGTGGGCCCGCATGAGCTCGCGCATCTGGTCGGCGGTGATGGCATCAATGCCGCAGCCAAACGAGGTAAGCTGCACAAGCTCTACCCGTGCGTTGCCGTGGTCGGCCTCACAGGCCCATTGGCCAGCTCGGTAGAGCCGCGCCGCATATGTCCACTGGTTGCGCGCCCGCAGGCTAAAGTTCATGCGGTGGTTTATCCAGCTGCGGGGCAGGGCGTCCTCGCTAACCACGGCAGCGCCCAACGAGGCGATAAAGTCGGGCAAACCGTGGTGCACCTGCGGATCGGTATGGTAGGGGCGTCCCGCAAGCACAACCATTGTGCCCTTGCTGCGCAGGGTTTCCGCATAGATGTGCTCTGCCTCGGCCCGCAGCTCGCGCAGGTAGTGGGCTTGCTCGTGACGAGCAGCGCGCACGGCAGCGCGAACTTCACCCCTTGGCAGGTTGAATTCGTTGCACAGGTTGCGCACCAGCGATGCCGTGTGGCTCAGGTTTACAAAGGGGGTGTGCAGGATTGCCCCAGCGTCCTTGATTTCGGGCAGATTTTCGCGCACCACCTGCGGGTAGCCGCAAGCCACAGGGCAGGAAAATGAATCGCACATTTCGGTAAATTCATGCGCCTCGCGGGGGATGCAGGGAAAGAAGATGCTTTTTATGCCGCTTTCAAGCAGTGCCAGCACATGCCCGTGCGCCAGTTTGGCCGGGTAGCAGACACTTTGCGAGGGAACGGACGACAGCCCCGCCGCAAACAGCGCCCGGCTGGTGGGCGGCGAAGCCTCAACCCTGAAACCCAGCGAGGTGAACAGTGTAAACCAGAACGGATAGTGCGTGTAGACGTTGAGAACTCTGGGGATGCCCAGCCTGCCGCGTGGAGCGGCATTCAGAGGCAGCGGCTCGTAGCGGAAAAGCCGCTGGTTTTTCCACGCAATGAGGTTGGGCGCGGTGACGGTTGCCCCGCGCCGCGATTCGCTGAACCTGTCGCACCTGTTGCCCGCAATATGGCGCGAACCGTGCGAAAAGCGCGTTTCAGTAAGCAGGCAGTTGTTGCCGCAGTCGCGGCAGCGAAAGCTGCGCGTGCGCATGGCCAGCCCGCGTATGAGCGGAGCTGTGATGGACGAACGCAGGGTTGTGCATTCCGCTTTTTCAAGGGCTTCTAGTGCTGCGCCATACGCTCCCATAAGCCCCGATGAGGCCGGGCGGTGCACATGGCGGCCAAGGGTGCGCTCCATGGCGCAGAGCAGAGCGTCGTTCAAAAAGGCTCCACCCTGAACCACAACATGTTCGCCAAGCTCTGCCGTATTTTTGATGCGCAGCACCTTGTCGAGCGCATTGCGCACCACCGAATAACACAAGCCAGCGGCAATGTCGGCAATGGGCAGACCGTCTTTTTGCGCCTGAGTAACGCGTGAATTCATAAATACCGTACAGCGCGAGCCAAGGTCAGCCGGATGCGTCGCATACAGCGAAATATCAACAAATTCCTGCATGCTCAGCCCAAGGCCACGGGCAAAGCTTTCTAAAAACGCGCCGCAACCAGCGGAGCAGGCCTCGTTGAGGCTCACATCGCTGATGACACTGTTGTCGATTTTAAGGCATTTCATGTCCTGCCCGCCAATGTCGATAACGTAGCTGACATTGGGCACCAAGCGTGTGGCCGCCTTGAAGTGGGCCAGTGTTTCTACCAGCACGCTGTCCACGCCAAGGGCTGATTCTGCAAGGTGTGCGCCGTAGCCAGTGGCACCAGAGGCAGAAAGCCACGCGTCTTGGGGGATACGGTCGAGCATTTCGGCCAGCGGCGGCAGCAGGGTTTGCAGCGGGTTGCCGCCGTTGGAGGCATAGCAGGAACCAAGAACACGCTGTTCTCCATCCACCAGCACTGCCTTGACTGTGGTTGAGCCAAGGTCAAGCCCTAGGTACAGCGGCCCGCGTGCCTGACAAATATCGCCACTGGGCAGCATGCTGGTGGTGGCGTGCCGCTGGCAAAAGCGGGCGTATTCTTGGCCATCGGCAAACATGCCGGGCAGTGTTTTGTCTGTGCTCACCTTGGGAGTGTGCGAGAGGCTACCCGCCAGCACAGCCAGCTCGGAGAGACAGTGCGGCTGGGCCGAATCTTCGGCAGAAATGGCGCAGTAGGCCGCGCCAATGGCCGCTGTGCACTGGGCATGGGGCAGGTGGGCTATGTGCTGGGGTGAAAGGTCGAGGTTATTGATAAACAGCCGTTTCAGCTCTGGCAAAAAGTGCAGCGGCCCGCCCAAAAAGGCCACCTTGCCCGTGATGGGTCTGCCGCAGGCAAGGCCGCCAATGGTTTGTTCAACCACTGCCTGAAATATGGACGCCGCGATGTCTTCACGCGAGACACCGCCGTTGAGCAGGGGCACAATGTCTGTTTTGGCAAAAACGCCGCAACGCGAGGCAATGGGGTACAGTGTTGTGTGGCGCGAGGCCAGCTCGTTGAGGCCACCCGCATCTGTGCTGAGCAGGCGGGCCATCTGGTCGATAAAAGCCCCTGTGCCGCCCGCGCACGATTCGTTCATGCGTAGTTCCACATCCTGCCCAAGGTAGAGCAGCTTGGCGTCTTCGCCGCCAAGCTCAACGGCTACGGTAGTATCGGGCGCGCTGTGCGCAATGGCGCGGGCTGTTGCCAGCAGTTCTTGTACAAAGAGAATGGATAGCTGATTACTGAGATCAAGAGCGCCGGAGCCTGTCATGGCACAGCGCACGGTGGCGAGGGGGTAGAGTTGTGACACTTCGGCAAGCAGGCTTGCCAGCGTGGTGCGAACCGCTGTGCCATGACGGCAATAGCGTGTTTCGGCAATAGCGCCGTCTGCATGCAACAGCGCCAGTTTGACTGTGGTGGAGCCGATATCCAGACCAAGATAGAATAGTGGTGGAGACACGTACAAGTCCTCACATGAAACAGGGTTATGTGATTTGGGCCTGATGTCGTCTTCGTGAAAGCCATGTCAGAGATCATTGGCATTCTTTCATAAATTCAGGCTACACTTGAACGCGACCAGAACACAAGCCCTCCGAAGCACTTCTTGGCAAAAAAAAAGAAAGGCCTGTGCAACTTGTTTGCCCCGTGGGGAGCAGGAAGTTGCACAGGCCGTAATGCTGTGGCCTATGTAGGTGAAATTAGCGCACTGTCATTATTCTGTCAGGCTGCTATTGCTGGGTCATGGAGGCATCAATGCGGCCGGTGATATTGTCTTTGATCCACTTGGGGTCAAGCCATTCAAGGGGGGTTACTTCCACGCCGCCCACAAGAATGCCAAAGTGCAGGTGGTCGCCAAAGGCAAGGCCCGTGCTGCCTGTGTGGGCAATGATCTGCCCCCTCTGCACCACATCGCCCGCTTTGACGAGCTGGTCGTTGAGGTGTGAATACAACGACATAAGGCCAAGGCCGTGGTCAATGACAATCAGGTTGCCGTAAATACCCAAGTTGCCGCAAAACACCACGCGGCCACTGTTGGCGGCGGGTACCTCGGCATTGCGCACAGAGGCCAAGTCAAAGCCAAGGTGGTACGATTCGCCCACCGGCTTGCCCTGATAGCTGAAGAAACGGTGATCGCCAAAACCGGCGCGCGGGGCAGAGCGGGGCAGGCGCTCAAACACGCCGTTCCACAGCATGGCCGAGGCAGTGTCACGCCCAATATCGCGCAGCGCCTGCACATTGGCCGTGCGCACCTGATTATTATTGTACTGGTAGCATTCCAGCGGGTTGGTGGCATCCGGGGATAGATCGCGCAGTTTGCTTTCAACAGCCAGCAAATAGTTGTCGGTCACTTCGATGCTGTCGCTCTTGAACACCCGTTCAAATGTCATAACTGTCAGGTGGCTTTTGGTGACGTTGCCCGCAAGGTCGGTTGCGGTAATTTCTACGCTATTTTTATAGTCGCGGGCTGTCATGGTATAGGGAAAAGGGAAAAAACAGATGTAGCTGCCGTCTTTTTGCAAATAGCCGGGCACAAAATAGCCCGCCACAAGTACGCCGCTGCTGCTCACTTCTTCGTCGATGGTATAGCGCACCACGGCAGTACCGCCCCGGCGCACGTTGGGGGGCAGGGTTTTAACAGAAATGCGCGGCGGCTGGGTATCAAGGCGCATGGGCAGCTGGATTGTGCGGGTGTTACCCTGACCAAAACCTGCAAGCGAGCCGTCAGTGGCGCGTATTTCAAGCTCAAATGCACCTTCGCGCAGGTTGGCGTCCTTCATGGGAACGTCTACCTCGCGCTCTGGTATGTATTTGTCAAAATGCTTGCTATAGATAACATTAAGAACATTGTTTTTGCGCACGCCCACCGAAATGGAGCGAATGCCAGAAGGATCCTGCATGCGCACCTTGAGCACGCTTGCGGGAGAAACCTTGCCCGTGTTGGGCGTTATATCCACAACAGGGCCGTCCAGATCCTTAAAAAAGACGTAGCCACCCACAACTAGCAGGGCGACCACTAAAAGACCCAGTACCGATGAAAACAAACTTCTTTTGCGCATTGCCGACTCCTCAATCTCGCTGCCCGAAGGGTTGCATAAAGAAAGGCAAGTTTCAAGGAAAAGTCTGGAACTTCTCTTGATCTGTCCAAAGCCCTCCCCTTGCGCGCATTGACTTGGCGTTAAAAATCTGTTTTCACTTCCGCAGTATGCAGTACGGTAAATATACCACGGCTGGGGGAGCCCCCCGCGAGCCTGCTCCTTCCGTGGATCCCAAACGTCTGCGGCGTCGAATGGTGCGCGAACAAATCGAAGCGCGCGGCATTAGCGACCCAGCGGTGCTTGGGGCGATGATGGCCGTGCCGCGTCATCTATTTGTGCAGGAAGCCCTGCGCGCACAGGCCTACGAAGATACCCCCTTGCCCATTGGCTATGGCCAAACCATATCACAGCCTTATATTGTTGCCCTCATGACCCAGTTGCTTGAAGTGCAGCGGGGCATGCGGGTGCTTGAAATAGGCACTGGCTCTGGCTATCAGGCCGCCGTGCTTTCTACCCTTGGCTGCACGGTATTTACCGTAGAGCGCATGCGCGAGCTTTATCAAAACACCTCGTGCCTCTTGCGGCAACTGGGACTTAGGGGTATCCACATGCAGCGGCGTGACGGCACGCTTGGCATGCCAGAGGCCGCACCCTTTGACCGTATAATTGTTACCGCTGGCGGGCCGGAAGTGCCGCGCCCCCTTGTTGAGCAGCTTGACGAGGGCGGTATAATGCTTATTCCCGTAGGGTCCAAACCTCGCACGCAGCGCCTTGTGCGTGTGCGCAAGGAACAGGGGCGCGTTAGTAACGAAGACCTGGGGCCGGTAGTTTTTGTGGATCTGGTGGGCGACCACGGCTGGTAGATACGCCGTTGCCAAAGCCCGCCATAATTGAAGGAGTTGTCATGGGATCCTGTTCATCCTGTTCTTCTGCGTCCTCTTGCTCCAGTGCAAAGAGCAATGGCGGCAATGGGGAATGTAATGACCCTATGGCCAAGCAGGACCGCGCAATAGCCGACTGCTTGGGCCATATTCGTCACAAGATATTTGTTATGAGCGGCAAGGGCGGCGTGGGCAAAAGCTCTGTGACCGTCAATACCGCTGCGGCGCTGGCGCGGCGCGGGTTTAAGGTTGGCATTCTTGATGTCGACATTCACGGCCCAAGCGTGCCCAACCTGCTGGGCCTTACCAGCACGGTTGAGATTGACGAACCCACCCAGCTGATGATTCCGGCGGCGTACAACGAAAACCTGTCGGTCATCTCCATGGACACGTTTTTGCAAGACAAAGACCAGGCCATTCTGTGGCGTGGCCCTAAAAAAACTTCGGCTATCCGCCAGTTTATTGCAGACGTAAAGTGGGGCGAACTGGACTTTTTGCTCATCGACTCCCCTCCAGGAACCGGCGACGAGCACATGACTGTCATGCAGTCCATTCCGGATGCTTTGTGCGTGGTGGTGACCACCCCGCAGGAAATTTCGCTGGCAGACGTGCGCAAGGCCATCAACTTTTTGCAGTACACCAACTCCAACGTGCTTGGCGTGGTGGAAAACATGAGCGGCCTTGTGTGCCCCCACTGCCATGAAGAAATTGATCTGTTCAAAAAGGGCGGCGGCGAAGAGCTGGCCAAGCGCTATGGCCTCAAGTTTTTGGGTGCCGTGCCGCTTGATCCCACTACTGTAGTTGCGGCTGACAAAGGTATTCCTGTGGTGTACCTTGATGCAGAGAGTGCGGCCAAGGATGCCTTTCTCAAACTGGCAGATTCCATTGCCAACGCTGCCGATGGCAGCCTTGAAGCACTTGCCAGTACCCACCGCTAAAGGCATCGCGGGCATGGCTCGGTAGAAATGCAGGCTTCCCTGGCGGTCGGGATCGGTCGCCGGGGGAGCTTTTTTTCTCCTTTTCTCCCGTGTTCTTTTATGGTAACGCTTTGAAAAATTCGCACGGAGCGCCTGAGAGGGAAAATGCTTAATCTTGCTAATAAAATTACACTGTTACGCATTTTAATGACCCCTCTGGTGGTTTTGTTGCTCTATTTTGAAGGCCCTGTTGCCTGCATTTTGGCCACACTGGCCTTTATTTTTGCCTCACTTACCGACTGGGCAGACGGATATATCGCCCGCCGCTCAAACATGGTTACCAGCATGGGCAAGTTTCTTGATCCGCTGGCCGACAAGGTGCTGATCTGTTCGGTGCTGATCATGTTTGTAAAGCTTGGCTGGGCCCCTGCCTGGGTAGTCATTATCATTGTTTGCCGCGAGTTGGTGGTTACTGGGCTGCGCGCCATTGCCATTGACGAGGGAATTGTTTTGGCTGCCGACAAGTTTGGTAAGGCAAAAACCGTGCTACAGATTTTTGCCATTGTGCCCCTTGCCCTGCATTACCCCTTGTGGGGTATGGATTTGCAGCCTTTAGGTTTGGGGCTGCTGTATGCGGCTTTGGTGCTGGCCGTTGTTTCAGGCTCTAACTATTGCTATGATTTTTATCGCAATACGCGTAAACAGGCAGGTTAACGGGTACAACGCATGAGCACGTTGCAGATCCGCCTGAAAAACTGCATCCAGACCATTCTGGAGCTGGAGCCCGACATGCGTGCCGGGGTCTGGGGCCGTCATTTTGATGAAGAACTGAGCACTCTTAAGGATTATCTGCATCAGGTTGATCAGATGAATCTGGCTGAGGAAGATGTTACAAGGCTGGAAAAAGCCACGGCCACGTTTTTGGCCGAGCTGCGGCTTTCGGCTGGCAACGGCTCACAACCACAACGGCTGCTACAGTAATGTTTTGGCGCACTTTTATTTTGGTGGTGCTGGGCCTTGTTAATGTTGTGCTTTTTGCGCGCATGGTTTGGGGCCCCACAGGGCTTATTGAATACCGTGAGCTCAAGCACCAGTACGCCGAGCTTGAAAAGCAGATTGCAAGCCTTGATGCGGAAAACCTCTCTCTGAGCCGTGAAATTCGCCTTTTGCAGTCAGACAGCCAGTATATGGAAAAAGTCATTCGTCAGCGCCTCCACTATGTTCGCGACAATGAGGTGCTCTATCTTTTTGGCGATGTGGCGAAACCGGGGCGGGAGCAGAAACCATGACGGAAAAAATTGAATGGTATAAAGAAGTCCTGGAGCTTGAGCCCAATTCCAAGGTCTTTTTTCCTTTGGCCCGTCTGCTGGCCGAGGCCAAGCGCATTGACGAGGCTGTAGAAATTTTAGAGCAGGGCCTTGCCCGGCATGAGGAATTTCTTGAAGCCAGACTTTACCTTATAGAGTTGCTGCATTCTGCCGACAAGCTGGAAGCCTGCGAAAAGCAGGTGGGCCGGCTTACCAAGATGTTTTCTACCTATGCCGGGTTCTGGCAGGCATGGGCCGCGTGCATAAATGCCGCTGGCAATGCCCCGGATACGGCGGCTGTGCTGCGCTTCTTGGCTCTTAATTTTTCCAAGGGGCCGGTTTCGCTGCACGAAGTGATCAATCAGGGGCTTGCCTCCATGGCAGGTGGTGGGGCAGAGGCCTCAGCGCTGGCGCAGCACGTAGAGTGCGCAGCACCTGTTGCGCAGCCCACGGTTGAGGCCGCGCCCAGTTTTGCTCCGGCGGCCCCAGTGGTTTCGGTGGCTACAGCCGCGGTTCTGGCTGGCCATGCTGCCGAACCTGTTGATGCAGCAACTACTGCTTCTGTTGCTGCTTCTGGCCCTGTGTATGATGCAGAAATAGCTTTGGGTGCTGACGATCAAGAAATTCTACACGATTCCGTTGATTTTGACCCTGATTTTGCCATGGCCGATGACGACGCGCTGCCGTCTGAGGCTGACGAGGGTGTTTCCCCCATGGTTGCCCGTGGGGCAGATGCTTACGCTGCTTATGCCGCTCCGGTAACGCAAGCCGAGGCTGTGGTTGTGGAAGATGCGGACGAAGCCGAAGAGCGTTTTTCGCTGCGCACGCGTTCCATGGCTGAGGTGTTGGCCGAACAGGGCGATATCAAGGGCGCGCTTGATATTTATCATGAACTTGCAGCCGCAGCGGTGCATTCTGAAGAAAGCGCCGATCTGCGCCAGCGCATAGCTACGTTGACTGCCCGCCTGGGCAATGTCCAGACGGTTGATGCCGTCCAGCCC
>CAYPRZ010000091.1:0-10403 GCA_964413315.1 uncultured Desulfovibrio sp. | reverse complement strand
CGTCCTTGCGCCCCCCCACCGTGCCAGTGATATGGGCGGGCAACAGCACTTCGTCCTTGCGCAGTTCGGCTTCAAGGTCGTTGGTGAGGCTCCAGCTTTTTTCATCGGCCTTGAGGCCCGCAGAAAAATTGAGTCTGGCCAGCCAGATAGGCAGTTGCAGCGTGCCCTTGGCCACCAGCTGGGGCGTGCGGGAAAGGGGGGATGAGAGGTCGGTTTTGCCCTCAATGGTCAGATGATCAAGGCGTGAGGCTGGCTTGCCCTCGGCCTGTAATACGGCAGTGGCGCAAAACAGGTTGCCCTGTAGGCGAGTTGCCTCAGCGGCTTCAATATCACACTGCAAACCAGTGGCAGTCAGGCTGGCTTTGTCTGCCCCGGTGAGGCTTACCTCTCCCTGCGATATGGCCAGCCGAAACCGCCCCGGCAGCAGCGAGGTTTGCGTGCCCGTGCCAGAGGCTAGCTGGGCAATCCAAGCTTGCAAGGACATTTTGTCAGCAGCAGGCGCGGGCGCGGGGGAATTTTCTGAAGCGGCAAGGGCAGGTGCCTCTGCTGGTGCGGGCTTTGCCTGTGACGGATTTGTCTGCGGCTGATTTGTCTGCGGCTGGCTTGTGGCAGGGGCCGCCTTAACCGCAGGGTCTGCCGCAGGGTCTGCCGCTGGGTCTGCGGGAATCAACAGGGGAGCCGCCAAGGCAATGGGAACCTGCCCCTGAAACTGCGGGCGCAGTAGCGTGATATTTCGGGGCAGCAGCTCGCCGCGTAACAGGGCCAGAAAATCGGGGCGCAGGGTGGCGTAGGCAACGGTAAAACTCAGCCCCTTGCCCGTTACGCTGGCATTGCTTACAGCCAAGGAGGGCAGGGGCAAAAGAGCCACATTGACCGATTTAACCGTGATGGTCAGGCCAGTGCTGGCGGCTATTTGCGCAATATAATGCTCGGCCAGTGCCTGTGGATTGCGCTGCAACAGCCAGAAGACCCCCGCCGACATTGCCGACAGGGCTAGCAGAAGCGCCAATAAGATGCGCGTTATCAGGCGAAGTCGGCTGGATTTGAGCGGCATGTACATTCTCGCGTCTTGACGCCTTGGGGCGTCGAGGCTAGGTTTTGAACCTATTGCAAATCGGGCCTGATGGCAACCGCCTGCATGGGATGCCAAGCATTTGGGCGCGGTTAGCGCTAAACCTCATTACCATTGGCGGGGGCGCATGCAGCGGCTACTGTGGATAGGCAGTCCTTTTTTCAGCGACGCCCTTTCTTCCTGCGGCTGGGATGCTGTGGCCCGGCACAATTTTGAGCATGCGGCAGTGTTTGGCTGGCATGATCTGGTACGCATTGCCGGTTTTGAACCAGACGTGCTGGTGGTGGCCGATAAAAGCCGCGCCCCCTTTGTGCTGGGAGTAGAGGATTTTCCCTGCCTCACCGTATTCTACAGCGTGGATTCTCACATCCATTCGTGGCAGCCGTATTACGCGCAGGCATATGATGCGTGTATTGTTTCGCTGCGCGGTCACAAAAGCCGTTTTGCGGGCGCGTTTTTGCCCGATGAAAGGGTGTGGTGGTCGCCAGCCTTTGCTTGGCACTACGACAGCCCAGAACCCGGCATAGCAAAGGATATGGACTGCGTTTTTGTGGGCACGGTCAATGCAGAGCTGCCCTTGCGGGCCGCCTTTTTACAAAGGGTGGGCGCGCAGCTGCCGGGCTTGCAGGTGGTTACAGGCCCGTACCGCAAGCTGTATGCCCGTGCACGGGTGGTGTTAAATCACTGCGAGCACGGCGACCTGAATTTTAGGGTTTTTGAGGCAATGGGCTGCGGCAGCTGTTTGGTAACGCCGCGCATTGGGCACGGGCTGACCGATCTTTTTAAAGAGGGTGAGCATATGCGCTGTTATGCGGCAGATACGTGCGATTCTGGGGCGTGCGCTGCGGCGGAACAAGCCGCCGACGAGGCCGTGGCGCAGGTGCGATACCTGCTGGAGCACCCGCATGAGGCCGAACGCATGGGCAGGGCTGCTCTGGAATGCATTGACAATGCGCACAGGGCAGTACACCGTGCCGAGTCGTTTAGCCACGCAGTGCGCCAACTGCTGGCCCGCGACCCGCATATTGTTGCGCACCGCCGCAGCACGGCAGAGGCCGTGCGCAAGCAATACCTGCGGCTGCCCTATCTGCACTGGGCAGAAGAGCTGGGCGCTACTGGTTTAAGCGAGGCCTATCTGGCAGCGGCCAGAGGTGAATTTGGGCTGATCGGGCAGACATAGCGGGTCAATGGCAGCCCCGTGGCTGCCAAGTTGGAACAGCCAACTGTGATCAGTTTCTGCCGTTGCGGTGTGGTGCTGAGGGTATGCCCACGGCGGGGTCAAAATGCAGGTCTAGGGCCGGGTCCACGCCGGGCGTGGCGGGGCTGGCACTCTGCGCTGGGTCGCCAAAGCTCAGGTGCAGCAGGGGGTCTTCTGCTGGCTGGGTCGCCGCATGGGACGCAGGGCGGGGAGCAAGGCGCGTGGCACTGTTGCCGGTGGCAGCGGCTGCCGGGGCGGGCACATCCAGATCGTCGAGGCGCGATTCAAGCGAGCGCAGCATCACGCGCATTTGGGCGTGTTCTTCGTGCAGAGATTTGCAAAGTTTTTCTTGGCTGCGCAGCATGTGGTACAGCACAGCCAGTATTCCGAAAAAGCACAGAAAGATGAAAAGCATGATGGAAAACATGGCAGGCCTCCAAAAATACGGGCCGGGAAGGCCCGGCCGACAGTTTTTATATACGTTCAACACTTCTTGGGCAAGGAGCTTTTATGGCCGCGCAACACATTGAACCGCATCTTGTAATGGCAGACGAGCGCGGCAATATTTATGATGATCCTGATCTGCTCATGGTTTGCCGAAGGGGAGCCCAGTGGGGGCTGCCGCGCCCTGACGAGCTGATTCCCCTGCCGGAAGAGAGCGAATTTTTTCTGCTGCCCGGCCGCAAGGCTGTGGGTCTTGATCCCGAAACCGGGCTCATTACGCCGCCAGAAGGCGAGGCCCCGCTTGCCGTGGCGGCTTTTGCCGCCCCCGGCTACACCATTTCGGCCCACCCCGCCTACGAAAGCGATGCTAACGCGCCGCTTTTGCCCCTGTTTGCCTATGGAGCAGTGGGCTATGCAAGGGGCCGATTTTATATCTGCGCCCGCAGGGTCGATACCGAGCCCCGGCAGATATTCAGCAATGTTGGGCGGGGGCGCATAGAGCAGGGGGCTCGTGGCTTGCTGCGTGATTATCCCAACAACAGGCTTATCCGGCATATTATGGATAACTGCGTGGCGCGTTATGACTGCCCCGCAGCCCGCAATTTTGCCCTTGGCCGTTACGAGGCCCCTCTGCCTTCGTCCCGCTCGTGCAATGCCAGCTGCATTGGCTGTATTTCGGCGCAAGAAAAGGATTCGCCCATTCAGTCCACGCCGCAGTGCCGCCTTGCCTTTACCCCCAGCCCCGAAGAACTGGCCGAGGTCATGCGCGTCCACGCCGGGCGTGAAACCCGCACGCCCATCTATTCCTTTGGGCAGGGTTGCGAGGGCGACCCGCTCATGAACCCCGACCTGCTCGTTGAGAGTGTGCGGCAGTTCCGTGCGGGCGATGGCCCCGGCACGGTAAACTGCAATACCAACGCTTCGCGCACCGATGCCGTCATACGCCTTGCAGAGGCGGGCCTCACCAGCATGCGTGTAAGCCTAAACAGCGCCCGGCCAGAGCTGTACAACCGCTACTACCGTCCCTCTGGCTATACGTTTGACGACGTGCGCGCATCCATACGCGAGGCGCGCAGCCGTGGTGTGTGGGTTTCGCTCAATCTTCTGGTATTTCCGGGTGTTACAGACACTGAAGAAGAACTCGACGCTCTGGCCCACTTGGTGGGCGAAAACGGCGTAAGCATGATCCAGTGGCGCAACCTTAATATTGATCCCGAATGGTATTTCAAGCTCATGAGCGGCAGCGAAGGGCAGGAAAAGCTGGAGCTTTCGCCCAGCATGGGCCTTACCTCGTTTATGAAGCGCCTCAAAAAACTTTGCCCATGGCTGCGCTACGGCTATTTTAACCCCTATCTTGGCGAAAAGGCCGAGCTGACCGCGCCCATGCCCGGTGAATGGACAATGCCAGCTCCCCGTGCGCGTGAGGCTGCCACTCCGGAAGACGGTCAGGAGACCATGCCGGACGAAGAATCGAGCGACGAATAATCCGCGTGCGCGGAAACATGACTGTAAAAAAGCTCCGTTTGTACAACGGGGCTTTTTTTACGCCTTCAGCCTGTGGCTTGCTGCCCAGAGCAAGGATTATTTTTATTCTTTTTTGCTTTTTGTGATGTGTGTCACAGAAATTTTGTGTGGCTGGTGATGATGTGGACTTGCGCGGGGCACATTGCCCGCCAAACGGCACAAAAAATTTACGGTGACGGGTAAGAAATATCGGCAAAATTTGTCGGGCAGAATGGTTTGCCTTGACAGCCGCATCGAACGACCCTATCCATTTAGAAAATGAATTTCATTTTTAAATTACAGGACAGACAAGGAGAATGTCATGAGCAAGGTACTTATCGTATTCGGCTCCAGCACCGGCAATACAGAAAGCATCGCCCAGAAGCTTGAAGAACTGATTGCAGCTGGCGGGCATGAGGTTACGCTGCTCAACGCAGCAGACGCCTCGGCGGATAATTTGGCAGAAGGCTATGATGCCGTTTTGTTTGGCTGCTCGGCTTGGGGTATGGAAGACTTGGAAATGCAGGACGACTTTGCCGCGCTGTTTGAAGAATTTGACCGCATGAAGCTGTCTGGCCGCAAGGTAGCTGCCTTTGCCTCTGGCGATCAGGAATACGAACATTTTTGCGGCGCTGTGCCCGCCATTGAAGAGCGCGCCAAGGAACTTGGGGCCGTTATTATTGCAGACGGCCTTAAGATGGAAGGCGATGCTTCCAACGAGCCTGAAGCAGTTGTCTCGTTTGCAGAGGATGTTCTTAAGCAGCTATAAGCGCGGCGCGGTTTTTTCCGCACCCGTCAAAGGCCCGCTATGGACCGCATGCTGAGCTGCATGTGGCCCATAGCGGGCCTTTTCTCACCTCTTGCCAAATTATTTCTACAAGTGCAGAATTGCCATCCGCAAAATTGCGGTAAAACGAAGAAGCGGAGCGAGTATGGCTGTTCTGGTTTGCGGTGGTGCTGGGTATATTGGTTCGCACAATGTGCGCGCCCTGTTGGAGCGCGGCGAAACCCCAGTGGTGCTCGACAATTTTCTTACCGGCCACCGGGCATCTGTGCCACAGGGCGTGCGGCTTTACACCGGCGACATGCGCGACCCCGCACTGCTTGACGCGGTGTTTACAGAGCAACCCATAGAGGCCGTGCTGCACTTTGCCGCCTGCTCGCTGGTGGGCGAGAGCATGGAGCAGCCCCTCAGGTATTTCCAGAATAACATCCACGGCATGATGGTGCTGCTTGAGGCCATGGTGCGTCACCGTGTGGACAAGATAGTGTTTTCGTCCACTGCCTCGGTATACGGTGAGCCCGATGCCGTGCCCATCCCCGAAACCGCAGCCCTGCGGCCCACCAACCCTTATGGCGAAAGCAAGCTCGCCATGGAACGCATGATGCACTGGGTGGGCGCAGCTCACGGCATCCGCTCGGTAATCTTGCGTTATTTCAACGTGGCAGGAGCTTGGGCTCAGGGCGAAATTGGCGAAGACCACAGGCCAGAAAGCCACCTGATCCCCATTATCCTTCAGGTTCCGCTGGGCAAAAGGCCGCATATCACAATTTTTGGCGACGACTACCCAACGCCCGACGGCACATGCATACGCGACTATCTTGATGTGGTGGAGCTGGCCGACGCCCACATGCGCGCCGTTGATTACCTGCGGGCTGGCTGCGCAAGCGAAGTGTGCAACCTTGGCAACGGCACGGGTTTTTCTGTGCGGCAGATGGTAGAGGCCGCACAGCGCGTTACCGGGCGCGAGATTGCGGTATCTATGGGCGCACGCCGCCCCGGCGATCCGGCGCGGCTGGTAGCCTCGGCCCAGCGTGCAAAGCAAGTGCTGGGCTGGACTGCGCGGGCAGACATCGACAGCATCATTTCCTCGGCCTGGACGTGGCATTCGCGCCACCCAAATGGCTTTGAAGAATAGAATCTTATATGTTTCAGCCTGTTTGCGCCTGTCCGCTCTGTGCGGGCAGGCGCTTATTGTTTTGTCTACCTGCGGGGCGCATGCCAGTGCGGGCCAAAATGACGGGGATTTTTTTGTTGTGCGGCGCGGGCGACTACGCCAGAGCCAAAACTTTGTGCCTTGCCATACCCTCGACATGGTCTGTCCTGTGCTTATGTAAAAGTACGACCACCGCTGCGCCGGGAGGAGCATATGGCCAGATTTGCACGGTTGATTTTTCTCCTTGTTTGCACCCCATTGCTGTTGCTGAGTATTGGCCTGTCGCCCATGGCGGGTGGGGCTCTGGCAGCAGGTCAGGAGGTTTTGATGCAAAAGACCTATCCCATGCCGCCTCTTTCTGGGCTTGAGGCCGATGTGCTGTTGCGCAAGGCTACAGAAGCGCCCTACATCGGCGAATATGTTGATAATCACGCGGCAGGAACCTACATTTGTCGCCAGTGCGGCATGCCGCTCTACCATTCGGATGACAAGTTTGAATCCGCTTGTGGCTGGCCCAGTTTTGACAAGGAAGTGGCTGGCGCAGTGCGCCGTGTGCCCGATGCCGATGGCCGCAGGGTAGAGATTATTTGCGCCAACTGCGGCGGGCATTTGGGGCATGTGTTTGAAGGCGAGGGCTTTACGCAACGAAACACGCGCCACTGTGTCAATTCACTTTCCATGAAATTTGCCCCGGCGGGCAGTGATGATGAAAAGGCCGCCATGGCCCGGCTGGCAGAAAAAAATTCTGCCAATGCGGACGCAGCCCCGGTCGCAACATCCGCTACTGCCAGCAAGGCTGCTCCCGGTGGATGCACAGACACGGCCATTGTGGCTGGCGGCTGCTTTTGGGGGGTAGAGGACGCCTTTCAGAAAATTGCTGGTGTGTGCGAGGCTGTTTCTGGCTACACTGGCGGGCATACGGTCAACCCCAGTTACGAGGATGTGTGCCGGGGCGATACCGGCCATGCAGAGGCCGTGCTGGTGCGCTTTGACCCGGCCCGTGTTTCATACGAGCAGATTTTACGGCGTTTTTTTGAAATCCATGATCCAACGCAGTTGAACAGGCAGGGGCCGGACTGGGGCGAGCAGTACCGCTCGGCGGTTTTTTATGAAAATGCAGAGCAAAAGGCTGTGGCCCAAAAGCTGGTGGCCCGTCTGCAAGAGTTGGGCTACAAGGTGGCCACCCAGCTTGCGCCAGCGGGGCCATTTTATGCGGCAGAGCCCTACCATCAAGATTTTACCCGTCGCACGGGCCGTGGTGCATGTCATATGTCTGTGCCCCGTTTTTCGCAACGGGCAGACGGAACCCCGGTTGATCCTGGCAGCGATGTAAAAAAGCCCTAGCCGGATACCGCCACACAACCTGTACAATCGGCGACACGGCTGGCTGGAGCCAATAAAAATGGCCCGTATCAGACCCAGAAGAATGTTCTTCTGAGCCGGATACGGGCCATAGCTATTTGCAGAGCAGTTGCTAGCGCAGAATCTGCGCCGTAGAAACGCAGGGCAGGCCAAAGGCTTCTGCCACACCGGCAAAGGTGCACTGGCCGTTGACCGTGTTGAGCCCGCGTTCAAGGGCAATATTGTCGCGGCAGGCGTTTTTCCAGCCCTTGTCTGCCAGTTCCACCGCAAAGGGCAGGGTGGCGTTGGTCAGGGCATAGGTGGAGGTAACCGGCACGGCACCGGGAATGTTGGCAACGGCGTAATGGATGACGCCGTGCTTTTCAAACGTGGGCTCGTGGTGGGTGGTGGGCTTGCCAGCCGTGGTTTCAAAAGAACCGCCCTGATCAATGGCCACGTCCACCACCACGCTGCCGGGGCGCATGGTTTTGATCATGGCCTCGGTCACCAGCTTGGGAGCCATGGCACCGGGGATAAGCACAGAACCGATGACGAGGTCAGAATCCTTGACGGCTCCGGCAATGTTGTATTCGTTGGAAGCAAGGGTCTGCACCCGCGAGGAGAAAATGTCGCCCAGATAGCGCAGACGGTTCAGGTTGTTGTCCAGAATGGTCACTTCTGCGCCAAGGCCCATGGCCATCTTGGCAGCCTCTGTACCCACTGTACCGCCGCCCACAATGGCAACGCGGGCGCGTTGCACGCCAGCCACGCCGCCCAGCAGCATGCCAGCGCCGCCAGCCTGCTTGGTCAAGATGTACGAGCCCATCTGCACGGCCATGCGGCCAGCCACTTCAGACATGGGGGCAAGCAGGGGCAAGCTGCGGTCTTGAGGCTGCACTGTTTCGTAGGCAAGGCCCACAACGCCAGACTTGAGCAGAGCGTCGGTCAGTTCTTTGTCGGCGGCCAGATGCAGATAGGTAAACAGCAGCAGACCGGGACGGAAATATTTGTATTCGCTGGGCAGGGGCTCCTTGACCTTCATGATCATTTCGGCCTTGGCCCAAACATCTGCCACCGGCAGCATGCTTGCCCCGGCCTTGGCAAATTCGTCATCGCCTATGCGGCTGCCAAGCCCCGCACCGCTTTCCACCAGAACCTTGTGCCCGTGATCGGTTAAAGCCTTCACGCCCGCCGGGGTGATGCCCACGCGGTATTCATCGGCCTTGATCTCCTTGGTGACGCCAATAATCATGGATAATCCTCGCAAGCTTATGGTTGGCGCGTGGCCTCTGGTTGGGGGTCACGCAGGTTGCATGCATTTGTCCATGGTCTGGGGCGTGGGGGGGATGACGCCTTTACGGGCTGGCCTGAGCCACCCGATGGGAAACCGTATATTTTTTTTTGTTTCTCAGCAATAAAATTGAGTATTTTTGGAAACAGTTTTTATAGACAATCGCAAAGCGTGCGTTCGCGCAGAGACTTGAGGCGCACACCGCCGCTGAGGATTTCGCCCCGCAGCTCGCGCAGGCGGCGGTCAAGATCAGGGGGCGTGTTTTTGCCCGCAGCAGCCTTAAATGCTGCCATGTCTGTAATCTCCACGCCGCCGTTTTGCAGGTCGCGCACCAGAATCTCCTTGCCCGCAAACTTGCCGGAAGCAGCCGCAGACACAATGTCAAACACCGCCTTGTTGGGATGCTTGAGAATGGATGTGATCACATGGCCGGGCAGCAGGGCGTCCTTGTTGGTATTGAGGCCCACGGCATAGGCGTTGCGCGCTTTTACTTCCTGAAGGGCAGGGCCGTTGCCCATGCCGCTGGCCAGCACCAGCACATCCGCGCCCTGATCAAGCAGGTTGCGTGCAGCCGTACGCCCAGCATCTGCATTGGCAAAAGAGCCGGTAACCACATTCACCACACGCATTTCGGGGTCGATAACCCGTACCCCTTCGGTAAATCCGCCCAGCAGCGAGCGCATGGCGGGGCAATCCTCGCCCGTGATCCAGCCGATTATTTTGCTGCCGCGCATGCCGGGCAGGGTGGTCTGACGGGCAGCCATGGCTGCTGCGGCCCCTGCAAGATAGGCCGCCTGCTCGTCGGCAAAGGTCACAGACATGATGTTGGGCGCGCGCACGCCCGCGTCTATGCAGCCAAACATGGTGCGGCGGTAATTGGCGGCATTATTGCGCAAAACCTCGTGCAAACCGCTGGATGCCACAAGCACCAGATCATTGCTGCCCGCTGCGTTGCGAAACATTTCTTGCAGCGCCGCTTCGTCATGCCCTGGCTGGGCCACCACAACCGTGGGGCGCACCCCAAGTTGTTGCTCGGCCTGTCGCAGACCCTCCACCAGACTGTCGTTCCAGTCGTTGTCTCCCGTGGGCGTTTCAAGCAGCAGGGCCACGCGCAGCGGGCCTTGGGGCTTGCTGTCATCCGCATTGGGGGCGGCGCTGGCAGTGGTATAAGCCACGGTCAGGCAAACAAAAAACGCAAGGAATAATATGTGTTTGGCAACGCGCAGTGTGGGCATGGTGTTCCTTACAATCAAAATGTGTTGGCTGCGGTGGCAGGGTAGTGTTGGGGCTCTGGTGCTACACCGTGCAATCAATTGGCGGCTTTATGCAGCGGCAAGGCGTGTACGCCGCTGTATGGAACCGCATTGGCAGAGGGTGCTGCGGCAATATAGCGCCGCGCAAAATGGGGTGCAAGCACAGCGCATACATCTGCAAAAAAGGAGGAAAAAACTTTTTTTTCGTAAGTATTTGGTATTTTATGGGCGAGATATTTTTTTAATCAGCTAATTTTATTGGAAATAAAAGGGGGAAATATTTGTAAAAAAGTTCATTGATTAATCAAACAACGAGGCGTACATACCTTGACTTGCGAATGTGAAATAAATAACGTTCAGCTTG
>CAYPRZ010000090.1:0-10447 GCA_964413315.1 uncultured Desulfovibrio sp. | reverse complement strand
AACTGAAGAAGCTCGTGTACCGTCCCTTCTACAACTTTGAAGAAGGCAAGGCCGCCCCCTCTGCTGCAAGCTCTGGCTTTGCCAAGGCTTGCAGCGGCGAAAAACGCGTGCCGGTGGCGGCCTAGCCCTGCCGGAAAAAGAGCGGTTTTCGTGCCACCTGTTCGTGTGCCGCATGTGATATGCGGTGCGCTGCACAAGGCAATTGTTCGACAAGGGGATGACCGGCAGTAGGCCCCCCCGTTGTCGGCGGGCGTGGTGCGGGCAGTTTTGTGCGCTGACGCTCGCAGAGGTCGGCCACGGGGCCGCTCCTTTTTTTTCGCGGCGGGAGTCCTTTTCCTTCTTCAGCCGCTATGCAACAACGCAGGAGGATATCCAGGATGTCCAATGCCATTCTCGTCGTGGGCGGCGGCTTTGCAGGCCTCACAGCCGCCATTGAAGCGGCGGAACTGGGCCACGACGTCTTTATCGTCGAAAAGTCGCCCTGGCTTGGTGGGCGCGTGGCTCAGCTCAATAAATATTTCCCCAAACTTTGTCCCCCCTCCTGCGGTCTGGAAATTCAGTTCCAGCGCATCAGGAAGAACCCGCGCATCAAATTTTTCACACAGGCCGAAGTGGTCGGGTTCATGGGCGTTAAGGGCGACTATAAGGTGAAGGTGCGCATCAGCCCCCGCCATACCGCCCCGCACAATGTGGACTTCAGCCTGCTTGCCTCCAGCCTGACCGGCGAAGTGGAAAGCGAATTTGAGCTTGGTCTTGCCACGCGCAAGGCCCTGCACAAGGATATGCCTTTCGCCTTCCCCAGCCGTTACACCCTCGACCTCGACGCGCTCTCCAAATCTGACAGCGCACGGGTTGCCGGGGCCCAATTCCTGGATGTCAACGAACCGCAGCGCGAGCTTGATCTCAATGTTGGCGCGGTTGTTGTTGCTACAGGCTGGAAGCCCTATGATGTTACGCGCCTGACCAACCTTGGTGCTGGCAGCGTCAAGAACTGCGTGTCCAACATGCAGCTCGAACGCCTCGCCTCGCCCTTTGGCCCCACCGGCGGCCGCATTGTCCGTCCTACCGACGGCAGGGCCCCGCACAGTGTTGCCTTTGTGCAGTGTGCCGGTTCGCGCGACCAAAACCACCTCAACTACTGCTCGTACATCTGCTGTATGGCCACTCTCAAGCAGTGCCTGTACATCGCAGAGCAGAACCCCGACACGCAGATTACGGTGTACTACATCGACCTGCGCGCTCCGGGCCGCTATGTTAAGGTGCTCGAAAAGGTCAAGGCGCTGCCTAATGTCAAGTTTGTCAAGGGCAAGGTTGCCAATGCCGAACAGGCCGAGGGCAACCGCGTGCGCATCACGGCAGAAGACGCCGTGCGCGGCGAAAAGATGACCCTTGATTATGATCTTGTTGTGCTGGCCACGGGCATGCAGCCCTCGCTGTCTGGTGAAAATGCGCCCCTGCCCGTGCCGCTTGATGAAGACGGCTTTATAGCGGGTGGAGATGAGGCTGGCATTTTTGCTGCTGGCTGCGCGCGCATGCCCCTTGATGTGATGCGCTCTGCGCAGTCTGGCACAGCCGCCGCCCTGAAGGCGGTTCAAACGGTGAAAGGGAGGTAGGCGGCATGTCGGGTAAAATTGGCGTCTATTTTGACCAGCAAAACATTGGCGGCGGGCTTGATCTGACCGCTCTGGCCGAGCAAACGAGCCAGAAGTGGGGCGGTCTTGTGCCCGTGGTCAAGGTTGTTCCTGTGCTGGCCCTGGCCGTAAGTGAAATTAAGGCCGACATTGAAGCGCAAGAGCTGGACGGCGTACTGCTGTGCGGCGCTTCTCCGCGCGTTGATTCGGAAATCTACCGCCTGCCCGTGCAGGTGGAATTTGTAAACCTGCGCGAACAGTGCGTGCAGGCCTATAAAAACCCTGACAAAACCCCCGTGGACACAGCCAACGGTGCGCCGGAACTTCTGGCGATCATGGCCCGCGACTATGTGAACATGGGTGTGGTTAAGCTGCAAAAGAGCGAAGTGCCCGATTCTGCCGCTGTTACCGGCGTGCAGCGCGTGCTGGTTATTGGTGGCGGCTGGACGGGTCTTACCGCTGCCGCAGAAGCTGCCGAAAGCGGATACGAAGTTGTGCTAGTTGAAAAGGCCGACAAGCTCGGCGGCGCAGCCAACAACATTCCCATGGGTTCGCCCTTGGCTTCGCCGTGGACTGACAAGCAGCCCACCAACGTGGCCGACAAGATCAGCAAGGTGCTTGGCAACAGCAAGATTGCCGTGCATATGAACACCCGCATGGAAAAGCTGGAAGGCCAGCCCGGCGAGTTCAAGGCCACCTTTGTGACCCCCTCTGGCTCTCAGACCATTGAAGTGGGTGCTGTGGTGCTGTCTACCGGTTGGGTTCCGCTTGATCCGCAGTACCTCGCCTCCATGGGCCTTGGGCAGAGCACCAAGGTTGTGGACGCAGCCACCTTTGGCAAAATGCTGGTAGCCGATCAGGTGAGCGCCCGTCGCATCGCCTTTGTGCTTGACACCACCATTGCCGAAGAAGCGGTTAAGAAAGCTGCGGAAGAAGCCGCAGCCGCCCCCGCGGAAGAAGCCGCCAAGCCTGCCGAAGGCGAAGAAAAAGGTTATGTGAAAGCAAACCTCGAAAGCTTCCGCCATGTTACCTACTCCAACGCGGTCAACAGCGTGGGTATGCTTCGCCTTGCCAACACGGTTTGCGAAAAGACCAACGATACCTGTCAGACCTTTATCCTGTATAAGGATATGACTGTTCCCGGCATTCTGGAACGCTTCTACAAGAAGATGCAGGAGCGCTTGGGCGTCATGATGACCAAGGCCGACGTGACCGAAATTCGCGAAGCTGGCGACCATATGGTTGTGAGCTGCAAAAATACCCTGCTGGGTATGGATTTTGACCTCGACGTTGACTTGGTTGTTGTGCCCACGGGCCTCGTGCCCACCACGGCCAAAGACGTGACTGTCTGCTTTGACTATCGTCAGGGCCCGGACTTCCCGGATTTGAACCTGTTCGATGGTTTTGCAGATTCCAACTACATCTGCTTCCCCTACGAAACTCGCCGCACCGGCGTGTACGCAGCGGGTTGCGTGCGTCAGCCCCTGACCATGGACGCCTGCGAAGAAGACGCCAAGGGTGCTGTGCTCAAGGCCATGCAGTGCATTGAGGCCGCCAGCCACGGTGTGGCTGTGCACCCCCGCTCTGGTGACCTTTCGTACCCCGTGTTCAACTTTGTGCGCTGCACCCAGTGCAAGCGTTGCACAGAAGAATGCCCCTTTGGCGCTCTGGACGACGACGAAAAGGGTACGCCCAAACCCAACCCGGCTCGTTGCCGCCGTTGCGGTACATGTTTCGGCGCTTGCCCGGAACGCGTTATCTCCTTCGCCAACTACAATATCGACCAGATTGGCTCCATGATCCGCGAAGTCCATGTTCCCAAAGACTTCAAGGCTGACGGCCCCCGCGTGCTGATTTTGGCCTGCGAAAATGATGCGTACCCCGCCCTTGATATGGCCGGTGCACGCAACAAGCCGTGGAGCCCCTACTGCCGCATCATTCCTGTACGCTGCCTTGGCTCGGTCAACGCCATTTGGGTGTCTGACGCTATGAGCAAGGGCTACGACGGCGTTATGCTGCTGGGCTGCAAATATGGCGACGACTACCAGTGCCACTTTGTGAAGGGCTCTGAAATCTGCGCCCGCCGTAAGGAAAACATCGCCGAGACGCTCAACCGCCTTGGCGTGCAGCCCGAACGCGTGGAACAGCTTGAAGTGGCCATTGACGAATACGACAAGGTTCCCGACCTGATCGACGGTTTCGTTGACCGTATCATGGCCATGGGCCCCAACCCGTTCAAGGGCATGTAGGAGGAAGGCAGCAATGGCACAATGTTCAATCAAACCTGATATGGAGTTTGTCAGGGCACTGGAAGAATCTGGGGGAGAATCCCTCAAGAAGTGCTACCAGTGCGCCACCTGCTCCGTGGCCTGCCCCCTTGCCCCGGCCAATGCGCCTTATCCGCGCAAAGAAATGGTCTGGGCTTCTTGGGGCCTCAAAGACAAGCTGCGCGCCGACGTTGACCTGTGGCTCTGCCACAACTGCGGCAACTGCTCAGACCTTTGCCCGCGCGGCGCAAAGCCTGCCGACCTTATGGGTGCGGCACGCAACGTTATTTACCGCGAACTGACCGAACCCACCTGCGTGGGCAAACTCATGAGCAAGCCCTCTGGTCTGCCCGTGCTGTTCGCCATCCCCGCTGTATTGTGGCTCTTTGTGTGGTGGATCCGCGCCGGCTTTAACGGCGGCCAGTGGTTCCCCCGCGCTGCCGATGGCCGCATTGTTTTCGGTCAGGTATTCTACGGCGACTACACCATCGACCCCATCTTCATGGTCACCTTCTTTGGCGCTGCCCTTATCATCGCCAGAGGCGTCATGAAACTGTGGGCCATGTTTAAGCCAGAAGGCTCTGTGGCCGTTATTGGCAAGCAAAAGTGCTGGATCTGGCATTTGTGGGACGTGCTGTGGGACGAAGCTATCACCCACCGCAAGTTTGACGATTGCGAAGACGGCCCCGCCACCGGCTCTGACACCCCCAACCGCAAGTTTGGCCATATGTTGCTGGTATACAGCTTTGCCATACTGGCCTTTGTAACGGCTGTGGTTGCCGTGGGTCACTGGGGCGGCAAGGTTATTCCGCTCATCCACATTGAAACGCCCATGTCGCTGACCTTCCCCGTGAAGATTCTGGCTAACCTTGGCGCGCTCATGCTGCTGGCTGGTCTTGCCATCCTCACGGTTCGCCGTGTGATGCTGAATCCCAAGTTTCAGGGTTCCAGCTGGTACGACTGGTACCTGCTGGGCATCATCTGGCTGGTGGCCGTAACCGGTGTGCTGTCGCAGTGCTTCCGTTTGGCGGACGCCATTGTGCCCGCCTTCCTGGTGTACTATCTGCACTTGGTATTTGTGTGGATGCTTTTCGCTTACCTGCCCTGGTCTAAGCTTGGCCACTTCGTGTACCGCACGGCGGCCCTTGTTTACGCCCGCATGTACGGCAGAAGCTAACGGCGTTGGCCCCCGGCCGTGTGCTGGGGGCCACCCTTGAAGTTGCGCACAGTTCCCCGTGAGCTTTTACTGAAATAATTACGATCTCCGAGGAGGAGGCCGCCATGTCTGATACATCTCGTAAAGTTTTTCCCGTGGAGTCCGTGCTTGCCCTGGTAGTGGGCAAGGAGGGCGTAGACGTCAAGGAAATCGCCGGTTTTGTTGCCGGTCGTTCCGTTGCCTGTGATACCTGCGCCAAGGCTGTGGGCCCCTTTGCCGCCGCTTGGTTGGCCCGTTGGTACCCCAAGTTTGCCGACCTGAACTGGGTTGAAGGCCAGTCGTGGGAAGCCTTTGTCAGCACCGGCCGCAGCATGCTGGGCGACAATGTTTCCCTTACCTGCATGGATGGTCTTACCAAGACCCTGTGCGACAAAGTGCTGACCTACCTTGGCGATACCTACGCCAGCATGGCCGCTCAGACCGCCGCCGCCGCTGCCCTTGAAGAACGCGTGCGCGCTCTTGAACCCGCTGAAGCCCGCGCCGCCGCTCTTTCCAAGAAGGTTGACGAGCTGGAAGCCAAGATCAAGACCATGAACACCGATATGGGTGGCCTGCGCAAGCAGGTGGCCGAATTCCAGGGCAAGGTTGCCATCAACCATGACGAACTGATGATGAACATCAAGGACGCCATTAAAGACGGCCTTAAGGGTATGGTTGTGGGCGGCGTGGCCGCCGGTGCTGCCGCTGCTGGCGATGATGCCGCTCCCGCTGCTGAAGAAAACGCTGTGCCGGACGATTTCGGCTTTGGTGCTTCCGGCGCCAACAACGACGGTTTCGGTTTCTAAAGCACAGCAGCCGTGCGGCTGAACTGTCTGAGAAGTCTTGCACTGTGACAAGCCCTGTCAGGCAAAGCTGCACAAGCTGAAATTGCATACGTTCCGTGCGCGGCCGGTGGTGGTAACACATCGGGCCGCGCACGGAACGTTTTTTATGCGTCACAGAAATTGCAAATCACAGGTCGCCGTTGCAACCTCGGTGCGGTGTGGAAAGGCTTGCAGCATAGCGCAATAGATACTGGTGATGTAGCAGGGTGCGTATCCGTCATGGCAGCAAGGGCAGAGGCAAAGAAATATTTCATCCTTCATTGCCATGCGGTATTGTCAGCAAAAAAGCGCCCGTAGGCTTGTGCCCGAACACGGCTCACAGCCAGAGAAAGCTGCTAGAGCGGGCATAATTCGCTGCTATGGCGAACAGGCTGGCGCAAGAAAGCGGGCAAGTGTGAGTGTTGCGGCATCGCTTCCATAGCGACCAGCAATCTGCACTCCCAGTGGTAGACCGTTGCGGGCTTTGGTCATGGGCAACGCAAGCACGGGCAGGCCCGCATGGGTCCACGGCACGTTCATGACCGGATTGCCAGTGGATGCTAATCCTTGCGGTGCGTGTCCCGTAGCTGCTGGCGCAAGAAAGGCATCTGCCTTCATGGAATCCAGCAAATTGTCCAGTGATTGGCGCAGGGCCGCGCAAGAAGTGCGGCCTTTTTCGATGGCGCTCTGACCCAGCGTTTGTCCAAATTCGATAAACGCACGCGTTTTGGGGCGGTAAAGAGGGCCAAACCGTTTGAACCATGAGTGGTGCATCTGCGCCAGCTCAGCCGCCGCAAGCTGCTGATGTCGCTCGTATACCCCCGGCCAGTCTGCGAAAACTGGCATGCTTTTGACCTGCACACCGGGATTGCCAGCAAGCCGGGTGCAATATTCAGCAAAAGCCCTGCGCATGGCTGGCTCGGCCTCAAGCATATAGTTGTCGTCTGGCACTATAAAGGTGGCATTGGCTTTGCGGGCACGGGGTGGCGCATCGCACAAGACGGACAGCACAAGAGCTGCGTCATCTGGGTTTGCACAAAAAAATCCTGGCTGATCCAGGCTGGGAGAAAAATGGATGATACCCTCGCCAGGCAAGAGCCCCTGCGAGGGTTTAAAGCCCGTTACTCCGCAAAACGCAGCAGGCCGCACGACTGAACCCATGGTCTGTGTGCCCAGCGCCAAAGGAAAATATCCAGCGCGCACCCCAGCGGCAGAACCGCTGCTGGACCCGCCTGGAGTGTAGCGTCTGTTGCAGGGATTGCGGGTTGCGGCAGGCTCGGCATGGGTAAATTCTGTGCTCGCGGTAATGCCCATAACAATGGCCCCAGCCTCGCGCAGCTGCGTCACCAGTGGGGCTTCGTCACCTGAAAAAAGAACTGCTGGAAGCAGCGAACCGCATCGTACGGCATATCCGTTGGTGCGAAAAACGTCCTTGATTCCAACGGGCACGCCAAACAGCGGAGGGCGGCAGGCTGGGTCAGGCCAGCGGTTCAGGATTTCATCCAGTTCGTCCAGCACGAGCTTGGGGCGAAAGCCACATTCTGCAAAGATAAACAGCTCGTTGTCCCTAGCCGTCACACGGAGAAACAGTTCCTTGTAAATACGCAGCAGTGTTTCGCCGTCAGCCTGCCGGAACAGGTCAATGCCAAGTTGCGCAGGAAGGGAAAAACGGGGCATGATTCCTCCTGATATGGTCTGATCATCTCCGGCTTGCTAATAAGCCTACTCACTTCTCACGGCAGGCAGGGCATATCCGCATGGCCGCTAGGCGCACCAATCGGCCAGCAGCGCGGCGTACATTTCTGCTGCGAGGGATATCTGGTCAACGGGACAGTGTTCGTCTACCTGATGTGCCAGGGAGGGTGCGCCGGGGCCCAAAATCATAATGGGTATATCTGGGAGCCGGGGGCGCAGGGCCGCTGCATCTGTAAAGAACTGCACAGTGGCCACGTGCGGGCGTTTGCCCAGCAAAGGGGTGAGGGCATCAAATGCGTGCTCCATCCACGGGTGGCAAGGGTCAGTCCATACGGCGGGAATATCAAGTGTTGCACCCACACTGATATGAGGCCCGGCAATGCCTGTTACCGCAGCAAGGATTTGGGCGTGGTCGTGCTGGGGCACGGTGCGCATGTCGATGGTCATGGCGGCGCTGTCTGGCACAGAGTTGCTGTTGCTGCCAGAGTGCAGGGTTGAAACCACGCAGGTTCCGCTGCCCAGCTGAGGGTGTTGTCCCCCAAGGGTGTATGCGCACATGGCGTTGGCAAAAGGCAGGATTTTTGCCAGGGCATTGTCGCCCTTGTGCGGCATGGAAGCGTGCGCCGTGACGCCGGTGGTCTTGCACGTGAGCCAAAGCGCCCCTTTGTGCCCGCACAGTGGAAGGCACGAGGTTGGCTCGCCCACTATCACCGCTTCGATATTATTGAGATACTGAGGCTGGGCCGCCATGTGAAACGACCCCTCGCAGCCGGTTTCTTCTCCACCATAGATATGCAGAACAAGGTCGCCGTGCATTTGGCCTGCCATGCGCGTAGCAGCGCAGACCATGGCTGCCACGCCGCTTTTCATGTCGCTGCTGCCGCGCCCGTAGAGCAGGTTGTTTACAATGCTGCCTTCAAAAGGGGGCATCCGCCAGTCTGCTGCGCCCAAGGGCACGGTATCAATGTGGCCGCACAAACATAGTGCGGGCTGGCCGCTGTTTGGCCGCAGTCGGGCAGAAAGGCTGCACCGTTGAGGGTTGGCCGGATCATAGGCATCAAAGCTGACAGTAAAACCTGCGTCAGCCAGAATACGGGCAAGCTGCTCAAGGGGTGCGCGTTCGTTGCCCCCAGAAATGGTGTTGCAACGGATAAGGCTTTGGGCCAGTTCAACCGGCGAGTGAGGGTATATCATACGGGTATCGCACGCGGGCTGATCCCACGCTGCGCCTCCTTGCCATACTCAGCCAAAGTAGGCCTTTTGCACATCGGCATTTTCTTTAAGTTCCTTGGCCGTGCCGCCCGCCACAATGCAGCCCTGCGAAAGTACATACCCCTCATGGGCTATGGCCAGGGTTTGGCGCACGTTCTGTTCTACCAAAAAAACAGCAATACCGCTTTCGCAGATTGACCGAATAACCCTGAAGTTTTCACTGACCAAGGCTGGCGAAAGGCCCAGCGAAGGCTCGTCGATAATGAGCAGGCGGGGTTCATTCATCAAACCACGGCCTATGGAAACCATGGCCTGTTCGCCGCCCGACATGGTTCCGGCAAACTGGTCGCGCCGCTCCCGCAAACGGGGAAAAATATCATACACCCGCGCCAGCCGGTTCTGGATCTTGGCGGCAGATGGCTCCTGATACGCCCCCATGAGCAGGTTTTCTTCCACATTCATTTTGGGAAACACTCTGCGCCCTTCAGGAATACACGAAATGCCCAATCGCACAATTTTGTGCGGGGCCATGCCGGTAATGTCTACTCCGGCAAACTGAATGCTGCCTGACCGTGGGGGTGTAAGGCCCACAAGAGATCGGATGAGGGTTGTTTTGCCTGCACCGTTGGAACCGAGCAGGCAGGTAATCTTGCCGGGAAGGATATCGAGTGAAACGCCGCACAGCACATCGGCCTTATCATAGGCAACGCGCAGGTTTTCGACCATCAGAGGCTTAAACTTATTCATTTTCGCACACCTCCGTGCCGAGGTAAGCTTCCTGCACCAGGGGGTCAGCAGTTACCTTTTCATAGCTCCCCTCGCAAAGCTTTTCGCCAAAGTTCAAAACCACACAGCGGCTGGTTATGCGGCGGATCACGTTCATTTCGTGTTCGATCAGCACAATGGCGGGCTTGGCCTCGCCGGTTTCCATACGCACAATTTCGTCCATGAGCTGCTGTGTTTCCTCGTGGGTCATACCCGCAGAAGGTTCGTCGAGAAACAGCAGTTTGGGTTTGCCGATAAGCGCGCGACACAACTCGACTCGCCGCCGATCTATCATGTTCAGTTCGCTTACGGCATGGTGCAGCTTTGTCGGTAGGTCCGGGTTCAGAGCGCGCAGCAGTTCGGCTGCGTTTTCTTCGTACTCACGGTAAGCGCCCAGAAAAACTTTGCGGCGCAGAATGTTGTGGATGAAGGAGAGATTGAGCTTTTTATGGTAGCCGATCATGATGTTGTCAAAAACGGTAAGGTCAAGACAAAGCCGCGAGCGTTGAAAGGTGCGCGCAATGCCTGCCCGGTACACACCCTGCGGGGAAAGCCCGGTTATGTCCTGCCCGTCAAACATTACCTTGCCTGCGCAAGGGTGGTAGATGCCGGTCACCACGTTAAAAAAGGTGGTTTTGCCCGAACCGTTGGGGCCCACAAGCCCCACCACTTCGTGGCTGTCCACATGCATGTCCAGCGACTGAAGCGCCATAAGCCCGCCAAAGCGCATGGACAGGCCCGAACATTCAAGAAGATGGGCGCTCATTATGCCATGCCTCCCGTGTAGCTGCGGACGCGGCGGGGCAACAGCCCGGCCGGACGGAAAATGATCATGAACAGCACGATGGCTGAGTAGAT
>CAYPRZ010000089.1:0-10964 GCA_964413315.1 uncultured Desulfovibrio sp. | reverse complement strand
AAGGCCGCTCATTTCAGAGATGCATTTTTTGTGCGTTGCCACATAGATTGCGCCCGCGCAGAAAAAGAGCGTGATCTTTGAGAAAGCGTGGTTGGCGATATGCACAATGCCGCCTTGAATGCCGTCTACCGTCAGCAGGGCCACGCCAAGTATGATGTACGAAAGCTGGCTTACAGTGGAGTAGGCCAGCCGCGCCTTGAGGTTGTCCTTGGTCAGGGCGATGATGGAGGCCGCAAGAATGGTAAACGACACAAAATAGGCCGTGGGCACGCCCAGATTCAGGGCCTTCATAAGGTCAGTGCCAAACACAAACAGCATGACGCGTGTGGTGCAAAACACACCCACCTTGACCACCGCCACCGCGTGCAGCAGGGCCGAAACAGGCGTGGGGGCCACCATGGCGCCCGGCAGCCAGTGGTGGAAGGGCATGATGCCGTTCTTGGCAAAACCCAGAATGCAGCACACATACAGCACCGTTGCCAGAGCATCGCTTGCCCCTGCGGGCAAGATGCCCGTGTGGCTGTTGTGGGCAAAGTCCAGATTGCCCGTAAGCACATAAATGACGATCATGGCGGGCAGCACAAGCCCCTTGGCCGTGGTGGTAAGGTACACAATGTATTTGCGTGCACCGTCGTAACCCTCGGCATCCTGATGGTGGGCCACAAGGGGGTAGGTACACACGCTCACCACTTCATAAAACAGGTAGAGCGTAAACAGGTTGTCGGAAAAGGCCACGCCCATGGCTCCAAAGAGCGTAAGCGCAAAACAGGCGCTAAAGCGCGTTTGTGCGTGCTCGTTGAGGCCGCGCATGTAGCCCGCCGCGTAAAAAACGGTGATGATCCACAAAAATGAGCCAACCAGCGCAAATACCATAGAAAACGCATCTGCCCGCAGGCTTAGTGAAAGCCCCGGCAAAATGGCAAAAACCGTTAGGTGCAGGGTGCGGCCAAGCCCCATGGGCGCGGGCGCTACCTCGCCAATCATGGATGCGATGATGCAGAACATGACCACCGCCGTGATGAACGAAACGGTCTCGCGCACATTGGGCCGACGCCCCGTCAGCATGATAAGGCAAGCGCCTATCAACGCTGCAAGTATGGCGGCCAGGGGTCTGACGGATTCAACAATGTCCATACGCTGTTCCCCTTAGCCTTTGAGGTCTGACGGAGCGTCTGTTTCAACAGATCTGTACAGCCGGTACACCGCAATGATGATGGAAAGCACGATAACCGCTTCTGCCGCTGCTATGGCCATGACAAACAGGGCGGCAATTTGCCCGGTGGCCGTATCGGCAGTGCTAAAGCGCCCAAAGGCCATAAAGTTGACTGAAGCACCGCAAAGTATGAGTTCTGAGGCAATGAGCATGCCTATGAATGTGCGGCGCATGGCCATGCCAAACAGCCCCAGACCGAACAAGGCCGCGCCAATAACCAGATATGTCTCTAAATTCTGACTCAGGCTGGCGTAGTGCATCACTTGTCCCTCCCGTGGCGGGCCAGCGCAAGCGCCCCCACCATGGCTACCACCAGAACCACTGAAATAAGTTCAAAGCTCATGGAGTATGTGCTTAGCAGCATCTGACCTATACGCTCGATGGTTCCCTGTATCTGGGTTGACGGCGTGTCGGGCCAAGGGGCCTCGATGGACAGCGCCACCAGAGCGGCAGTGATGGCGCAGCTGGCGACCGCCCCAAGAAACAGACTGAGCTTGTGACGGCGCGGTGTGCGGTTTGCGTCCGATGTTTCGGCCAGCATAATGGCAAATGTAATGGTAACGCACAGCGCGCCCACGTACACAAGCATCTGCATAAAGGCCACAAATGGGCTGGAAAGGTAGTAGTATAGCCCCGCCACCCCGGTAAAACACAGGGCAAGCCCAGCCACGCGGCGTATGAGCGTGCGTGCCGAAACAGCCAGTATAGCGCCACAAAAGGTCACCAACACAAAAAACCAGAAGATGCCCTCTGCCAGCGATTGCATGCTTTCATGACTGTACATCAGGAACGCTCCTTGAGCCGCCGTACAAGGTCAAAGTGGTACTCTGCCTCGTCAAAACCGGCCAGATTGTAGTCATGAGAAAATGTGAGCGCGTCCGTGGGGCACGATTCCACACACATGCCGCACAGGCTGCACTTGGTAAAATCCAGTTTGTAGCTGGTCAGGGTTTTCTTTTTGGCTCCTTCCAGCTTTTCGCCCGCAAGCTCAATGCAGCCAGAGGGGCAGGCCTTTTGGCACGATCCACACACAATGCAACGGTCTGTGCCGGTTTCTGCGTCGTACACAAGGTCGATATGGCCCCTGTAGCGTGGCGTGATTGGCAGCACTTCTCGCGGGTACGACTTGGTAACCACCGGCTTGAAAAAATAGCGCAGTGTTATGCCCATGCCCACAAACAGGCTCCAGCCGCCTGAAAAGATATTTTTAAAGTATGCGTTCATATTACAGCACCTTGAGCAATGCGCTGGTTATGAGAAGATTGACAAGCGCAATGGGTATAAGCACCTTCCACGAGAGGTTAAGCAGGCCGTAAAAGGTGGTGCGCGGAAATGTCCAGCGAACCCATATGACCGTAAAAATGACCGCGTACAACTTGATGGCAAACCAGTGCGCCCCCGGCCACAGCCCAAGCGGGCAATCCCACCCGCCAAGATAGAGCAGGGTAAGCAGGCTTGAGCCCACCACCACGTTGGCATACTCGCCCATAAAGTACACGCCAAAGCCCATGCCGGAATATTCTGTAAACGCGCCAGCGATCAGCTCACTTTCGGCCTCGGCCATGTCAAAGGGGGCGCGGTTTGTTTCTGCCAGCATGCAGATGAAAAAGATGATGCACGAGAAGGGCATGAGCGGGCTTGCCGAAAGGCGAAACACATTCCAGTGCCAGAACCCGCCAGACTGCGTACCTACAATTTCGCTGAGGTTGAGCGTGCCCATAACCATAACAAGGCTCACCACCACCAGCAGCATGGGAATTTCGTAGGCCACGTTTTGCGAAACAACGCGCGCGGCAGAGATAACAGCGTATTTGTTGCGCGAGCCCCACGCGCCAAGCAAGAGGCCCAGCACGTTTACCGAGGCAAAGGCGTATATGGCCAGCAACCCCAGATTAAGGTTACGCGCCACCAGCCCCTCGGTGTAAGGAATGGTTACAAAGCTCATGAAGGCAGGGGTCATAACCAGCACAGGGCCAAGGCAAAACAGCACACCGTCGGCATCCTTGGGAATAAACACCTGCTTTGTCATAAGCTTGAGGCCGTCTGCCAGCGGCTGCAACAGACCGTAGGGGCCAACTTCCTTGGGGCCTATGCGGCGCTGAATGTGCCCGGCAACCTTGCGTTCTACCCACACAAGGTAGGCTGCATTAAGCGCTACAAAAACAAGGAACCCAATCAGATACCCAAGAAGACGCAGCATTTCGGAGTAAAACGTCATGGTTGTTCTCCTCAGCGGTCAATGTCAGGAATAACCAGATCAAGGCTGCCGAGCAGCGCCAGCGCATCGGGCAGCAACATGCCCCTGCACGCCTCGCCAAAAACAAGCAGATTGGCGAAACAGGGCGTGCGCCACTTGAGCCGCCAAGGTGTGCCGCTGCCATCGCTGAAAGCATGGATGCCCAACAGGCCGCGAGCTGTTTCAACCGCGTGATAATAGCCGCCCTTGGGCGGCTTGATGGTTTTGGGAACCTTGGCCGCCATAACCGGGCCTTGGGGCAGCTGATCGAGCGCCTGTTCTATGATGCGCAGGCTCTGCTCAATTTCATCCATGCGCACATGGTAGCGCGCCATGGAATCGGCCTCGTGGTACACGGGCACGTCAAACTTGAAGCGGTCATACACGCTGTAGGGCTCGTGCTTGCGCAGGTCAAAATTGATGCCCGCGCCCCGTGCCACCGGCCCCGTTGCGCCGTATTTGCGGCACATTTCGGCATCAACTACGCCCACATCCACAAGCCGCTGCTGAATGATGAGGTTTTTGCTCACAAGCGAATGGTACATGGGCAAACGCTCGCGCATGCGCTTTATAAATGCCCGTGTGCCTGTAACAAAGGCGTCATCAATGTCATTGTACACACCGCCAAAGCGAAAATAGCAGTATGTAAGGCGCGAGCCGGTGACAGATTCGAGCAGATCAAGAATCTGTTCGCGGTCATCAAAGGCGTATAAAAGCGGCGAAAACCCGCCAAGATCGAGCACAAAGGCTCCAAACCACAGCAAATGGCTTGAAACTCGGTTCAGCTCGTTGGTAATCACGCGGATATACTCGGCCCGTTCCGGCACTTCAATTCCGGCGGCCCGCTCGACCACACAGGCGTAGCCGTGGTTGTAGGCAAGGGCGTGCAGATAATCCATGCGCCCTGTATTGGGCATAAACTGCGCCCAGGTGCGGTTTTCGGCCATTTTTTCGTGCATGCGGTGGATGTAGCCAAGCACGGGCTCGGCCTCCACAAGATACTCGCCGTCCATGACCAGTTTTACGCGCAAAACACCGTGCGTTGCGGGGTGTTGCGGGCCAAGGTTCAGAACAAACCGCTCGTCTGTGGGACTTTGGGCAAGATAGTTCATGCGCTGTAGTCCTTGAGCAAGGGGTGGTATTCCGCGTCTTCGGGCAGCAGCAGGGGAATCAGGTACGGATGCCCGATAAAGACGATGCCAAAGAACTCGTGAATTTCGCGTTCTTGCCAGTGTGCTATGGGATAGATTTCGGCAATGGTGGGGATTTGCGGGTTGGAGCGCGGCGTGCGCACCCGCAGGTTTACCCTGTGGCGGGCAGAAAAACGGTTGAAGACATATACAACTTCAAGCGAGTCTTCCTGCGGTATGGAATCTGGCGCGGGCTCGGCAGCCTCCGCAGTTGGCGCTGCTGGCGCATCTGGAGCGGATTCTATTGCCGCCGCGCTGGCGGCTGCGGCCTCGGCGGCCTTTTTGGCCTTGGCTTCTGCCTCTTTACGCAAGGCCTCGCATTCGCCAAGCCAGTCAACGCCGGTCATGCATTCAAGAAAGTACCCGGCTTCATCCAAAATTGTTACTGCGGCAAGCAGAGAGCTTTCTGGCAGCGCCACCGAAATGTCATACCCAACAGAGGCATGATTGGTGGCGCTGGCTGTGGCTCCGGGCAGGGCAGCCAGCTGGTCGGTAAGGGTATTTGCGTTCATGCCTGTTGCCCTCCTGCCTCATTTGGGGGCGATTGCGTTTCGTTCACTGCTTCGGCCCCGGCCCCATCTGCCATTGGGGCCACTGCATGAGCGGCTTTTTTGGCTGCCGCAGGGCCGGGCAAACCGGGAGGCGTAACCACAGGCCAACGGCGGGTTCCCGTAAGCTTTTCTTCCAGCTTTAAAATGCCTTCTATGAGGGCTTCGGGCCGTGGGGGGCAGCCGGGAATGTACACATCAACAGGAAACAGCTTGCCCACGCCTTCTACAATGCCGTACTGCCCCTCATACACAAAAGGCCCGCCAGAGATAGCGCAGTTGCCCATGGCGATAACCCACTTGGGTTCGGGCATCTGGTCGTAAAGAATCTGCACAGCCGGGGCCATCTTTTTATTGATGGTGCCACAAACGATCATCACGTCGCTTTGCCTTGGCGATGGGCGAAACACCTCGGCCCCAAACCGCGCCAGATCAAAACGTGATGCGCCAGTAGCCATCATTTCAATGGCGCAACAGGCAAGGCCAAATGTCATGGGCCAAAGTGAGTTGGCGCGGCACATGTCAAACAGCGTATCGAGCCGCGAAAAGTGAACTACCGATCCGAATAAATTTTCCGTTGCCATTGGAACACTCCCTTTTTCCACGCATAAACAATGACAAGGGACAAGATGCCCACAAACAGAAAGACTTCTGCGAAGGTTAAAAAGTCACTGACGGGAGAGGCTTTGTTGTAAATGATAGCAACGGGGAAGAGAAAAAGAATGTCGACAGCAAAGGCAAGAAACAGCAGCGAGTACATGTAATACACTGCGCCGAATTTGATCCACGCATCACCTATAGGGTCAATGCCGCATTCGACAATCTGCCGTGTTTTGCCAACAGTGTTGCGTGTAAGGCGGGGGGCGAGAAAAAAAACTATAATAAAAGGCCCAAGAGCAAAGCTCATGCCGCCAAGGCAAAATGCCATGATGTAGACAATATCAACAAGTTCACTGCTGGACATGGATTTTTTCCTTTTTTGTAGGAATAAAATTGCAATATCAGTCAGCAATAAGGCAAAATACTGTTACTCGGCTGCTTGTGAATTTTTTATTATATTAAATAATACCACTCGCAGTATATTGTGTCAATATTTGTTAAAAAAATTACATAGTTCTTACCAAAACTATACAATATAAATATACTCACAATTAAAAAAATATGAGCATAATCACAAATATATCGTATAAAAATGCATAGCTTAAATCTAACATGCCGGAAAAACACGTATATGATCGCATTCAGATACAGTAAGCAGCGGGGCGTAAATTAATGTTACTTTTTTATAAAACGTAACACAAGGGAGTAGAGCAAAAAAATGCCTTTTGAGCTGTGCAGTTAAGCCTGTGCTACGGAAAACCTGATCGGTAGCTTGGTGTGGGGCGCGTGCAATGACGCATTGCGCGGCATTTGATAAGCGCTCTGCTAGAACGTGGATTTTGGGCGTTGATTGAAAGAGCAGGAGAGCGGAGTGTTGATAGTTATTTTTTAGGGTGACATTTCCATCATGGTCTTGATGGCAATTTATTTCTGTAGGGCTTTTTTCGGGTGCTTCAAACTTTCGATTTGAGGTGGGTAAAACTTCTTTTTTGAATGTGGAGCAAGGGATGAGGTTTTATCTGCTCACAATCCATTTATGGGCTGTTTGGCGGGTGCGGCTTGTTTTGGGCATTTCTTGCCCTGTTTTCACCACATGCTTAGTGCTTGTTGATCCTATTTGATTACAAATAGCATTAGCGGGCCGCGTAGGTTGTTGTCTTGCCTGTATATATTGTGTGCGTTACACTTACAAAACTATATCAGTTTGCTATGGAGTGTCTCATGCGCACAATTTTGTTGAAGTTGGCCATGCCCGTTCTACTTCTGGGCATATCTGTACCTGCGGTGGCTGCATCCCCAAGGGTTGTGAGCGAAAAGGCGGTGACCGTAACTGGCAAGGTTGAATCCCGCAAAGAAGCTGGCATGCTGTGGTATGAGCTGAACACGGGCACGGGTAAGCCCCTGCTTATCGGCGCGGTGTATGCCTTTACTGGCTCTAACGGCGATTGCCTTGAAAATGCAAAAAATTCCGGCAACCCTGTGACTATCAGCGGCAAGCTTACCATGTACGATAACGGCACTGGCGGTTTTGAGGAGGCCGACGCGCGCTGCACTGCCGGGCCAGCCGGGGCAGCAGCACCCGCTGCCAACGGCAAACAGCTTAAGCTGGATGATAAGCTTCATACAGAGCTTTTGGGTGATAGCAGATACAAGCTGGCAGACGTTATGCTCAACGGTACGTGGAAGCAGGTGAAGGCCAATTTGAGCGAAGATCAGTACAAAAAGGTATTGCAGGATCAGCGCCAGTGGGCCAGCCAAGGGCGCGATGCCGCTGCCAGCAGGTATGCGGCATCCATGCCAATGGTGGAGGCCTTTATCAAGGCCATGCAAGATCGTACCGAAGCATTGGCAGCTCTTGTGTCTGTACCCCCGGCGGCGGCAACCTTTGAAATGAAAAATGCCACCATAGCCGTATCAGTACAGGATAAAACCCTTTCTATTGAGGGGGATGCCTTTAGAGGGCAAAATACCTGCACTATTGAGGGCAAGGGCGCAGTGGGCAAAGGCTGGATTACCATAGAAAATGATATGGCCAAATTTTATGTACTCTTTACCCGCAAGGGCGCGCAGGTGGAGTATATTGAAGATCAAGGTTGCGGCGCTGGTGTGCAGTTTGACGGCAACTATGCGAGGAAGTAAATGGATAGAGCAGGGCGGCCAAGGCTGAGATTGACTGGCCGAAAATCGCTGATTACCTGTTATGGCGCGGGCACAACGCCACGCGCACAAAGAAAAAGCTTGTAATGATTATAAAAGTTGACAGCCGTGCCAGTTCAGCGTAGTTACTCATTTCGCGTCGGGATGTAGCGCAGCCTGGGAGCGCACTTGAATGGGGTTCAAGGGGTCGAAGGTTCAAATCCTTTCATCCCGACCAGAGATTTAAGGGGCTTACGAAGAAATTCGTAAGCCCCTTTTTCTGTTGCCCCGTGCTTTTGTGCCATCCCTGTGCCATATTTTTCAGTGAAGCAACGTGACCATCTCTGATTGATTGGGAACATTGCACTCTCTCCCCTCTCAACTGGCAGCCGACCTAACAAAGCGCACGCGGGCAAGGTTTTCACCCTGCAAAGAAATCAGCGTTGGTGCTCTGACGAATTTGAGATTGGTTTCGACAACGGATCCTGCTAATATTCAAGTGAAGCAATGAAGTTTGCCGCCGCGCTGGCATTGTCAACAAGTTTACTTTTGCTCGAAGCCCCCAACGTATCGGTATTGCAGAAGCTTTCGTCATAACATTCAAACGGGATTACGTCTTCTGCAACGATCGATCGGATACCGAAACTGTGATGGCACAGCTTCCCGGTTGGTTTGAAGACTATAATGAAAATCCCCCACATAAGGCCCTGCGGATGCTCTCACCTCGTGAGTTTATCCGTTCATTGCAGAACTTGGAGCGTCTGGTTTAGCGGGGGCAACTCCACATCGTAGTAATTGATCTTTTATATCTTTGCTACTAATATATGCTTGTCCATTGGGGGTGATTGGGTATTTTGCAGGCAGTGCGTCAAAGAGGTTCGTTAGATATGGTTAGCCTAGACGATATAACTCCCATGCCTATTTTGCTGCTGGCAGCAGGAAAAGGAACGCGTCTTGCGCCATTAACGGAGACGCGGCCCAAATGCTTAGTGCCCATTATGGGCAAGCCATTGCTTGATTACTGGCTGGACCAGTGCCTTCACGAGAAAATGCACCCTGTAATCGTCAATACCCACCACCTGGCTGAGCAGGTGCAAGTACATGTGCGAGAAAGGTACCGCCAACAAGATGTAGTTTTGGTGCATGAGAGGGAATTGCTCGGGACGGGAGGCACCGTTCTTGCAAACCGTCACCATTTTGAGCGAAACGCGTTTATGGTGGTTCACGCCGATAATCTGTCAGTCTTTGACATGAAGGCATTCATCAGGGCGCATACCCAGCGTCCTGCTGGTTGCATAATCACCATGATGGTTTTTCGTACGCCAACGCCTGAGAGCTGCGGAATTGTTGAGCTTGATACTCAGGGGCGCGTAAAGGCATTTTATGAAAAGGCGGATTCAACTTTGAGGGTGTTGCACTTGCAAGTTGAATCCGCCAAGCTCTAAAATGATGCTTCATATCACGATCTCGGTCAACTCATTAGTGCATTTGTGATATAAAATAAGGTGTACAACCAACGTATACAGGGATTAGTGCCTGAAACATTCAACACACTGACCACAATTTAGCGTCATTACCTCAGCTTCTTCTAGAAACGACAAAAGGGAATTCATGTTTCCATGAATTCCCTCAAATCTCTGGTCGGGATGAAAGGATTTGAACCTTCGACCCCTTGAACCCCATTCAAGTGCGCTCCCAGGCTGCGCTACATCCCGACGCGAGAGAAGTAACTACGCGGAACTGCCTCACCTGTCAACATTTTTGGCAAATTATTTTACATTTTCTAGAATAAGTCCCACAAGCGGCGGCATATACAGGGCAATATCGCCCTCGATACGCCCCGGCAGGGGGGTGGTAAAATGCGCCATTGGCGGGCTTTTTACCACCAGATTGCCATGCCCGGCAAAGCGCAGCTCGTCCGAACTCAGCAGCTCGTCATATTTGCCGGGGCTTACGGCAAAGAGCAGGTTTTTCTGCGCGTCAAGCTCATGAAAGTTAAAGACAAAGAGCAGTTGGCCCCGCTCAAAGGCTAGCAGACGTTTTTCTTCATGGATAAAGCGAAACACAGGCGGCTGGGCAAAGTCGTGCAAGTGCCGTTGCACAAGGCCCATAAGCTCCTTATCCCAATCTGCCAACGCGTGGTATTTGAGCTGTAGGTCGTCGGCCAAATGCCATTGGCGGTGGGCGTGCTTTTCCGCATCAAGCCATTCGGGGTGGCCAAATTCGCAGCCCATAAAGTTGAGATAGCCCGCATCTGCTGCCGCCAGCGTTATGAGGCGCATAAGCCGGTAAAAGGCAAGCCCGCGCGAGATGTTCCAGCTATCGGCGCTTTTGTCCATGTGGCGGTACATTTCGTCGCCCAGCAGCCGCCAGATCATGGCATCGCTGCCGTTGATGTGCTGATCGTGGCATTCTACATAGCTTATAGTGCGGTCGTATGGCCGATGGTTGGTCATTTCATGCCACAGGCTGCCCATGTCGTGCGGCTCGGCAATGCATTTTTCCCAGTAATCGGGAATACCCATGGCAAAGCGGTAGTCAAAACCAAGGCCGCCTTTTTCCGGCGGGCAAGTGAGGCCGGGCATGCCCGAAAATTCTTCGGCAATGGTCATGGCAGTGGGGCAAACCTCGTGGCTCAGGGCATTGGCAAGGTTCAGATACAGCTCGCCGTTCACATTGGCGCGGGGCTGGCCCACTTTGTCGTAAAAGCAGCGCCCAACGTGCGAAAAATCGTCGTCTGCGCCAAAGTCGTGGTACAGGCTGTTGCCCACGGCATCAAAGCGAAAGCCGTCCACCATGAATTCTTCCAGCCAGTAGCGGCAGTTTGAGAGCAGAAAACGGCGCGTCATCTCCTGTTCGTAATCAAAGGAGGGCGTGCCCCACTGATTTTGCTGGCCGGTAAACAGATACCGGCTGCCGTCGTAGCGGGCCAGCCCCTGCTCTGTATTGGCACTGGCGTGGCCGTGCGGCACGTCGAGCAGCACGGCAAGACCAAGCCCGTGGGCTGTGTCTACCAGCGCTTTAAAGTCATCTGGCGTGCC
>CAYPRZ010000088.1:2207-11019 GCA_964413315.1 uncultured Desulfovibrio sp. | reverse complement strand
TTGGCCATCTGGCGCATGCGTATAAAGATAACCAAGCATTCAAACAAGCTGAACAGCTCGTCAACGCCAATGGCATCCTGCTGTGCGCAGTTGGTAAACTCTTGATAAAACGGATTATTGTCGTCAATAATCGTGTCATACTCTGCGTGGTGTTCCCTAAGGGCCAAAAGGCCAGTACAAAAAATATCCTCAAGGGACCAGTTGTGCTGCTGTGCTGCTTGTCCACAAACTTGCTGAATTCGGTCTAAATGGTCAGAGAGAGACATGGCTTGCTCCTGAGGCAAAATGTTCAACTGGCAGATAGTTTAACCTTTATAAACATTCAAATCAATAGCTAGCTACAAAAAGCCCGCGCTGGAGCGGGCGCGGGCTTTACTGTGCAAACAGAATTATGAGCAGAATAAATGGCTACAGGCGTGTGGTGGCCAGTGTAAGGCAATTGAATAGTGCAACAGCACAAAAAATTAGGTCAGCGGGGTGCTGGCCTGTTAACGCTGGCTACGCCGGGGTTGCAGATATTGCGGCTGAAAAAGCAGACGGTATTGCTTTACGGTAGAGAGGCGCTGGGGGGCGGTCACTTCACCTTCGATGGAAAGCGCCTTATCCGACAGGCCAAAAGGCTGAAGCTGGCCGGGGGGTACATCCATGCGCGAGAGCCCCTCGCCGCTTACATTAAAGACCGGCAAGCTGCTGGATGATGACCCCGCCATAAGCACGGCTGTGGCGTTGGCAGAGGGTGAAAGAGATTTGCCCGCAGTTGAGCGCTGCGAGGTAGCATTGAACAGACTTGGCATGGAAACCTCGGCCCGCCGCAGCATATCAATAAAATCATTACCCGTGCGGCCCACAAAGGTCACCAGCGAAGATCCATCACCATAAACCAGAAGGCTTACGGGCATGGTGCCTCCATGAATGCCAAAATAGGCCGGGCGCGCACCAGCGGGCATGACTACCCAACCTTGCTGCTGGTCAGCTGGGCCCTGATTTTCGGTGGCCAACGCAGCCATGGGGGCCAGAGCGGCAAGCAGCAAACAGAACAAATATAGTGTGTTCCGCATAGTATCCTGTTCCGGATGGGAAAATTCGGCGTTACGGTATGATCCTACCGCTATGACAAACCCTTTAGTGAGCCGCGCAGCAATTGTCAAGGCTGCTGCAAAGCCGCTTGCAATATGCCTTTGCAGACCTAGTTGGCACGGCGCTTCTTGGGTTTTGTCGTCGGCTGCGGCGCGGGTTCAGGCGTAACCTTGGGCTGCTGGGGTGTAAGGTCTGGCGGCGGCGGAATCTGCGGCAGATTCTGGGCGTTGCCAAGATAATGCAGAAAAAAATCTCCCAAGGCTTCTGTCATGCGCTTGTGTATGCCTGTGCGTGTTTCTGCCGAAACAGAGCGGCACAGTTCGGGCAATTCTAGAGCCAGTGATTCCGGGCAGGGAGCCATAAGCGAGCCCGTATCTGCCTGCGGCAGGTTGAGCCAGCGGGGTTTTTTGTCCATGAGCTCGTAGATGCGCCGCGCATGCAAAGACGGTGCGTTGAGCACATCGTTGGGGGCAGCCATAAGCAGCAGTGGCGGGTAAAACCAGTGGAACGACTGGCGCGAAAACAGCATGCCAAAGCCGGGAGCAACAGCGGCAACGGCACGGATGCGCTGATCAGCAAGGCTGCGGGTGAGCGGCAGACGTTTGCACAGGGCTTCCATGCGTTCACGCGCCCAGGGGTTGCAGTACATGTCTGTGGGGGTAGTGCGCGAACAATAGTTTGCCCAGCCTTCGCAGTCGGGCAGTGCGCCGCCCAGCAGCAAGGCAGAAGCGCCGCCAACGCCAAAACCCACCACACCTATGCGCGTGGCGTCAACGCTGGGCTCAACCTCCGGGTCGTGCAAAAGCAGGTCAATGCTGCCAGAAAGTTCGTGCGTGCGGTTTTCAAGCTGCTGCCATGTCAGCAGGTTGTCCATATTGTCCATGTTGTCGCCGGGGTGGTTGGGCGCAGCCACAACAAAACCCAGCGATGCCAGCCATGCGGCTGTATCGTGATACGAAAAGCGCGTACCTGCGGTATCGTGCGAGAGCAACAGCATGGGAAACCGTCCGTCTACGGCCTTGCCTGCCCGCGAGGCAGAAATTTCCCAAGGGGCATAATTGAGATCGCGCGGCGGGCGCGATGAAGGATACCAGACATTTACGTCGAGCCGCAGGCCGGTATCGGGCGACCACTGGCCAAGGGTGCGAAAGCCCACCATATATGTCTCGGCGGCTTGAGCCGCAGAGGTAACCAGCAGCAGGGCAAGAAGGGCAAGGGTGGTGAATAGGCGCATGGCTGTGTTGTGCCACAAGCAGCCTTGGGGTACAAGAGCACACCGAAGCGCGTCAAAGCGCCCACTTGGGAGAATTGCCTTTATGGAACTGTTGAGCTCTTTTGTGAGTTTTGTTCTGCACATAGACGTGCATCTGTTTGAGCTGGCCAACCAGTATGGTCTGTGGCTGTACGCCATACTGTTTGTTATTGTTTTTTGCGAAACAGGGCTTGTGGTAACGCCCTTTTTGCCCGGCGATTCACTGCTGTTTGCCTCTGGCGTGGTGGCAGGGGCCGGGCTGCTGGGCTATGGCGAAATTATGGGCGTACTGCTTGCGGCGGGCATATTGGGCGATGCGGTAAACTACTTTATCGGGCGGCATGTGGGGCCAGCCATATTTTCGCGCGAAAACAGATTCATCAAAAAGTCCCACCTGATCAAGGCTCACGATTTTTATGAGCGCCACGGCGGCAAGGCCATTGTGCTGGCCCGCTTTGTGCCCATTGTGCGCACTTTTGCCCCCTTTGTGGCGGGCATTGCCCTCATGCACCCGCCCACGTTCTTTTTATTCAACATCACGGGGTGCGTGCTGTGGGTGGGCGGGCTTGTCTCTGCCGGGTATTTTTTGGGCAACATGGAATGGGCGCGGCAAAACTTTAGCCTGATCGTTTATGGCATAATCATTGTTTCCGTGCTTCCTGTTGCCATAGAAGTTGTGCGGGGCCGCATGGGCAAGCACAAGGACGCCAACAAGGGCTAAGCCCTACAGCACCACACGCAGCCTGCCGCCTTCCATATGCGCCTCCCTGTTTATGCACAGGGGGGCGTCTTCATTATGGTGGGACACAAAGATCATGTGGATGCCCTGTGCGGCCAGTTGATCAAGCAGGTGCAGGTACTGGGCGCGGCTGGCGGCATCAAGGCCGGAGCACGGCTCGTCCAGAAGCAGAATATCCGGCCCGCCCACCAGCGCACGCGCCAGAAACAGACGGCGCAGCTGGCCAGTAGAAAGATGGCGTATGGACTGCTGCCCTAGCTGCTCAACCCTTGCGGCAGATTCTTCGGGAAACATGAGCGCCATGCGGCCTTTGGCTTCTGCGCGTTCGGCTTCAGAAAAGCGGCGGTACACGCCAATGCTGTTGTCAAAGCCAGTGCAGACCATGTCGAGCGCGTTGAGTGAATAGCCATAAAGAGCTTGCGAAAGGTCTGAAACCAAGCGCACACCCTTTCGCACGGACTCAAGCGTGTTCACATGCCCACCCTGACTGGGCAGCCAATGCTCAAGGCTGCCGCCAGCGGCCACAAATTCGTCGCCCGCCAGCAAGCGCAAAAACGTGGATTTCCCAGAGCCGTTGGCCCCGGTGATGCGCCAGTGTTCTCCCTGATGCATGCACCAGTTGATATTGTGCAGCACTTCCTGTCTGTCAATAAAAACAGTGGTGTTGTCCAGATCAAGCATGATGTGACCGCTGGCATGCATGGGGTCGTTGGGGGAGGCTGTATCGCTGTCTAAAGGCTGATTTGGCTCGTCCGGCGCGTCGCCCGCTGGCGGTGCGGTGAGCAGCCGTCCGTTGCGAACATAGCGGCGGCCCGTGCACCAGTCGGGAATATTGGCCGCACGGTGCGCGGTCATAATCACAGTGCACCGGCTGGCGTATTCGCCCAGTGTTTCAAAAAAAATCTGGCGGTAGCGTTCGTCAAGGCCTTCGTCGCATTCGTCAAGCAGCAGCAGGGTGGGCGCGCGCAGCAGGGCACGGCCAAGCAGCAACAAACGCAGTTGCCCCTGCGAAAATGTGGGAACCGTGCGGTCCAGCAGGCCCTCCGCATCCAGTCGGGCGGCCATATCGTCCACAGCCTGCCGACGCAAGGCCGTGCTGTCGGTGTAGACCAATGGCGTATCTTCAAAGCCGGTAAGCAGCAGGTCGCGGCCTGTAAGATCCCATGCCTGCCGCTGATAATTCTCTTGCTGTGCGGGTGAAACAAGGGCATTCATGGCCCTGCCAGCCAGCGGGGAATCTTCCGCACCCTTTGGCCCGTGCCACTGGATACGCCCTTTGGCGGGCCACAGATCGCCGCGCATGAGGCGCAGCAGGGTAGACTTGCCAGAGCCATTGGGGCCCAGCAAGGCGCAGTGCGCACCGCGCCGCACCTGCCAGCTAATATTGTGCAGCACGTGCTTTTGGCTGGAATCGCCGGGCAGAAAAAGGCTTACGTCGTCGATGGATACGATAATATCGGACATAAAAAATCCGTGTTTTCTAAGGCGTTGTTGCTTTACAGGGGCAGAATGATACGCTGCCCCCGGTCAAAAATGGTGTATTCCGCAAAGCCAAAAGCGCGTGCGTATGAGGCCAGCCGGGCAAAGCCGTAGCCTACATCTTCGGTGCCGTGGGCGTCAGAGGCAAAGCTGACGGGCAGGCCCATCTGCGCGGCCATAAGCATGATGGGCGGCGCAGGGTAAATTTCGCGGCACAGCTTGCGAATGCCCGCCGAGGAGATTTCCATGCTCATGCCCATATTTTTGATGGCGGCAAGCCCGCGCCCCACCAGTGCCTGACTTTGCGGTTTGGCCAGCCAGATGTGAAACTGCTCTACCGAGAAAATTTTGATAAGGTCGGGGTGCGCGGCAATATTGAACAGGCCTGAAAGAATCATGCGCTCCCATGTTTCAAAATAGGTCTGATACTGTTTTTCGCATTCTTCTTGCGAAAAGGCCTTCCACGGGTCTGCGCCGTCGTCAAAGCCCCAGTGCCCGATAAAGTGCACGCTGCCCAGCAGGTAGTCAAAATCAAAGGCCGCGCAAGAGGCTCGTGTGTAGTCCTCCTGCCCTTCAAGCCAGTCCATTTCCATGCCAAAAAGCACGCGGCACGGGCCGTTGGCATTGGCCGCACGCAGGGCGCAGACCTCGCGCTCGTAGTCGGGCAGGTGGCGGGTGAGCTGGTCGCGGTATTCGTGGGTGTAGTCAAAGCCTACGGGCCGGGGCGAGTGTTCGGTAAATCCCATATATGCAAGGCCCCGTGCCTGAGCCGCCTCAAACATTTCGTTGGGGGTGTTGCCGCCGTGCGAATACTTGGTGTGCGTGTGCAAGTCTGCGAGAATCATGCTTTATCCTGAATATGGCTGAAGATACCTTGGCCTTTTTGCGAGTATGACCGCGTTCAGCGTATCTGGCAAGCCGACTCCCGTGGGTACGGCAATCGGGCGCTGCGGCGGGCGCGCGGTGTGAAAAAAGGGAGCCCCCGTTTGGGAGCCCCCTTGATATGGTGCTGGCGGTTATCAGCCCGCTATTCTTTTAACAATTTCCTGCCCGGCCTTGCGTCCTGCGCCCATGGCCAAAATGACCGTGGCAGCGCCGGTGACGATGTCGCCGCCCGCAAAAACGTTGGGAATTGAAGTTTCGTCAGTGGTCTCGTCGGCCTCGATGTAGCCCCATTTGTTGAGCTTGAGCTCTGGGGTTGCTTCTAGAAGAATGGGGTTGGAGCGCGTGCCAAGGGCCACAATGGCCAGATCGGTGGGCAGGTCGTATTCTGATCCTTCCACAGCGACGGGCCTGCGACGCCCAGAGGCATCGGGTTCGCCCAGCTCCATGCGTTGCAGGGTTACGGACTGCAAGCGCATTTCCGCATCGCCGTTGAAACGCAGCGGCGCGGAAAGCATGGCAAACTGCACGCCTTCCTCCTCTGCATGTTCCAATTCTTCAAGGCGGGCGGGCATTTCTGCGCGGGTGCGGCGGTACACAACGTGCACACTTTCCGCGCCCATGCGCAGGGCGGTACGGGCCGCATCCATGGCCACGTTGCCCGCGCCAAACACGGTAACGTGCTTGCCGGGGTAGGCCGGGGTGTCCTGCGTGGGAAAGTTGTAAGCGCGTCCAAGGTTGACGCGGGTGAGGTATTCGTTGGCCGAAAACACGCCCACGAGGTTCTCGCCGGGGACACCCAAAAATACGGGCAAGCCGGCGCCCACACCGATAAACACGGCGTCGTATTCCTTGCGCAGGTCGTCAATATCTATGGTGCGGCCACCCACAGAATTGAGGTGGAAATCCACCCCTGCCTGACGCAGCCCGTTGATTTCGGTAGCTACCACGTTCTTGGGCAGACGGAAGGCGGGAATGCCGTAAATGAGCACGCCGCCGGGCTCGTGCAGGGCTTCAAACACGTCTACCTTGATGCCCGCCGTGGCGCACACGCCAGCGCAGGTCAGGGCCGAGGGGCCAGAGCCGATACAGGCCACTTTTTTGGCCCCAAGGGGCAGGGCGCAGGCATTGGTGCCGGTTACCTGCTCACAGGCGGTGGTGGCAATGTAGGTGTCGGCCACAAAGCGTTCAAGACGGCCAATGGCCACGGGCTGACCCTTGGCCTTGAGCACGCACTTGCCCTCACACTGGTGCTCTTGCGGGCACACGCGGCCACAAACGGCGGGCAGGCTGTTGGTGGTCTTGATAATGCGGTAGGCCGCATCCATGTTGCCCTCGGCCACCTGATGGATAAAGTCGCGGATGGGCACTTCGACCGGGCAGCCGGTAACGCACAGGGGCTTTTTGCACTGAAGGCAGCGGCTGGCTTCTGCCTTGGCCATTTCCTTGGTGTAGCCAAGCGCAACTTCTTCAAAGTTGGCGCGGCGCACCTTGGCGGGCTGACAGGGCATATCCACGCGGGGAGCCACGGTCTTTTTGGGCTTGCTATTCTCCATGGCTGACTCTCCGGTATTCTTCAATGGAAACTGTCTCCTGTTCGCGGTAGGCGGCCAGACGGCGGCGCAGTTCAGGAAAGTCCACTTCGTGACCGTCAAATTCGGGGCCGTCAACACAGACAAACTTGGTTTTGCCGCCCACGGTTACGCGGCAAGCGCCGCACATGCCAATGCCGTCAACCATGATGGGGTTGAGGCTGACCGTGGTTTTAACGCCAAAAGGACGGGTGGTTTCGGCCACGGCGGCCATCATGGGCACGGGGCCCACGGCAACCACTTCAAACACGTCCTTGTCTGTTTCAAGCCTGTTGCGCAAAAGTTCGGTAACAAGACCCTTGTGGCCGTAGCTGCCGTCATCGGTTGAGATAAGCAGCTCGTCCACAAAGGATTTGAGTTCGTTTTCAAAAAGAAGCAGGTCTTTGCTGCGGGCGCCAATAACGCCCACAACCTTGTTGCCTATGCGGGCGTGGCCCTTGGCAATGTGGTGCATGGCGGCAATGCCGGTGCCGCCGCCAACGCACACTACCGTGCCGCGTTTTTCGATATGGGTGGGGTGGCCAAGGGGGCCGCAGACGTCAAGGATGGCATCTCCGGCGCCAAGGGCTTCAAGCATGGCGGTACTCTTGCCCATGACCAAGTAAACTATAGTGATAGTGCCGTTTTCCCGGTCGGTATCTGCAATGGTGAGCGGAATACGTTCGCCCTGTTCGCTCATGCGCAGCATGACGAAGTGGCCGGGGCGCGCTTTTTGCGCGATTTGCGGCGCATGGAGCACCAGTTTGCTGGTTTTGCCTGGAATCAGGCTTTCCTTGTGCAATATGGGTGTTGGCATAGCTTCTCCTCGTCAGGCATGTGAGTTGCAGCATGGTAGCTGTGTGCGACATTACTTGCAAGCAGCAGTTTTTTTGTGGCTCTTTTACATGGCTGATATGATTTATTGTTTGTGGAGATTGTGCACAAATCGGCCAGTAGGGCCCCAATTTTGGCGTTTTGCCCTAAAGCCCAGTCCTAATGTGCCGATAAGCTCAGTGACAGGTGGGGAAGGGGAGTAGGTACAACTAACAAGGAGGCGGACAGGGCCAACCCCTTTGCAAGGAAGCAGTGATCCATTCATGGAGGAATGGTCATGTCGCAACATATCGGTGACGTTTTTCAGACAGGAACCTCGCCGTCCGAAATAGCTGAAGATCCGACCCGAAGTCGGAACTTGCAGCTGATTGAGCGGTATCTTGTTGTACTGGAAGAAAATAAGAATGCCTGCCGCGCAGCAGTGACTGATGCGGATATGGCTCTGGACATGGCGGGTTTTGTGAAGCGACAGCTGCGCAGACCAGCCCAAATGCCCAGAATGTCTCCGGCCTTGCTGGCCCTAGCTCTTGTGAGGCGCATCATAGACGCGCCGGAACAGTAAACCGGACGGTCTCCAAAGTGGAGCTCCGGACCGGGTGCAGAACGACCATGCGTTCGCTTTGCAGGGCTAAGCCCGCATTGCAGAACACAAACCACTAGCATCACTTTTCCGTGACATGATAGGGGGCATGGCAGTCCGCAATCCATAATAGCGAATTCTCCACCTAAGAGAGGCGGGGGCGTGGGGCCTCTGCCTCTCGTTTATTTTATGAGCCAATGTGCTTTCAGCCAGAGCTGGCCCGCCTCTCGTGCTGTCGCAGTGCGGCAGCACCGAAAACAGCGAGCCGGTCGCGGCTTTGCCGCGCCGTAAGCGAGCGGTTTTCGTGCCTTTGCCGCGCCCCGCGCGGCCATGTTTGTCTGTAGCGGGGGCGTGGGGCCTCTGCCTCTCGTTTATTTTATGAGCCAATGTGCTTTCAG
>CAYPRZ010000088.1:0-2107 GCA_964413315.1 uncultured Desulfovibrio sp. | reverse complement strand
CCAGAGCTGGCCCGCCTAATCTTTTTTATACCGTTCCATCGCCCGCACTCGGCCACAGTGCGTCGAAACGGCCCCTTTCGGGGCCGTTTCGTTTATGCAGCAAACACATTGCGGTTGCTGCGCACAGAGGAGGGGCTAGGGATAGAAGCCTGTGGGCTTTTCAGAGAGATTGATGAGAATATTTTTTTGCTGGGTGTAATGCTCAAGAATCACTTTGTGGGTTTCACGCCCGATGCCCGATTCTTTATGACCGCCAAAAGGCGCGCCCGCGGGGATGCTGTTGTAGGTATTCACCCACATGCGGCCAGTCTCGATGGCCCTGCTTACGCGTATGGCCCTGTTGATGTCGCGTGTCCACACTGCGCCGCCAAGGCCATAGAGGCTGTCGTTGGCCATGGCCACAACTTCCTCTTCTGTCTTGAACTTGATGATGACCGCCACTGGGCCGAAAATCTCGTCCTGCGCCACGCGCATATCGTTGGTGACGTTGCCAAGCAGGGTTGGCCGCAAAAAGCATCCCTTGGCAAGTTCGCCCTCGGTGACGCGTTCGCCGCCGCACAGCACGGTGGCCCCTTCGGCCTTGGCCTGCGTAATGCAAAGCTGGATGGCCTTAAGGTGCGATTCGTAAATCTGCGCGCCCATCTGTGTGTCGGGATCCCATGGCAGACCCACCTTGACGCGGTTGAAGCGCTCCACGGCGTCGGCCACAAACTTGTCGTAGATGTCCTCGTGTACAAATACGCGCGAACCAGCGCAGCACACCTGCCCCTGATTGAACAGAATGCCAAGTTGCAGTCCGTCCATGGCCAGATCCCACTGGCAGTCGGGAAAGTAGATGTTGGCCGACTTGCCGCCCAGCTCAAGGGTGGAGGGAATAAGCCGCTGGGCTGCGGCCAGACCAACCTGACGGCCCACTTCTGTGGAACCTGTAAAGGCCAGCTTGCGAAAGCCGGGGTGCTCAAGCATAAACTGGCCGGAGCGCGAACCGCGACCTGTAATGACGTTGAACACGCCCTTGGGCAGCACATCGCCAATGAGTCTGGCAAGTTCCAGCACAGAAAGGGATGTGTGGTTGGAAGGCTTGAAAACGGTGCAGCAGCCAGCGGCCAGCACAGGGGCCAGCTTCCACGCAGCCATAAGAAAGGGGAAGTTCCACGGTACAATCTGCCCCACAACGCCGATGGGCTCACGAAACACCAGCGACATGGTGTTTTCGTCCAGCATTACAGCCGAGCCTTCGTCGGCGCGCACGACGCCCGCAAAGTAGCGGAAATGGTCGGCGGCAAAGGGCACGTCCACATTCATGGTTTCCCGAATGGGCTTGCCGTTGTCGAGGGTTTCCACCATTGCCAGATGCTCTTTGTTGGCATCGATAAGATCGGCAATTTTCAGCAGTAGGTTGGCGCGTTCAATTGGGTCTATTTTTTTCCAGCTGTCCCAAGCTCTGGTGGCAGCGGCAACGGCATCGTCCACATCCTGCTTGGTGGCCTCGGCGCAGGTGGCAAGGCGCTCGCCGTTGGCAGGGCAGTAGGTTTCAAATGTGCCGCCGTCAGAGGCCGGTTTCCACTGGCCATCAATAAATAGGGAGTACGAATCCTGAATATCCGGTTTGTTCATGAATCACTCCTTTTTAAAAAACCATGATTGTCTTTACGACAATAGGGGAGAGATATGGACTTTAAATCCATATCTGAGTACAGAATTTTTTTTGATACTATGAGGTGCTTTTTCTGTATTGTGAAAAAACAAACAACCAGATAATATCAAGAAATGGCAATTTATGAATCGATTCATTCCATGATTTAAATAATAACAGTACAAATAAATTTTACAAACGTATCACGATAATATTTCGTATCAGGATGGCGCGAGAGTAAATTGGGCGCAATTCAAGCAGGATGCGTCAGCACATCCTGCTTGAATTTGTGGTGAAGGGAACTTGTGCGGAAGGGGAATCAGCCCTGAGCTGGGCGGTAACCGTGAGCAAAGTCGGCAGCATAGAGGCGCGAGGGCGCACCCTGGCTGTTTTCTGCTGGCAGCACAAGAAAGACGGTCTGCCGGGTAAGGTTGTGGCTGGTGATACACTGGGCAAGCTCACCAAGGGTGG
>CAYPRZ010000087.1:0-11040 GCA_964413315.1 uncultured Desulfovibrio sp. | reverse complement strand
TTGATGCGCAAAACGTGCTGCGCGATGTGGCGCTGCTGGGTCTGGCTTGGCTTTCGCTCAAGTTTACAAGCAGACGATGCCGCGAACTCAACGGTTTTTCGTGGGCTCCCATTGAAGAAGTGGCCAAGCTGTTCTTTGGCATTTTTATCAGCATGATCCCGGCCATCGCCATTTTGCGCGCCGGTGCGGATGGTGCGCTGGCCCCGTTGATTCATCTGGTTACGCACGATGGCCAGCCGGTGAATTCCATGTATTTCTGGCTTACGGGTATCCTCTCCAGCTTTTTGGATAATGCCCCAACCTACCTTGTATTCTTCAATACCGCCGGTGGTGACGCGCATCATCTCATGCACGACATGCCCGCCACGTTGGCTGCCATATCGGCGGGCGCTGTTTTTATGGGGGCCAACAGCTATATTGGCAACGCACCCAACTTTATGGTGCGCTCCATTGCTGAAAGTGACGGCGTGCGCATGCCCAGCTTTTTTGGCTATATGGCGTGGTCGGTAGGCATCTTGGTGCCTCTGTTTGGTCTGCTGACTTGGCTATTCTTTGTATAGTAGATGCTAACCCGCTGTGCGGAATATGTAATATGACCGAAACAAGCCCCCCAGCCATGAGGCAGGGGGGCTTGTTTGTTGGCTGCATGTTTGCGGTTAAGATTTACCCTGCTCCCAGAGGCAAGCCCCCTTCAAGATACCGCCTGCACAGGCCAACAGTGTGTTCAATCCAGTGAGGGGCAAGATTTTGGGCTGTCTCTGTGTTTGCGTGCGTTGCCATCCATGCTGTCATTTGAATGCGCCGCTGCATGATCATATGTGGAATCATTTCAATGTCCTGATCATCAAGATGGCCCGAAAGTTCATAGCCCTGAAGCCAGTTATCAAGCCAGTGCGGGGCTTGTGGGCAGTGTTCTTCAAAGCTGAAGGCAGCGGCAATATCATGCACAAACCAGCCCATGCCGCAGTCATCAAAATCAATGACGCGGGTTCCATCCTTGTGCAAAAGCAGGTTGGTCAGGCGCAAGTCGGCGTGGATCAGGCCAAAGCGTTGGTCTGACTGCCCGTATGCGAGCAGTTTTTTGGCTACACGCGTCAAAGCTGCATCTAAAAGCTCTGCATTCTCATGGCGCAGGCCGGGCGTGGCACGCCAGTGACCCCAGTGCCCGCAAGGGCCAACCATGGTGCTGTGGTTCCAGATGATGCGGTCAAAACCCACAGGCTTTTGCCATTGGCGGCTGTGCCGATGAAGCCGCGCCGTAACCTCGCCGAGCTGGCGAAAGGCGCGTGGGTCCATGCTTGCCGTGGGCATCTCGCCTTCAATCCACTCAAAAAGCACGAGATCACGGTGTGATCCATCTGGCAGGGGCAGGGTTTGTACCAGCTCGCCGTCAAGGCCGGGCAGGGCCCTTGGGGTTACAATGCCCGTGTCGCGCTGCAAAGCATCCAGCCAGTGTAGTTCGGCAAGAATGTTGGTGCGCGAGTGATAATTTTCGCGGTGAATGCGCAGAGCAAGCCGTTTGCTGGGGGTTTGTACCAGAAAGGTGGAGTTCTCTGACCGACAGAGAAGGTGCAGGCTTCCCTGCAATTCTGTGGGATAGTGCAGCAGTGCCAACCGTGCCAGTTGTGTGACGGCCTGATCGCTGAGCGAGTCGTATTGCTGTAGTGCCATATTCCCCCCTGCGTGGCGGGTACACGTTCTCGCGTTCTTGCCGGGCTGTGGGGGGGGGCAGACCGAATGAACGCAATAGCCTTCTGGCTGCATTGGTGTGGGGCTGGCAGCGCGTCAGCCTTGCAGCGTGGTTTTTGTTGCGCTGGCTGCAATGGATACAGGGTTGCTCAGGCCAGAACAACCTTGGGCAAAATATCTTTCAGCTCTTTTAATGCTGACAGCTCAGAGGCTGCCGCGTCTGTGATGAGCATGGAAATCTCGCGAGGAGATGCGTAGTTGATCCGGCTGACAACGCCAAGTTTGGTATGGTCGGCAAGTATGAACAGCCGGCCAGCCCGTTGCGCCATGCTGCGGGCCACGGCGGCTTCTTCTGGCAAATAGCTGCTTGCGCCGTGGTGTGCGTCGAGCCCTACGGGCGATAGAATAGCCACATCCGCACGCCAACGCTGAATTTCTTCAATAACGGCCTCGCCGCATGTCTGTTCCCTACCAGCAAGAATGCGCCCGCCCACCAGCACAACAGTGCTATCTGATTTTTTTTCTTCGTCTTTTTCGCTCAGAATAATGGCCGCCCGTAGGCTATTGGTAACAATGGTAAGCCCCGGCATGGTGCACAGCTCTTCGGCCAGGGCCGTTGTTGTTGTGCCCGCATCCATAAAAACCGTTTGGCCCTGTTGCAGTTGCAGCACGGCTGCTTGGGCAATGGCGCGTTTTTCCCGCTCCAGTCTGGCTTTGCGCTCTTTAAGCGGCGGTTCTGAGGTGGACGAATCAAGCGCCACCAATCCGCCGTGAACGCGCTTTGCCGCACCCTGATTTTCAAGTTCAATAATGTCTCGTCGGGCTGTCTCGCGTGAGATGCCCAGCTCCTTGATGAGCCGCTCGGTACTGATATGCCCGTTGGCGGCAATAAGGGCGAGTATGCGGTGCAGGCGGGTTTCGCGCAACATTTCATCCACCTTTTTTAGATAAGACCTAGTATGCAGGCTAGCATAAAGTTTTTTGCTGCGTCTGCAATATGCTTTTTTATGCGTTTGTGGTTTTTTATGTCTTATATTTCCTCAAGCTGGTTTTGGCCGTACATGCGGTCAGGGATGTGGGTGTGTTTGTTGAGTTGTTTTATGCGATTAGATTATAAATTTAGGTGGTTATCTGATTCACCCAGATTGGTACTCCGACAGGCTTGGTCAGTGATGGGCAGCAGGTACCCATCACTGACTGATTAACAAAGGCGGGAGTGATTTTTTCAAAATTGTATTGAGCTGAAGGTAGTTGGCTTGATTTTTTTCGCAAACTGCCCAGTCTGCGTGTTGTATTTGTGTGTTTTTGAGTAAAATTGAGATAAACAAAAATGTGCTAACTTTTACAAATTTGTATCAAAAAATGTGGATATTACACGCGGAAAATTTGCTGATAACTAAATTTTATTTACATAATATACTAAAATAAATTGTTTTATTTTTATACCCGTCTTAAAAAATTTCTTTGGCCTACAACTTGCTTACAACAGGAGTATACGTGCAGAGCTAGGGCAGTAGCCTGTGTAAAATGTTTTTTTGAGGCGTTGCAAGTTGCCGCACATAACCAGTTTTAGTTGTGAGGAGGTTACGTATGGAGAGGCGCGAGTTTTTGAAGACCGCAGGCATGGGGGCAACGGCGGCGGTGGCCGCTACCACGGGCATTATGGCGGCCACAGAGGCCAAGGCGGCCAAGGCGCCCATCAAGTGGCGCATGCAGACCTATGCTGGCGCGGCACTTGCCGAATTTGTCATTAAGCCGCAGATCGATGCCTTTAACAAGGCAGCCAACGGCGAAATGGTCATTGAGCTGTATACCTCCGACCAGCTTGTACCCACCAGTGAGCTTTTTCGCGCAGTACAAAATGGAACCATTGATGCCGTGCAGTGCGACGAAGATTCCATGTCTTCTCCTGCGGACGTGGCCATTTTTGGCGCGTACTTTCCTTTTGCCACCCGTTACTCGCTGGATGTGCCCGCCCTGTTTGAGCACTGGGGCCTGAACGACATTTGGAAGCAAGCCTATGGCGAAATCAAAGGCGTGGAATGGCTGGGCGCGGGCTCTTGGGATCCGTGCAACTTTGCCACCACCAAGCCCATTCGCAGCCTTGCCGATCTGAAAGGCAAGCGCGTGTTCTCCTTCCCCACGGGCGGCAAGTTTATGAGCCAGTTTGGCGTTGTGCCCGTTACCCTGCCTTGGGAAGATATTCAGGTTGCCCTGCAAACCGGCGAACTGGACGGCGTGTGCTGGTCGGGTATTACCGAAGACTACACCTCCGGCTGGGCAGAACAGTGCAAGTACTACCTCTCCAACAATATCTGCGGCGCGTGGATCGGTTCGTACTTTGCCAACAGCAAAAAATGGGCAGAAGTGCCGGAACACCTCAAAACGCTGTTTAAGCTCACCTGCGACAGCTCCAACTATTTTCGCCAGCACTGGTACTGGTGGGGTGAGGCCCACTACCGCGCCACCGGCGGTAAGATGGAACTGACCTCCATTCCCGATGCCGAATGGAACACGGTAGAGGCCGCGGCCCACAAGTTCTGGGATGAAACCGCCAAGAAAAGCCCGCGTTGCGCCAAGGTTGTGGAAATTCTTAAGAAATACAATGAAGAAATGGCCGTTGCGGGCCGTCCGTATCGGTATTGATTGCAAACCCTGTGGGGGCAGAACCTTCCGTCTGCCCGATGTGCCGTCACTTGCTCAATCAGGTGGCGGCGCATCAAATCCTGCTCCCAACTAGGCCATCCGGGCAGCACCAATGCGGAAACTACGGCAGCGGAGGATAGCGTCATGCCGAGCTGGATCAAGATTTTTGTAAAGTATGTGGATGCGGTTAACCGCTTGATAGGGCGCGGGGTTCTGTATCTTGTGTTCGTCATGATGGGCATTTTGCTCTATTCGGCCATATCCCGTTACTTCTTTGCTAAGCCGGTCATCTGGGGTGTGGAAATGGCCCAGTTTACCATGGTGGTCTACTACATACTTGGTGGCGGCTTTGCCCTGCTTACCAATTCGCATGTGCGCATGGACGTATTTTATGGCCGCTGGAAGTGGAGAAAACAAGCTGCAATGGACGTTGCAACGTCTGTATTTCTGATTGCGTACCTTGGGCTGCTTTTTTACGGCTGTGTTTGCAGCACATGGTACTCCATTGAATTTGATCAGCACAATAACTCTGCATGGGCTCCTGCCTTGGCTCCGATCAAAATTCTCATGGGTATTGGAATATTTTTAACGCTGCTGCAGGCAGTTTCGGAATTTTTTAAGGCCGTTGCCCGGTCGCGTGGCCTACTGCTTGGCGAGGAAGTTCCAGAGCGCCTGATTGTAGAAAGCGGCTATGTGGAGCCAGAAGCCGAGCCCCAGCTTGTGGGTGTGGTGGCTGATACCAGCAGTACGCCGCAGGTTTTTGCCACAGCACATGCGAATGGCAGTGCGCGGTAACGCCCTAATTTCATTTTTCCAGCTCCGGCGTAGGCGAGCGCCGTAAAGGATTCGATGCCATGTTCGATCTTTCCTTCACTCTTTCTCACGAGGGCATAGCCCTGATGCTCTTTGCCTGCATGGGCATGCTTATGCTCACCGGGCAGCGGGTATTTGCGGCCATCGGTTTTACCGGGGCCGTGGCAGCCCTCTTTTTGTGGGGTACTGGCGGTTCGCAAATGGCCTTTAACGCCAGCATTACACTGATGAAGTGGTTCCCCATGATCACGCTGCCCCTGTTCATCTACATGGGGTACATGCTGTCAGAATCGGGCATTGCCAACGACCTTTACAGAATGTTTCATGTATGGATGGGCCCCCTGCCGGGCGGTCTGGCCATTGGCACAGTTATATTGATGGTGGCCATTTCGGCCATGAACGGCCTGAGCGTTGCGGGTATGGCCATTGGCGCAACCATCGCCATGCCTGAGATGCTCAAGCGTGGCTACGATAAACGCATGGTTTCGGGCGTTATTCAGGCGGGCAGCTCGCTGGGCATCATGATGCCGCCAAGCGTTGTTATGGTGCTGTACGGCATGATTGCCCGCCAGCCTGTCAGCAGTTTGTGGATGGCTGGCATCGGCCCCGCCCTTATGTTTGCGGTAATGCTTATCGGCTACATTGTCATACGCTGTAAGCTCAACCCCGCCATGGGGCCAGCCCTGCCCAAGGAAGAGCGCGAATCCATCACTCAGGCAGAAAAGTGGAAGAGCCTTTGGGCTGGTTTGCTGCCGCTGGCAATCATTTTTTCGGTAACGGGCGCGTTTATGACCGGCATCACCAGCCTGGTGGAAAGCTCTGCCGTGGGTGCGCTGGTGGCAACCATTGCCGCGCTGGTCAAGGGGCGGCTTACTTCCAAAGTGATGCGTGTGGTGCTGGTGCAGACCCTCAGTGTGAGCTGCATGTTTATGTGGATCATCATGGCCGCCCTGTGCTTCAGCTCTGTTTTTGACGGCCTTGGCGCAGTGCATGCCATCAAGAAGCTCTTTATCGACGGCTGGAATCTGAGCCCTTGGGGCGTGCTGATTGTCATGCAGCTTTCGTATCTGTTCATGGGTATGTTTCTTGATGACACGGCCATGCTGATTATTGTGGCTCCCTTGTATATCCCGCTGGTCAAGTCTCTTGGTTTTGATCCCATTTGGTACGGCGTGCTCTACACCATTACCTGTCAGATTGCCTACATGACCCCGCCCTTTGGCTACAACCTGTTTTTGATGAAGGCCATGGCACCAAAGGGGGTAACGCTTAACGACATTTATGCCTCCATTGTGCCAATGGTCATACTGATGCTGGTGGGTCTGGTGCTGGTGATGGTCTTCCCCGATATTGCCATGTTTTTGCCCAGAACCTTTTTGTAACAGGCGGTATGCATGAATGCCCACAGCCCGCTGCGCGAAATTCTGGCCAAGGCGTCGCCCCACAGATCGGGCGACGTGCTGGCCGGGGTAGCCGCCGCCAATGACGAGGAGCGCGTGCGCGCCCAGATGCTGCTGGCAGATGTGCCGCTCAAGCGTTTTTTGAATGAGGCCGTAGTGCCGTATGAAAAGGACGAGGTCACACGCCTTATTCTGGACAGCCACGATGCGGCGGCCTTTGCGCCCATAAGTTCATTTACCGTGGGGCAGTTTCGCGATTGGCTGTTGACCGATGCCGCCGATACCCAAACCCTGAGCGCGCTGGCTGCGGGCATTACGCCAGAAATGGCCGCTGCGGCCAGCAAGCTCATGCGGTTGCAGGATCTTGTGTTGGTTGCCTCAAAATGCAGTGTGGTGACGCGCTTTCGCAACACCATAGGGCTTGCGGGGCATTTTTCTGCACGGCTGCAACCCAATCATCCCACGGACGATGCGCGGGGCATTTTGGCATCAACCATAGACGGACTTTACTACGGTTCTGGTGATGCGGTCATTGGCATCAACCCTGCGTCTGACAGTTTGGAGAACATTGCCCGGCTTCTCTACCTGCTGGACGAGCTCATTGCGCATTATGAAATTCCCACCCAAAGCTGTGTGCTGACCCATGTGACCAATGCTGTGGAGCTTATACGCAGGGGCGTTCCGCTGGATCTGTGCTTTCAGTCCATAGCGGGTACCGAAAAAGCCAATGCCAGCTTTGGCATCAATCTGGACATGCTGGAAGAGGCGTGGCAGGCAACGCTGGCCCTTGGGCGCGGCACTGTGGGCAACAACGTAATGTACTTTGAAACAGGGCAGGGCAGCGCCCTCTCTGCCAATGCCTACTTTGGGGTTGATCAGCAAACCTTGGAATGCCGGGCCTATGCCGTGGCCCGCAGGTTTCAGCCTTTGCTGGTGAACACGGTTGTGGGCTTTATAGGGCCAGAATACCTGTTCAACGGCAAGCAGATTATCAGGGCAGGGCTTGAAGACCACTGCTGCGGTAAACTGCTGGGTCTGCCCATGGGGGTGGATATTTGCTACACCAACCATGCAGATGCCGATCAGGACGATATGGACGCACTGCTTACCCTGCTGGGAACAGCGGGGTGCAATTTTATTATGGGTATTCCTGGTGCGGACGACATCATGCTCAATTATCAATCCACATCGTTCCACGATGCGGCCTATCTGCGCAAATTGCTGGGTAAAAGGCCCGCGCCGGAGTTTGAAGCATGGCTTGAGCGCATGGGTATTCACGATGGCAGCGGTGCTTTGCTGCCCCCGGCAGGGGCCTTACGTAGTTTGGAACAGCGCGTGCTTCAGCCCGCATAAAGGAGGTTGCCATGGAAGGCCGGAGGCAGAACTTTTTGCCCGTGGGGGCTGCCCCGTTGGCAGAAGACCCTTGGGCAGACCTGAAGCGCTATACCGATGCCCGTATTGCCCTTGGCCGCTGTGGCGTAAGCCTGCCCCATACAGAATGGCTGCGCTTCAGGCTTGCCCATGCCAAGGCGCGTGATGCCGTGCTGACGCCGTTTGAGAGTATGCATCTGCGGCAGGAGCTTGAAGCTGCGGGGCTGCAATGCCTTGAGCTTGCCAGTGCCGCCGAGAGCACAGAGGATTTTTTGGCAAGGCCGGATAAAGGGCGGCGGCTTTCCGAAACATCGCGCGCGGTGTTGGCCCAGAAGTTCGCTGAGGGCACTGCACCTGATGCAGACATCTGCCTTGTTGTCAGCCCCGGTCTTTCGGCCCGCGCAGTGCACGAAAATGCCGCACCGTTTGCCAAACGCTTTTTGGCATGTGTGACAGATGCTGGCTTTATCAGCACACCCGTGGCTCTGGTTGATTTTGGCCGGGTTGCCGTGGCAGATGAAGTTGCCAGTCTTATGAAAGCAAGGCTGGTGGTGATTCTTATTGGGGAAAGGCCGGGCTTGAGCTCACCCAATTCGCTGGGCGTATACCTTACCTATGCGCCCTTTCCCGGCTGCACCGATGAAGCGCGGAACTGTATTTCAAATGTGCGCCCTGCGGGGCTGAGTATTGATGAAGGCGTGCGCAAGCTATGCTATCTTGTGCAGGAGGCATTTGCGCGTGGTCTGACAGGGGTGAACCTTAAGGATGATATGCCCGCAAATTATCTGCCGTTTGGTGGGGCAGGGGCTGCGCTTCTGTAAGTTGGGGCAATGCCGTTGCCCGTACAGTATTTGCTGCCCAGACATCAACAGCCGGACTGCCCAAGGGCAATCCGGCTGTTGACTATGAAATGTACGAGGCGGCTTAGGCTTCGCGTTCTTTCTTGAAGATGATCAGGGGGCAGTTTTTGCAAATGGCCGCGCCGGGGAAGGGCTCGCCCAAACGGGTGATGGAAGCGCCGCCCTTCTTGGTAACGCGCTCTTCAAGGCGCTGCACCAGGGCTTCAATGTGTTCACCAGGAATGGCCACGTTGATTTCGCCGCGTTCGGTCTTGCCCGAATTGTAGCTGCCGCTGCACGCAAGGTACAGGTTGGCCTGCTTGTTGTTGAGGGTAAACACGTTGCCAGAGCAAACGGCAGAGTTCACGCTCATGGAGGGGTGGAAGTTGTCGATACGCTGGCTTGCCATCCAGTCGCCGATGATGTGGTAGGCCTGCATGGTGTCGCACACAAAGTGCACAACATCGGGCTGCACGGATGCGGCCGCAAGGGGGCTGACCGCTATGGCCAACAAATCGGGCTTCACACGCGGTTTGGCTTCAAGCACCTGACGCGCATGGTCGGCATCGGCACAGTACTTGAGGTGGCTTTTAACTTCAGATTCGTCCAGATCCTTCCAGCCGAACACAAAACTGGCGTTGGTACAGCCCATGTGTTCGCGTTCTACAAGAACTGTAATTCCTTCCATACGTGCGCCAACTTCACTCTGACAAAACGTGAGTGGCTTAATGGGAGAATAGTAAGACTGGTTTTTCTTAAACGAATCAAGCTCTGCCTGATCAAAAAAATATTTAATTGCAACGGGTGCATGGATAAGACGCATCTCGCGCATCAAGGTTTCGTGGAGCTTTTCAAAGGTATTCATGGTTTCTCCTCATCTAAATCTGTTTCTCAAGAGTCTGCCAACTCGGTCTTGTTCGTATTTCTTTATACCGATAATGTCAATATAATCTCACTAATTTCACAAGCGGTAAAATTGCCCCAAGTGTGGCTCAATTTTTTTTAAAAATATAATAAAATAAGAATGTTGTTTAATTTTGTCTCACAAATTTTTGTTGAAAAATATTTAATTAGTATGTGAAAAATAACCTTTTCGCAAGCGCAGTTATGCAATTTTTGCGCGATTGGCGCGGCTTTTTAGCGATTTTAGTCGCGGTAAGGCATGTGGCTGTGGCCCAAGGCTGTGCAAAAAATGGTGAGCGGCAAAATGGGCACTGCTGGCGGGCAAATATTGCCCAGATGCAATGCGACCCGGCTGCGCTGGGCAACCGGGTCGTCGTTAATGGGCAGATTTTTTGTGGGCGTCTGTGCGTGGCAGGCTTAGGCCACTGCCTCCACACTCTGGGTAGTGGAGGTGGTTTGGCTGAGGGTCTGGTAGGCATTGTTTGCTATGGCAGACAGGAAGCTTTGTGCAATCTGGGCTCGCTTGGCTGAACCTTGGCCAGAGCCCATGGTTTCGCGCTGCTTTTCAAGGGCGGCAGCCAGCTCGTCAGCAGACACAGAGCCATTCTGATCCGTGTCCATGGAGTCAAAGACAGATTGGCTGAGGCCTGTTTCGTCCACGCTCAGGTCGTCACTGCTGTCACTGTCCAGACTTGAAAAAATATTGGACGCCATGTTGCCAGACCCGCTTTGACCCGAAGCGCCTTGCCCGTTCATGGGAGGCGGCGGGGGCGCTTGGCCATTCATGATGGACGAGAGCAGGGTTTTGGCATCAGGCTCGCCCGATGTGTCTTGTGGGCTGGACTGATCTTGAGCGCTCTGCTGGCCAGCCTTCATGGCCTCACGTTGCTTATCAAGGGCAGCGCTTAGCTCATCGGCAGAAACCGAGCCGTCGTGATCGGTGTCTATCGCGTCAAAATCCGACTGGCTGAGCCCGGTTTCGTCCGCGCTCAGGCCGCTGCTGCCATCGCTGTTTAGTGCTGAAAATAGTTTGGAGGCAAGGTCGTCGCCCGATCCTTGCGAGCCCGCACCACGGCCTGCGCCGCGTGTTCCACCGGGAATCTGCCCGCTCATAATGGAGGCAAGCAGCTCTTGCGCGTTGGGCTGCCCTGTGGAGGCCGCATTTGTAGACGAGCCTGTCTGGCTCTGGCCCAGTTGCATGCTTGTGAACATGGCATTGCGCTGGGTTTCAATGGCCTTTTGCAGCTCGGTTTGTGTAACCGAGCCGTCACCATCGGTGTCCAGATTACTGTAAATATCCTTGCTCAGTCCGGTTTCAGTGAGGCTTAGAACTTATCCATAAATAATTTTCCTATCAGCCTTCCGGAAAGCGATGAAGG
>CAYPRZ010000086.1:0-11102 GCA_964413315.1 uncultured Desulfovibrio sp. | reverse complement strand
ACAGCCAATTGTGCCACCAGCGTCGCGGCCAGCTAGCCACTGCGACGCGGCCTTGAAGGATACCCAAAACAATATGAAATTATTCCAGAATATAGCGCATGGGATCAACAGGCACGCCGTTGAGGCGAACCTCGTAGTGCAAATGCGGCCCGGTCGTGCGTCCGCTCATGCCTACATAGCCCACGATCTCGCCACGCTTGACCCACTGGCCTTCCTGCACGGCGCAACGCTGCATATGGCCGTATTTGGTAACAATGCCGCTGCCGTGATTGATCTCTACGCTAAAGCCGTATGCGCCGTCGCGCCCCGAAAGAGTCACAATGCCTTGGGCGGGCACAATGATGGGCGTGCCAATGCGGTTTGTGATGTCGAGCCCTTTGTGGAACTGCCCCCGGCCACCAAAAGGCCCGGAGCGCCAGCCAAAGCTGGACGAAACAAAACCCACAACCGGCCAGATGGTCGGCATGGAAGAAAGGGCATCGCGGTTTTCACGCAGAGCAAGCAGCAAATCCTGCTGGCGCACTTCTTCAAGCTTTACCGATTCTGAAAGCCGGGTGAGAAATTCGAGCATCTTGCGGGCTGCAAGTTCTTGACGGTGCAGGGGCAGATAAGTGCGCGAAAAATCCCCCGGTCTGTCGCCCACAGAACCGGCCACAGCGGGGTCTTTTTCCATATTCATCATGATGCGCAGTTTGGAGTCGAAGCTCTGCACCCGCTCAAGATCGCGCCCCACCACAGAGATACGCTCTACCAGATTAACAAGCTGGCGGCGCTGCTCTTCAATGGTTTTGTCCGCATTGCGCAGGTCGTCACCGAGGTGGCGGGTTTCAAGCCAGTTGCGCAGCAGCCAGATGTTGCAGCCCACCAAGGCCAGTACTAGCAGGCACGCAATAATGCCAAACCAGCCGCGCATGCGCACATTGCGGCTGCCGCTACGACCTTCGGTGAAGATGACTATGTGATATTTGCCGAACAGCATTGAGCCAGTACTTTAGGGCGGGAAAGCAACCCGTGTCAATCAGCGGCAAAGTCTGGCGTGTCGGTATCGGGCAGGGGCACCTCTAACGACAAGTCGGCAGACGCACTGTTTTTTTCCAGCTGCCAGCGGGTCAGACCATTAAAAATGCAACGGCGCGAATCTTTTGAAACAGCATAAAGATGCTCAAGCGTTTCGCTCATGGCGCTGCGCGCCGTATTGCCCGCAGAGGGGCAGGCATTGGCCCAGAGGGGCAGCTCCCACTGCTTGGCGGCTTTGAGAATAAACTTTTTTTCCACCAGCAAAAGCGGGCGAATCAGTTGCAGACCACCGCCAAAAAAGGGCTCGTTCATGCTCATGCCGTCAACGCGGCCATTGCGGCTCAGATTCATAAAAAATGTCTGCACCAGATCATCGGCGTTATGCCCTAGGGCCAAATGGGTTATGCCATACTGGCCGCACAGCTCAAAAAGCCGCTTGCGGCGAAGCCACGAGCAGCGAAAACAGGCCGAGCGCCGAAGATTTTTTTCCGAATGCGCGTCCGGGCCGTAGGTGGTCATTTCAATATGGCCGGGGATGCCCTTTTGGGCCAGCCAAGGCAGCAGCGCGGCGTGGCTTTTTTCGTCAAAGCCGGGGTTAAGGTGGATCGCCATAATTTCAAAGTGAAAAGGTACGATTCCTTGACGAATTTTAAGGCTTTGTAGCAACACAAAGCTGTCCACACCGCCAGAAACAGCCACGGCCACCCGACAGCCCGGCCAGAGCATGCCGGTTTTTTGCATGGCCTTGCCCGCGCTTTTAACGCAGGTTTCTTGGGCGAATGATCTTTTTTCTCTACTCATAATTTTTTCCGTATACCCTGTTGGCAGACAAGGGGCTAACTCCCTGCCCTGCCTGTAGACTCTTGCTGACAGCCAATTAAGCAGCCTATTGACAGCGCAGCAGACGACATATATCAATTCTTATTTCAGCAGGGTAAACCTGCGCGAAGGCGTATGCACACGCCCGGCCTTTACAAATGGTCGGGCGGTATTATTTATCAACCGGGTTGCCTGTGGTGGCCCGGAATGCGGCGTTTTAGCCGCTACTTACGGAGGCAGCATGGCCCGCATTACCGTTGAAGATTGCCAAGAACGCGTAGATAACCGTTTTCTGCTGGTGCAGATGGCAATTAAACGCGTGCATCAGTACCGTGAAGGCTACGAACCCTTGGTGGAATCGCGCAACAAAGAGGCCGTGACCGCCCTGCGCGAAATTGCCGCAGGAAAGGTTTTGCCTGATGATGTCAGTCTTTACAACCCCCTGCCCGGCCAAGAAGTGGCCGCCGCAGAGGAATAGCCCACTGGCAAAGCTTGCCCGCGCGGCGGCTTCCCCAAGGAGGCCGCCGCGCTTATGTACAACCTTTAGCACAGGCGCACAAGCCGCACAGTGACCGGAACTACGATGGAGCTCGATTACTACGAAGTGCTGGGCGTAAGCCGCAGCGCCGAAGATGACGAAATTAAACGGGCCTACCGTAAGCTGGCCTTAAAGTTTCACCCCGACCACAACCCCAACAATGCCGAGGCCGAGCAAAAGTTCAAAGAAGCCGCCGAGGCCTACGATGTGCTGCGCGACCCCGAAAAACGCGCGCGCTACGACCGCTTTGGCCGTGCAGGCGTACAGGGCGGCGCTGGTGGTTTTGGCAGCAACGACGATATTTTTGCGCATTTCAGCGATATATTCGGCGATCTTTTTGGCTTTTCTACGGCGGCGCGTGGCCCTCGCCCCATGGCCGGGGCAGACCTGCGCTACAACCTGACCATCACATTTGCTCAGGCGGCCAAGGGCGACGAGATCAGCATATCTCTGCCCAAGCACGTCACCTGTTCTGAATGCAACGGCAGCGGCGCAGCACCGGGCAGCAAGGCAGAAACCTGCCGCCAGTGCAGCGGCACGGGTCAGGTACGCCGGTCGCAGGGATTCTTTCAGATTTCCATGCCCTGCCCCTCGTGTCAGGGTTCGGGCCGCGTAATCACCAAGCCCTGCCCCAAGTGCAAGGGCGAGGGCATCACCACAGACACCCGCGAACTGGTTGTGCGTGTGCCAGCTGGCGTAGACAGCGGAACCCGGCTGCGTGTGCGTGGCGAGGGTGAACCCGGCGTACACGGTGGCCCTGCGGGCGACCTGTATGTGGTGCTTACTGTCGAGCAGGACAAACGCTGGCAGCGTCAGGGCCAAGACCTCATCTACACACTTGAAATAAGCTTTGTGCAGGCGGCACTGGGGCATCGGGCTGAAGTTCCCGGTCTCGACGGCAACCTGCCCCTTGAGATTCCCAAGGGTATTCAGAGCGGCACTTTGCTGCGCATGCCGGGCGAAGGCATGCCCTACCCCGGACGCCGCTCGCGTGGCGACATGCTGGTAGAGGTAAAGGTGCTTACACCCACGCGCCTTTCTTCCAAGCAGGAAGAACTGCTGCGAGAATTTGAGGCAGCGGCAGAAAAAAGCCCGCTGGAAAAAGTAAAAAAGGCTGCCAAAAAAATCAGCAAGGCCATGGGCATTGACTAGATTTTTCAGCCATAAATAAAAGAAAGCCGGGGTTATCCCGGCTTTTTTATTTATGGACGCAGAGTAAAGCCCAAAAAATACTTGGCCCGGCAGCATCTGTGATATGCCGCCGGGCCAACATTGTCCTGATGGCCGTTCCTGCCAGGCGAGGAGGAACGCCACGGACGCAGAGGCAGGCAAACAAATCCGCTAAAGGGGCAGCGGATACACAGAAGGGGCTGTGCGTTTGCCGAGGGTTGCCGTCTGTAATTTTTTACGCTTCAGGGGGGAGGGGCTCCCCTCAAAAAGCTCTTTTATCCAGAGGAATTATCCACTGTTTGTGCGCTCAATCTAGCACCACATTTTCCACATTGCAAGTTATTTATTTCACCACCGACAAAAACTGTTAGCACGCAGCCAGCAGCCACTCAATAAATTTTTTCTGCAAAAACATAGTGTTATCCATACATTATTCTACCCTGTCTGGGCGCTCCAATGTTACTTGCCACGCCGTAAACACACGCAAAACAAAAAAACCCGGCCAGATAACAAGCCGGGTTTTTTAAACAAACTGACAAATAAAAATTATTTTTGTGGTGCGGCCTTGTCAGCAGCAGATTCTACCGCCCGATCTTCCGGGTCCACAGGTTGGAGCGTGTGCATGTTCACCTGCTGCGGGCCATCTGCACTTTGGGGAATCTGCAAGCCCACACGCCCCTCAAAATTGATGACAATGGGGCCGGTAAGATTGAGCACGGCCTTTTCTGGTGCGCCAGCGGGAATGGAAACCGTAACCAGCAGTGCGGCCTGTTCCAGACTCTCAATGCTCAGCAGCTGCTTTTCGGCGTCACTCACCTGCGGCTTGTACGATTTGTCAAAAAAGCTGTAGGGGTCAGCCACCAGCAATCCCACCACTGGCGTGGTTACGCTTTGCAGAATAAGCAGCGGCGCATCGGGCCTGATTTGCAGCAGGATAAAATCCCGCTCGTTCTCAAAACCGGCCAAGCCACGGGGAAAGTGGATAACTTTATCCGCATTGATACAACGACGTCCAAGACGGGTGTCGATTTCTATTTCTTTGTTTCGTGCCATAGTTCAGCAGCCACCATGAGGTCGTTAGTACTGGTTTCAAGGGCGCGACGGTTTTCTTCAACAACCCGCTTGTACACTTCTTCGCGATAAATCGTGGTGTCATCGGGCACTTCTAGGCCTAGCTTGACCTGCTTGCCCTGCATGCCCAAGATAGTTATGCGTATGTTTTCGCCCAGATAAAGGCTTTCTCCTGGGCGTCGCGTCAATATGAGCATAGGTGCTTCCGTTATTATATCGTTGCTTGAACCGTACCGTGCCGCCCATTAAGCGGAGTTTCGGCAGTCAGGCGGCCAATTTTGCCGTCATTCGACATCAGAGATAGCTGGACAGGTTCATCTGCATGATCTTTGAAGAAGACTGAAGCACTGTCTGATATGTCAACTGCTGCCGCGTAAGCTTCGTCAGCAACTCGGTAAGGTCTATATCTTCAGTATAACTCAAACGTTCCTGCTGGTCTACCTTTTGAAAGCTGAGCATGTCCGTAGCGGTGGACACCCGGTTTTCCAGTCCACCCACACGCGCGGTCTGTGTAAGAACATTTTGCTGCACGCTGGCAATTTTAGTGAGGGTTTGCTGGCAACCTTCCTGATTGTTGTTTTCGCAATAGCTGATGAATTCACCAACCATATCAAACAGGTTTGTAGACTGATCAAGCGCGGGCTTGCCCTCGTAATAACCGCCAAAGATGTCCTTGCCCACATTGTTTACGGAAATATATGAATCCTTCATTATTTCCAAGTTCAGATCGGCGCGGTCTGGGTGCACCAATATCTGAGTTCCGGCTGTAACGGTATTGCCCGCCACGGTCGTTGCATCCACATCCACATAGCCGCTGGGAACCAGCAGGCGCAACTGGCTTGAGCCGTTGGTTGTGGCGGTGGCCGAAATCCAAGTTGAGCCGCTGTCTGTGCTGTACGAATAATCGACCGGCGTGCCCGTTGAGGCCAGATTGGCGGCGCTGTCCATACGCACCAGCACATTGCCGCCAAAGGCGCCAGCGGCTGATGTGGCAAGGTTTACGGGGCCGCCCATAACCGTCATAGACGGCGGCGGGTCGTTGTCGTCGCCCTGATACATGGCGGTGGGCCTGATATACACAAGAGTACCGTTGTGTGAGCCGGGGCCCAAGCTCACATCGGCAGCGGTAACGGCCATATCGTTGTCCATGGTAACGGTTACACCGTTCAAGGTCAGCGTTCTGCCCGCAGTGGTTCCCGTGTTCCACGTTGTGCCTCCGTCCTCAGACCAGCGATAGGTCTGGGGCCCGCCGTCCAGCGTGCCGGTGCTTGTAAACTGCACCATCATGGAAGATTTTGCAGCCCCCTGAATGGTATAATCCCCAGCCTGAATGGCTGTATCCCATGCAGTATCGGCGCTGGTCAGGGCCAGCCCCTCTTCAAAAGCGCTGCGGTCATAGCGCTGGCCGCCAAAAATGCTGTTGCCCTCGTATTGGGTATTGGAAAGATTGAGCATCTGCCCAAAAATCTGCCGGGCCTGATAGGCTATCTGCTGGCGGTTTGCCGCCGTGTAGGTTCCTGTGGAGGCCTGCTCTGCAAGGCTTTTCAGGCTGGTCAGGGCGGTGCTGAGCTGGGTTCCCAGCACGTTGTCTGTCAGTGCAAGCCACCCTTTGGCCGTATCCACATTGCTCTGATACTGGTCTGTAGCCTCAATATCGTTGCGCGTGGTAAGAACGCGGTAGGTACCAGCCGGATCGTCCGAGGGGCGGTTGATCTTTTTTTGGGTAGAGCCCTGTTCGTTGCTTTCCATGTACGCAGACAGATTTTTTTGCATCTGGCTCGTCATGGTGTCATACATTCTGTTTTGGGTTACGCGTATGCCCATAGCCCTCTCCTATTGCTTGAGCCCAAGAAGGGTTTGCAGCATCTGGTCGGCGGTGGTGATAAGCTTGGCCGCTGCCGTGTAGGAGTGCTGAAATTTTATGAGATTGGCCATTTCTTCATCCAGATTCACCCCAGAGGCAGAGCTTACCTGCGTATCAAGATCGCTGGTAAGCGTTGCGTGGTACTCTGAATTTGTCTTTGCAAGCCGCGTATCTGCGCCCACGGTGGTAACAAGGCTGGCATAATACTGCGACAAGGTCTGGTTGGTGGTGGTCTTCCACACGGTAGAAATGGTTACGTTGGTATCAGCGAGCTTGCCAATGGCCGTGGCATTGGCGTTGTCACCCACGTTGATCTGCTGCTGCCCGTTTACTTGGCCCGCCGCAATGTAGTTTACATTGCTGTGCAGCTGGCTGTTTACGGCAATGGTGCTCGCATCTGTACCAGTAAAAAACGTGTTTATGCCAAGGGCCGCCATCATGCCTGTGCTGTCTGTGCCCAAAGCAAACTGCAAGTTGCTGCCCGCAGCCGAAGTGATCACAAGCCTGCCATCCTGCACGCTGGCCGAAAGCTGGGTAGGAAACGTATTGTTGATAGCACCAACCACATCATCCAGCGAGTGCACAGCGGGGTCAAAGTTCTGCACCCCGGCGGTGACGCTGTCAAAATCCAGCAGACCAGACGACACGTAGTTGCCAGTGGTCTTGTCGTAAAAATGGAAATTGACGTTGCCAGCCTGAATTTTGCCAGCATCGGGCAGCACAGTCTGGGCAGAACCGAGGGGCACGGTGGAGTTCTGCACCCCCTGTTGTCCCTGTGCGTAGTCGAACAGCTTTGTGCCAGCGCCCTGGCTGTGAATGCGGTTCACTTCCCAGATGAGCGATTTGGCAGTGGCGTCGAGTTCGTCAAGGTATCTGCCGCAGTTGTTGTCGCGAATGCTGAAGTAAGTGGTCAGCTTGCCGCCAGATACGCGGTTCTGATTTTCCGTACCGTCAAAAAAGCTCTGCGGCGTAACATTTTGTGGCCCACGGGTCGGCTCGTTCCAGTACAGCCCGGTTTTAGGCATAATGTCGAACTTGTCGCCAGCGTTAAAATCGGTGAGCGAGCTGAAAGAAATCTTGAGGTTTTTTACCTGCACAGGGTCAATGGTGCTGCCGTTGGAGCTTATCTCGTAGTGCAATTCAGCGCCGTTATCGTCGCGCAGCCATGTTTTGCCACCGTCAAGCGACACGCGGAACGTGGGGTTGCCAGCAGTGCCCGCAGCAACGGCATTGCCGCCAGAAAGAATTTCTACCGTGTACTCGTGGCTGTCAGAGCCATCAAACTCCACCGCACCCGCGTAGTTCGAACCCACAGCAAGCCGGTTTTCTGCACGGGCCGAAAGAACCTCCAACGAATTGGTGTTGATGCCCTGCACAAGAGGCTGCCCGGTGGCAAGCGAAACGGTAAAATCGCCGTTGCCCTTGTCTACTGTGGAGACATTAACATAGGTAGCCATCTCGCGCACGAGCTGGTCGCGCTGGTCGAGCAGGGCATTGGGATTGCTTACGCCGTCAATGGTATTGGCGTTGATCTGATTGTTGATCGAGGCAATGCTCTTGGCCAGCTCGTTTACGCGGTCTACCCCCTGACCAATGGAAACATCCATCTGGCTTTGCAGGGCCTTTACACCGTCTGCGGTGCTGCCAAGCATGTCACTGAGGTTGTCGGCATACGAAAGCAGCGATTCGCGCGAGGCCGTGTCGCCGGGGCGCTGGGCAAGCTCTTGCCAAGCGGTAAAAAATTTATTCAGGGCAGAGCTCACGCCTGTCCTGTTGGCCTCGTTAAACAGGCTTTCAACCGACCCCATGATATTTTCCTGCTCGGCCCAGCGTGACGAGTTGCTCGACTGGCTTACGTAGGAACCTTCCAGAAAGGAGTTGAAATACCGCAAAATCTGCTGCGCGTTAACGCCCAGCCCCTCGCCGCCCGGTTTGGTGGTGAGGGTTCCGGCATCGCGCTGATCCACATACCGACGGGTGTAGCCTTCGGTATCGGCATTGGCGATATTGCTGCCCGTGACCGAAATCCAAGCTTGCGCGGCATTGAGGGCGGTTTGCCCCACATTAAAAAGACCGCTAAGCATGACTACAGCCTCCCAGAGATCAGTGCAGCCTGAGGATGCAAAGTGCGCATACCGCCTCGGCGGCCATAGGTTTCTGCTTTGGGCGGCATGGCTTGCTTGGTAAGGGCTTGGAGGGTGCGACTGCTCTGGTCAAGCAGGGCCAGCGAAAGATTGGTGTTGCGCGATGCCTGCCGCGCCGCAGCCTGTTCGCTCACGTCTATGCGGCGCAGCGTATCCAGCAAAATAGCCGCCAGATCTTCGGGCAGCATGCTGGCATATTCTGCCGCACGCATACCGCCAAGCCGCTTGATTACAAATGTTTTTTCTACTGCCAGATGGCGGATCAGTTCCTGTACGGAGAACTCCAGAGACACCACGGCATCTGTATCGCGGCTGAGAAGGCTGCTGTATTCTTCCTCAAGAAGATCGCGCAGCAGGCACAGGGCCTTTTCCTGACGCGAAAGCGATTCATGAATAATGTCGTGCATATGTACCTCCAAGGAACTGTTGCTCCCAACCGCGCTGGTCTGCGGTTTGGCGGGGGTGCAGAAACTGCCGCCCCGCAAAAATGAAAGCAAATTTCGTGCCTAAAAATCATTCTCTGCGCGTTGCAAGAGCGTAAAAAGCGTTGCCCCGCAAGGTTGCGGCACTACTGCTTGCCGAACACATCAGTGCTGGTCAGCGGGGGTATGCCGGTAACGGCGGCCCCTTGACTGGCTGCATTCTTGTTGCTCTGGCGCACAGATATTTGCCCGCCGGTCAACGGCACGGGGCTGACCATGCCCGGCGCTGCTGCGGGGGTTCCACCTTGGGCTGGCATGGGCGTGCCCGACGCAGCCGAACTGGCTTGCGGGCTGGCAACCACGGCCGCTGGCTGCCCTGCTGGCCCCATGGGCAAGGTGCTTACATGGGCTGCGGGCTGCGCCCCACCTGCCGCTTGCGCCGCCTGTGGGTTTTGCACACCGCCAGCCGAAGCCTGCTGTGCCTGTTGGGCATGGTATGCAGCAATGCCCGCACCGGCGTTGCTGTTGGGGCCAGAGCCATCCGTATTCAGCATGCGGATAAGCCCACCCTGTTTACCGCTACGTCCTGAGGGCGGCTTGTTGGTGGTAAAACGAACCTTTGTCTGCGGCCTTTGCTGCTGCCCTTGTGCGGGCATGGCGGCCTGACCCTGTGCTTGGGCCTGTGCCTGAACCTGCGCTTGGACCGGGGCTTGGACCGGGGCTTGACCCGCCACAACGGCGGCCTGCTGCCCCTGAGCGGGCATGGCGGCCTGACCCTGTGCCTGTGCTTGGGCCTGCGCAGGCTGCATGGCAGCCTGCATGGCCATGTGCGTATCAAGGCTCGTGCCCATAAGCGGGGGAATTTCCATATTGGGCATGGCCGCAGGGGCCGAGGCTTGATTATAACCCGTGCCGTCCGCTGACTGTGCAGAACCTTGGCCCGAACCTTGCCCTGAGCCTTGACCCACAATTTGGCCCGCACGGTTCTGGGGCTGCGCAAGGCCCATCATCTGTTGCATGGACGGGCGCACAGTGTTGGACCCAAGCTTGCTGCCAGCCTCAAACTGGGCCATACGGGCCAGATTCAAGCCAGAATTCATATTTGGAACATTGGTAGTATGCACAACCTTGTGCCGTTCTGCCTGTGCAGATGCCTGCATGGCCTGCTGGGCGTTGCGGGCGGATTCTTCGGAATTTTGCCCCTCGGCAGAAGACTGATCACCGGTAAGAGTGCGCGCCGCCGCAGAGCCGTTGGCCACAAGCCCGTCGTTCTGAACAGGTGCAACACCGCCGTAGATCGACGCCGCAGAGCCGGAAGCCCGGCTGTTGCCAGCAGCACCAGAGCCATTGCCTTCGCTTTCGCCCTCTGCCGTATTGGCACGGGTAAGCATGGGCGCGGCTTCGGGCGTAAAGGCGCGCTGCCCCATGCCAGATGCGTCTGTTGCCGTTGTGCGGCTGGCAGAAACCAGCCCGCGTGAAAGCTGGGCGTACATCATGTCGGCCAAACCAATACCACCGGCAGATGTCATTTTTTTGGCCAGTTCTTGATCATACATACCCTGCCAAAACTGCTCTTCCTTGCCGTGAAGCAAGGTGGACTTGGGCAGGGTCTTGCGCATTTCTTCCCACATTTTCTGAATAAATATGGATTCAAAGCCCTCACAAGATTCGCGCAGCTTTTTTTCCTTCTGCGCGGGGTCCATCTTGTTGCCGCCCAGATTGCCAAGGCCCGCCAGGCGAGACTGCATTTCGTTGCGGGCAATTTCGCCCGCTCCGGCCTCAGGAGGAATAAGCGAGGTTGACATGGGCGTGGTCATTTAGATTACCTCCAGCTCCGCATGCAATGAACCCGAAGCCTGCATGGTCCGCAAAATGGATATGAGGTCGCGTGGGGTTGCGCCGATGGCGTTGAGTCCGTCCACCAATTCCTGAAGGGTTGCGCCTTCCACCATCATGAGGTGGCGCGCTTCTTCGCGCACGTTGGTTTCTGTCTGCGGGGTCACCACGGTCTGCCCCTGAGAGAAGGGGCCGGGCTGCGATACCTGCTCGCTTTCCTG
>CAYPRZ010000085.1:0-11322 GCA_964413315.1 uncultured Desulfovibrio sp. | reverse complement strand
GCCCGCCAGATGACAGAAGAAATCAGCCGCTGGCTCATCAACGAGGGCTACCGCTTTCAGGAACTGCGCAAGGGGCGCGACATCCGTTTTGACAAGCTGAAGGGTGAATTTATTCTTACCCGCGACGTGCGCCAGCTTGCGAGCTCAAGCGGCACTAGTCAGGCTGTGCTGGCGGGCACCTACATTGCCACGGGCGAGCAGGTGCGCTTTAGCATCCGGCTTATCCACACCACCAGCAACGAAGTGCTGGCCATGGGCACGGCTACAGTGCCCATTACAGACGATTTGCGGCCTCTGGTGCGCGAACCCCGCGCTGGCGATGGGCTGGCCCCCACGGTCAGCACCCGCTTGCAGTAGGCTTCTTGCCTCATACGCGCTTTGCGTCTATAACATGCCCGCGCCTGTCTGCTTTGACGGCGCGGGTTGCCTTTGGGGCAATGCCGGTTCCCCAAATTCTGTCATGCCCGCAAGGGCAAACCGTAGCTGATTCCTGAACCCAGGCCGCTGAATATATTGGCGGTCAAACCCGCGCGGGCACGCCGCCCACTGCGGGCTATACGCCTTTTTGCGTACCGCAAGGAGACAACATGTCGCTCAGTATTGGTATTGTGGGCCTGCCCAATGTAGGCAAATCCACCCTGTTCAACGCCCTGACCAAGGCCCAGAATGCTCAGGCCGCAAACTATCCCTTTTGCACCATCGAGCCCAACAAGGCCACCGTGGCTGTGCCGGACAAAAGGGTGGACGCTCTGACCGCCAAGGCCAAGCCCAAAAAGACCATCTACGCCAGCGTTGATTTTATCGACATTGCCGGTCTTGTACGCGGGGCCAGCAGGGGCGAAGGCCTCGGCAACCAGTTTTTGGGCAATATTCGCGAATGTGCGGCTATTGTGCACGTGGTGCGCTGCTTTGAGGATGAAAACATCACCCACGTGGACGGCGGCGTTGACCCCCTGCGCGATGTGGACACCATTGAAACAGAATTGCTGCTGGCCGACCTGCAAAGCGTTGAGAAGCGTCTGGACAAGCTGGTGAAGCTTGCCAAGTTTGACAAAAACGCCAAGGCAGCCGCCGACATTATGCAAACCTTGATGGCCCAGCTCAACGACGGCAAGCCCGCACGTAGCTTTGCCCTGCCCGATAACGAGCTGTTTTTGACCACATGGCGCGAGCTTGGGCTGCTCACAGCCAAGCCCGTGATCTACTGCGCCAACGTGGACGAGGCAGCCGTGGCCGATGGCAACAATTTTTCTGCCACGCTTGAGGCCTTTGCTCAGGAACGCCAGTCGGGCTTTGCCCGCATTTGCGCCAAGCTTGAGGAAGAACTGCAAGGCCTGCCCGAAGAAGAACAGGCCGAACTGCTGGCCTCTTACGGCATTGACGAAAGCGGCCTTCTGCGCATCATCCATACCGGCTACGCCACACTTGGCCTGTACAGCTACTTTACTGTAGGCGTGGAAGAAGTACGCGCATGGACAATCCACAAGGGCTGGAAGGCCCCGCAGGCCGCTGGCGTTATCCACACCGATTTTGAACGCGGCTTTATCCGGGCCGAAGTTATCTCTTACGACGACTTCATGAGCCACGAAAACGAAGCCGCCTGCCGCGCCGACGGCGTGCTGCGCGTGGAAGGCAAGGAATATGTGGTCAACGACGGCGACGTCATGCACTTCCTCTTCAACGTGTAGGCTTTTGCCGCCATATGAATGCCAAAAGGCTCTGTTCCAGCAGGAACAGAGCCTTTTTTATGACAAAAGCCGCCCGTAGCGTCAGCTCCGGGCGGCTTTAACTATTCAAATCATCTGCTGATCATTCCTACACGAGGCTGTTAACACTAGGAGGAATTTTGTTCCCTGCCAAGGAAGGAAGCCTTTTTATGAAGGGAGTGTAATCCGCCGGTACTCGACCGGAATAAAAAGACTTCCTGACGCAAGCAGGGGGCAAAAGGGCCATAGTGTTAACAGGCTCTAGTCGGCGCGGCGGCCAATGCAGAAGTACGCAAAACCGCGCTGCGCCATAAAGTTGGGCGAGTACAGGTTGCGGCCGTCAAACAGCAGGGGGGCCGTGAGCAAGCTTTTGATCTTGTCAAAGTCAGGGTTGCGGAACTGGTTCCACTCCGTAACCACCAGCAGACCCTGAGCACCTTCGCAAGCGCCGTACTGGCTGTCCACAATTTCAACCAGCGGGTTGTCTTTGAAGATTTCGTGGGCGTTTTCAGCGGCAACGGGGTCAAAAGCGCGAACCTTCATGCCCGCAGCGGTAAGCTCGCTGACAATGCTGATAGAAGCGGCTTCGCGCATGTCGTCGGTATTGGCCTTGAAGGCCAAGCCCCACAGCGCAAGGGTTTTGCCCTTCACGCCGCCCTGAGGAGCAAAGTAATCCATGATGCGGCCAGCCATGTGCTTTTTCTGGCGGGCGTTGACGTCTTCCACGGCGTTGAGCAGCTTGGGCTCCACGCCAGCCTTTTCGGCAGTGTGAATAAGCGCCTTGACGTCCTTGGGAAAGCACGAACCACCGTAACCCACGCCGGGGTAGATAAACTGGTAGCCAATGCGCGTGTCAGAACCGATGCCGGTGCGCACGTCGCGCACGTCTGCTCCCACCTTTTCGCAGATGGTGGCGATTTCGTTGATAAACGAAATCTTGGTAGCCAGCATGCAGTTGGCCGCGTACTTGGTCATTTCCGCGCTGCGCACGCCCATGACAATGATTTTGTCGCGGGTGCGCGCAAAGGGCGAATACAGCTCACGCATCAGGGCAGCGGCGCGTTCCGAATCCGTACCAAGCACAACGCGGTCGGGTTTCATAAAGTCAGAGATGGCGTCGCCTTCCTTGAGAAACTCAGGGTTGGAGACAACGTCCACCTGATAGGAAACGCCACGGGCGGCCAGTTCCTTGTCGATAAGGGCACGCACTTCGTCGGCGGTGCCCACGGGCACAGTGGATTTGTCAACAACCACAAGGTCTTTCTGCATATGACGGCCAATTTCGCAGGCAACCTGACGCACGTAGCTCAGGTCGCACGAACCATCGGGCTGGGGCGGCGTGCCCACGCAGATAAAGGCGCAGTCGGCATTGGCAATGCCGTCTTCCAGACGGGTGGTAAACGTAAGGCGACCGTCGGCGCGGCTGTGGCGCACCATGGGTTCAAGACCAGGCTCAAAAATATGCACGGAACCAGCGTTGAGCTTTTCGACCACAGCGGGGTTAACGTCCACGCAGGTCACGGTATTGCCCATTTCAGCAAAGCATGCGGCACTAACAAGACCAACGTAGCCTGTTCCGATGATGCACAACTTCATAACAAGGTTTCTCCGTTCGCTCCCACGGCCAACGCCTTGACGTTTCGGCGGGGAACGGGTCAGAATAGTTTAGGTTGAAAGCGATGCAATACGCTATTTTTTTTTAATGGGCAACAGCCAAACTTGCAGTGCACTGCGCCCGCACTGCCTCTGGTGGACAACTGTATGATCATTGGCCTTGGAACGGACATTACGGAACTGGCACGCATAAAAGCCAGTTATGACAGGTTTGGCAAACGCTTATTGCAAAAAATCCTCACCGAAGATGAGCAACAATACCTGCCCGAAAGCCCCATTGCCTACATTGCCGGTAGGTTTGCCGCCAAAGAAGCAACAGTTAAGGCGCTTGGCACTGGCTTTAGCGATGGGATTGGACTGCTTGATGTGGAAGTTACGCGAGGCCCCGCAGGGCAACCACTATTGCGTTTGCACGGCTCTGCCCGCCAGCGCGCCGAGGCCTTGGGCATGCGCGCGGCCCACATTTCCATAAGCCACGACCGCAACGCCGCTGTGGCGGTTGTAGTGCTGGAGGCATAGACATGCCAAGGCTTTTTTATGATTTATTTCCGCCCCTGCCCCTGCCGGAAGAAATGCGCCAGTGGGATGCCGGAGCCATGGCCCTTGGCCTGCCCGAAGAACTGCTGATGGAAAACGCTGCCCGTGCGGCGCTTGATGTTTTGCGGGTTTATTGGCCAAAGCTTGCGGGCGTGCGCATCTGGCTGCTCATGGGCAGCGGCAACAACGGCGGCGACGCAGCCTGTCTTGCCCGGCATCTGCTGGATGCGGGCGCAGAAGTGCTTGTGCTGCACACGCGCCCACTATCGGCCTGCAAGGGGGCCTGTGACAAGCACATGCGCATTGCGCGGGCTGCGGGGGTTGCATTTGAGCTCTGCCGCCCCGCAGTTTTTCGCCGGGCTGGTCTGCCTCACATTGTTATTGATGGTCTGCTGGGAACAGGTTTTAATGGTATGCTTAGGCCTGATGCGCTGGAACTTGTGCGCACGGTCAATGCCCTGCCCAACCAGCCCTTTGTGCTGGCGCTCGATATTCCCTCTGGCCTTGATGGCCGCACGGGCCTTGCCATGCCAGAGGCCATACGGGCCAGCGTCACGGTGAGCTTTGCCGCAGCCAAACCCGGCTTGGTGCTGCCCCATGCCCGCCCTTGGACAGGCGCACTGCATGTGCGGGCCATTGGTATTCCGCTGGCGGTGCAGCGCACGGCCCCCTGCTCCTTTTATGCCCTCGATGCCCACTGCATAAGCCCGCTGGCGCATACTTTGCCCGACGGATTCAAAAACTCCTACGGCCATGTACTGATTATCGGGGGCGCGCCCGGCCTTGGCGGCGCAGCCCACCTTGCAGCCCGCGCCGCCCTGCGTGCAGGGGCGGGGCTTGTAACCGCAACAGCGCCCGACGCTGGCATTGCAGATATAAAGAATGGCTGGCCAGAAATTATGACCCTGCCGCTGGGCGAATTCCAGCGCGAGTGGCCTGCAACACTGCCAAAGGAACTGATTGAGCTGCTTGCCCGCTGCGCCGCGCTGGTTGTTGGCCCCGGCATGGGCCGGGGAAATGATGCGGCAGCCTTTATTGATGCCCTGCTGCGCCTGCCCCACAGACCGCCAACAGTATTTGACGCAGATGCGCTGGTGCTGCTGGCGGGGCGGCCAGACCTGCTTGAGCTCATAGGCGAGCACGATGTTCTTACCCCGCATCCCGGTGAGGCTGCGGCCCTGCTGGGCTGCACCGCAGCAGAAATCCAAACAGACAGACAGGGCTCGCTTGCCCGTTTGTGCGGCATATGCCATGGCGTTGTTGTTCTTAAAGGAGCGGCAAGCCTTGTGGGGCAAACGCAAGCCCCCACCCTGCTGTGCCCCTATGATGTGCCGCAGCTAGCGGTGGGAGGCTCTGGCGATGTGCTTGCAGGCTGCACTGGTGGGCTGCTTGCCCGTATGCTGCCCGCAATGCGGATGCAGGGCAAAACCGCAGTGCCGCACGCAACAACAAAACAGCACAGCAACACCGCAAAAATTTTAGAGGCAGAAATTTTACAGCCAGCTCATATGCTCGCTGGTCAGGGCGTGGCCCTGCACGCACTGGCGGGCAAAAGCCTTGCGAAGCAGTGGCCGCTCAGGGGCAATACCCCCTCAGCCTTGGCCGATGCCCTGCCCCATGCCCTGAGCGCATATGCTGGCAGCTTTGCCACAGACAATGCCACACCCACAGATACCCGTGACCCCAAGGACGACATATTGCCATGGCCCAGATAACCCTCCACGATCTTGCTGAAACCGAGCGCTTTGGCCGCATGCTTGCCCAAGCGGTAAAGAATTGCGGCGTTGCGGCCATGTTGTTGCGCGGCCCCCTTGGCAGCGGCAAAACCACACTTACCCGCGCGCTGGTAGAAGCCCTGCCCGGTGGAGATCAGGCCGAGGTGGCCAGCCCCTCGTTTACGCTCTGCAACTACTACCCCACCACTCCGCCAGTCATGCACTGCGACCTGTACCGCAGCCCCGGCAGCCTGCCCGACGAAATTGCCGAGGGGCTCGACAAGCCAGAAATTTTTTCCATTCTGGAGTGGTCAGAGTACCTGCCAGAGGCGGAAATGCCGCAAGATTATCTGGACATATCGCTGCAACCGTGCGAAGAAAGTCGCCTACTGACGCTGCAAGCTCACGGCCCTGTTGCCGACAAGCTTTTGCGCCACCTGCGCCAACATTGGCCTGTGGACAGTTTTGCCCACGGTTAAGCTGGGCGCGGGCTGACCTGTTGTACCCATCAAGGATTGAGGACAATGGATACAGGCATGAAAATTTTGGTCCAGAAATTTGGCGGCACATCTGTTGCCAAGCTGGAGTGCATGAAGCAGGTGCGTGAAAAAGTGCTGGCAGGCCTTGCCCAAGGGTATAAGGTCATTGCGGTGCTTTCGGCGCGGGCTGGCGACACCAACAAGCTGCTTGCCCTTGCTGAAGAATGGTCTTCTACGCCCGACCGCGCAGAAGTCGATTCTCTCGTTTCCACAGGCGAGCAGGTTTCCATCAGCCTGTTCACCATGCTGCTGAAAGATGCTGGCATTCGCGCCCGCTCGCTGCTCGGCTGGCAGATTCCCATTACCACAGACAACGACTTTGGTCGTGCGCGTATCCGCTCTATCGACAGCAACTCGCTGCGCAAGTACCTCAAGGAATATGACGTTCTTGTGGTGGCTGGCTTTCAGGGCTGCACCGAAGACGGACGCATCACCACCCTTGGCCGTGGCGGCTCGGACACCTCTGCGGTGGCTTTGGCTGCGGCACTGGGCTCTGTGGAATGCGATATTTACACCGACGTTGACGGCGTCTACACCACCGACCCCAACATCTGCTCCACGGCCCGCAAAATGGACCGCGTTGCCTATGAAGAAATGCTTGAAATGGCAAGCATGGGGGCCAAGGTACTGCACATACGCTCTGTAGAATTTGCCAAAAAATACAAGGTTCCCGTGCGCGTGCGCTCTACGTTCAGCAATGATCCCGGCACGCTTGTCACTCAGGAGGACTCCACCATGGAAGCCGTACTCGTTTCCGGCATTGCCTATGACAAAGACCAGGCCCGCGTGACCCTGCGCGACCTTCCCGACGTGCCGGGCACGGCAGCGGCGGTTTTTGGTCCCCTTTCTGAAAAAGGCATTCTGGTCGACATGATCGTGCAGAATACCAGTCAGGACGGCCACACCGACATGACCTTCACCGTCTCGCGCAAGGAACTCAAGCAGACCTTGGAGATGATGGAAGAAGTTGCCAAAAAGACCGGCGCCCGCGAAGTGCTGCACGACGTGAGCGTGGCCAAGGTTTCGGCCATCGGCGTGGGCATGCGCAACCACTCTGGCGTTGCAGCGCGCGCTTTTGCCGCCCTGACTCAGGAAGGCATCAATATCCTTATGATCAGCACCTCTGAAATCAAGATCACCATTCTGATTCAGGAAAAATACGTTGAGCTTGCCGTGCGTATTCTGCACGACACCTTTGGGCTGGACTGGGACTTGGGCTAGGCCCGCCACCGGGTTGGGCTCGCGCCCCCGCCAGCGACCACAGAACGTAAAGAGCTCCCCGCATTGTGGGGAGCTCTTTTGTTACACGGCCAGCCACATGCACGGCTTGCCAATATTTGCCGGATCAGTTCAGATTCGGGCCAACAGCATGCGCCGCAGCGAGGGCACATCATCACACAGGCATTCCGCACCGGCTTCTTCCAGTTCGTGGCGCGAACCGTAGCCGTAGAGCACACCAGCGCAGGGCATGCCCACGGCATGCGCACCCAGCACATCGTACTTTCTGTCGCCCACCATCAGGCACTGCTGCATATCCGCAACACCGCAAAGGCCACAGGCGTGCCGTAATACAGACGACTTGCTGTTGCGCGGGCCGGTCAGCTCCGCTCCGGCCACATGGTCAAAAGGGCTGCAATGCCAAAGTGTTCTAAAATGCGCAGAGCAAAGGGTTCTGGCTTTGAGGTAGCCAGCGAAAGCACCCGGCCAGCACCGCGCAGTTCGGCCAGCAGATCGGCAATGCCATCGTACAGGGCATTTTCAAAAATACCTGTAACGGTGTAATATTCACGGTATTTCTGCACAGCAAGCTCTGCTTTTGCCGTGTCGCCATCAAATATCTTGCCAAACGAATCACGCAGGGGCGGGCCAATAAAGTACAGCAGGTCTTCGTCTGCTCGGCGCACATTAAAATGGGCCAATGCGTGCTGCACCGAGCGGATGATGCCAGTTTTGGAATCGGTAACCGTGCCGTCGAGGTCAAAAAAAAGGTATTGCTTCACGTATGGCATCCTTGCGTCTACTTGATGTCTGAGCGGGCTAGTTGCCGTTAAAGGGCGTGTGCCGCCCAGTACCGTCAACGCCAAACTGGCTGTCCAGCGCCTTGTTGTCGCCCGGCGAGGTAAAGTAGCCGTTCATGGTTCGCTGCGGCTTGCCCATACCCAGCAGAGTGCTTGCCGTTACAAAACTGTAGCCCTTGGCGCGCAGCTCTGCCACAGTTTCGCGCAACAGCTGGGCCGAGCCCTTGGGAACCAGATTGGCATGGAAGAGCAAAATGGAGCCGGGCCGCACCTGCGAGGCAACCAGATGGGCCTCGTGACGGGCGTGTTCGGGCTTGGTATTGTCTGCGCCAGATTCTGCCACCACGTCCCACTGCACTACCTGCATGCCAAGATTTGCCAGCGCTTCCAGGGCCTGATCGTTGCAGCGCCCGTAAGGCAGCCGAAACAGCGTTGGCACGGGGGCGATGGCGGGTTCGGGTTGGCCCTGTGCCTTGGCCTCGCTCTGGGCCTGCTGGCGCAGCAGCTCGTACTGCGCCTGAGTCCACAAAACCTGAGCGCGAAGCCCAGAGGGCGAAAGCAGGGCAAAATTGCCGTGCGACCAAGCGTGGTTGGCGATTTCAAATTGGGGCTCACCCATGATTTGCACTACCCTGCGGGCGTGGGTGCGCATCCATTTGCCCCCCATAAAAAGCGTAGCGGGTATGTGCTCGGCGCGCAAAAAACCCAAAATTTCCATGTCGCAGCCCGTGGTGACCGTATCCAGCTCGCACAGGTCAAAGGTAAGGGCAACCACCTTGGTTCCGTCGGCAATGGCAACACGCCGAATAGTGCCCACATCTGCGGCAGGGAGAGGGGGCAGCATGGTGGCGGGTTCGCGCCGCGCCGGAGCCGTAGCATTGTTGGGCAGAGCCTTGCGGGCATCTTGCGCGTCTGGTTGCCAAGAGGCCGCGCCGCTCCCGTTGGTGGCGGGTGTCACCGGCTGCGCACATGCCGTGCCCTGTATAATTGCCCACAAAGATAAAATCGCGGCGCACAGGCCACACACACGGCCCATGCGTGCTGTTATTTGAAACATGGTTTCCCCTTCCACCGCAGAAGCGGTTGCTGAAAATTATGCCAAGCAGTAATTACTGCCAATTACAAAAATAGGTTGCAGTGCATACCGCAGTTGCCATGCAGGTCTATATCCTTAACATCATGCGCCCACAAGCAAGACAAGTAACCAGCGCATTTTGTCTAATTATTTGATTCAACATGCAATAAATTGCATGTTGAATTTATCATCCAAATATCGCAAAATACAAAATACTATGTGCGACGGCTTGGGGCATACCCCCTGACAACCCTTCGCAAATTTTTAGCAAAGGCAAGCACCCTACACTCAGGCGATCAAGACCACATGGCGCACATCAAAATACCGGTAGGAACCCTTCGCCCAGGAATGTACATCGTAGACCCTGGGATTTCATGGCTGAAAGCTCCCCTGCTCTATATGCAGGAGGGCATTTTGGCATCTAGCGATGAAATCAACGGCATTATCCTTCAGGGTTTTGCCGAGGCCTACTACGACCCTGACCGCTCCTGCGACGAAAATGCCGCTGCGCCCCAGCCCAATACTCCGCTTGCCATTGAACTGCAAAACGCCAACAGAATCTACGAAGACGCATACGAAAACGTCAAAAATTTTCTTGAATCCGCCAGAGGCAGTGCGCTCGACCTTACCTTTGCGCGCCCGTTGGTGGGCGATATTATCAAGAGCCTTTCGCGCAACGTTGACGCCCTTGTTACCCTTTCGCTGCTCAAAAAAACAGACGAATACACCTATGCCCACAGCGTTAACGTAACCATTTTTGCCGTGGCCTTTGCCAACTTTTTGGGTATGCCCGTAGACCGTCTGCACAGCGTTGGGTTGGCAGGGCTGCTACACGATTACGGCAAGGCGCTGATTCCTCACGAAATTCTTACTGCTCCCCGCTCGCTTACCTTTCAAGAAGTTGAAACCATGCGCGGGCATGTGCAGCTTGGTGTTGAAAAGATCAAACAGTTCTCAAGCGTTGATCAGGAAACCATTGAGGGCATTGAGCAGCACCACGAGAAGCACAATGGCACGGGCTACCCCTATCGCCTCTCTGGCAAACAGATTGGCGTTATTGGGCGTATTCTTTCGCTCAGCGATGTTTATGACGCGCTTTCGTCCAAGCGGGTGTACAAGGGTGCGCTGCCGCCCAACAAGGCCCTAGGCATGATGTATAAAATGCGCGGACAGGCTTGGGCTCCTGGCTATGTAGAGCGCTTTATCAAGATGGTGGGCATTTTTCCTGTGGGCACGGCCGTGGAGCTTTCAAACGAGCACCGTGGCATTGTGTGCCGCTCCAATACCAATTTTCCGGCACAGCCCTGTGTACTTGTGGCGCAAGACCCCGATGGCCGCGCCATTCAGCCGCAGTTTGTTGACCTCACCCGCTACATAGGGCTGCGCATTACCCGGTCACTTTCTGTGGCGGAATCGGCATTATTTGACATTCCTGCCCTGTTGGGCGGCCCAGCCTAACGTGGGCCTGACGTGAGTTTAGTCGGCTTGCCTGCAAAAATGCCGCTCTACGCGCGGCCCAACATATGCCCGCTGCTGTGACAGACAATTTTAGCCCTTCCTTGCTGCCTTTTTTGTGCATAAGGGCTTGCAGCGTACCCCCCATTGGCGCTATACAAGCTGCCAGCAATTAAACCCACTATTCTAGCATGTTTATCGCACCGGCCAGAAACCATCATCTTGCCGCGTACTGTTGGCATGCCCATATGCCATGCTAGGCCTTAAGGATTCATTCATGCGCAGACTTGATGTTTTGGTCAATGCCCTCAGCGAACTGACTGGCCGCGATAGAGATGCCGTAGCCCAAACCTTTGATGCCATTCTTGCCGCCAACCCGGACAAGGGCAAGGATATGCTGACCGAGCTTTCGTTCAGTGAAGCTTCGATCCTGTACGAAAAACTGCTCAAGGATGGCCCGGACGTGCTGGCCCGCCTTGTGAGCCGGGCAAGTGACGAATAAACCGCCCCGGCGGTTGCCAAAGGCGGTTGCATATAAGGAATAGAGGCCCTTTGCGGCAACGCACTTACGGCCTCATTGCCTTTGCGCGTTGCCAGCAGTACAAAGCCCCACTGTCGATGCACGGCTACGTCAATGCCCTACCAGCAGGCCTGCGGCGTCAG
>CAYPRZ010000084.1:0-11390 GCA_964413315.1 uncultured Desulfovibrio sp. | reverse complement strand
AAGGTTCTCTTTGGTCTTGGCATCATGGCTACCATCAACCAGACCCTTGATATCGACACCGCCACCCTTGTGGCCGCCGAGTTCGGGTACGAAGTTGAAAAGGTCGGCTTTTCGGAAGACGATTATCTGGTTCCCAAGGAAGTGGACGCGCCTGAAACACTCAAGCCGCGCCCGCCCGTGGTCACCATTATGGGTCACGTTGACCACGGTAAAACCTCGCTGCTCGACGCCATACGCAAGTCTAACGTCACAGGCGGCGAAGCTGGCGGTATCACCCAGCACATTGGCGCTTACCACGTCAAGACCAAGCGCGGTGAAATCGTGTTTCTTGATACCCCCGGCCACGAAGCCTTTACGGCCATGCGTGCCCGTGGCGCTCAGGTGACAGACCTTGTTATTCTGGTGGTTGCCGCCGACGACGGCGTCATGGAGCAGACCCGCGAAGCTATTAACCACTCGCGTGCCGCCAATGTGCCCATCATGGTTGCCGTCAACAAGATGGACAAGGTCGGTGCAGACCCAGACCGCGTTCTGCGCGAACTGGCAGAGCTGGGCCTTCAGGCCGAAGACTGGGGCGGCGACACCATCGTTGCCAAGGTTTCGGCCAAGAGCCGCATGGGTCTTGACGAACTGCTTGAAATGGTTGCCCTTCAGTCCGAAATCATGGAACTCAAGGCCAACCCCGACAAGCCCGCCCGTGGCCACATTGTGGAAGCCAAGCTCGACAAGGGCCGTGGCCCCATCGCCACCGTGCTTATTCAGGAAGGTACACTGCGTCAGGGCGACAGCTTTGTGTGCGGCACTTTCTCTGGCCGAGTGCGCGCTCTTATGAGCGATCAGGGCAAAAAGGTTAAGGACGCTGGCCCCTCGCTGCCTGTTGAAGTGCAGGGTTTTGAAGGCGTGCCGGAAGCCGGTGAGGAATTCTTTGTGGTTTCGGACGAAAAGGTCGCCCGCCGCATTGCCGATTCCCGCGCTGTCAAGCAGCGTGAACGCGATCTGGCCTCCGAATCGCGCGTCACCCTTGAAACCTTCCTGTCGCAGCGCAAGTCTGATCAGGAAACCCTGACCTTGAACCTTGTGGTCAAGGCAGACGTGCAGGGCAGCCTTGAAGCCATTACCGAAGCTCTCAACAAGCAGAGCACGGAAAAAGTGCGCATCAACGTGGTGCACGGCGGCACAGGCGCAATTACCGAATCCGACATTCTGCTGGCTTCTGCCTCGCAGGCAATCATTATCGGCTTCAACGTGCGTCCCACTTCCAAAATCAAGGATGTGGCCGACCACGAAAACGTGGACATCCGCTTCTACGAAATCATCTACAAGCTTGTGGATGACATCAAGAGCGCCATGGCCGGTATGCTCGCCCCTGTGCAGCGCGAGGTGTACCTCGGTCAGGCCGAAGTGCGTGATACCTTTAGCGTGCCCAAGGTTGGCGTTATCGCCGGTTCGTATGTGGCCGATGGCAAAATCGCCCGTAATGCTGGCGTGCGTCTGCTGCGCGACGGCGTAGTGGTCTACACCGGCAAAATCTCTTCGCTCAAGCGCTTCAAGGACGATTCCAAGGAAGTGGTGAAGGGCAATGAGTGCGGCGTGGGCCTTGAAAACTTCAACGACGTTAAGATTGGCGACATTATCGAAGCCTTTGAAACCGTCGAAGAAGCCGCCACCCTGTAGTAAAAACGTATCAAGGAAGGGAGGCCGCCCGGTCTCCCTTCCTTTTTTAAATGCCCGGCCTTTGCAGGGCGCATAAAATGCTTTAGAATCAGGCCGTGCACGGCTCTCGGTTTAAGGGCCAAGCAGCAGCCCTCCTCCCCGCTGCGCGGCAATCCTGCAAATGCCTTTTCCCGGCAGGAATCCAGCCTATGACCATGTTTATGGCGGTTCTTACCGTAGAATTCAGTCTGGACGGCAACGACAATCTCAAGGCCAAACGCCGTGTTGCCAACAGCCTGAAACAGAAAACAAGAAACAAATTTAATGTAGCCATTGCCGAAGCGGGAACAGAAGACAGCCTCACCCGGCTACGGCTGGCGGTGGTATCCATTTCCAACAGCGAACCACACCTGCGCAGCCGCATGGACAAATGCGCACTTATGATGGAAGCCGTCTGTCCGGAAGAAATGGTGGATAGCCAAGTGGAGATTTATGCAGCGGATTGATCTTATCCCCCAGCACTTTCGGCAGGGCGCAGAGCGCATAGCCCGAGCTTTTAGCGACCTTGATCAGGTGATCGTGGCCGCCCATGTGAATCCTGATGGCGACGCCGCAGGCGCAGTGGCTGCGGCCTGTCACGTGCTCCGTTCTATGGGCAAGGAATTCATGGTCTATGCCCAGCCCGGCCTGCCTGCGTATTTGGACTTTTTCCCCATGCCCGGCGTTGTGCACACCACGCTTGAGCACCCGCCCTTCAAGCCCCGCTGCGCGGTGCTGCTTGACTGCGGCGAACCAGACCGCCTTGGCCGCGAGCTGGCCGCGCGCCTGCCCGAACTGGTAACCATAAATATCGATCACCACCTTGGCGGCAACGGCATGGGCAGCGCCGCCAACTGGGTGGAGCCCACAGCGGCTGCCACAGCCCAGCTCATGGCCTATGTGGCCTTGGCTGCGGGTCTGCCCCTCACGGGCGACATTGCCACGGCCATTGCCTTGGGCATCATTACGGATACCGGCGGCTTTTGCCACGGCAATACCAGCGCCGATGTACTGTATCTCACGGCCCACATGGTCGAGCACGGCTGCGACATAGCCCTGCTGCGCGAAAAGCTTGAAAACACGTGGAGCCGTGGCCGGTTGGCCCTTTGGGGCCAGATGTTGCAACGTGCAAGCCTTGAAAGGGGCGGCAGCGTATGTTTTTGCCCTGTGCACCTCGAAGACCTGCGTAAAAGCGGCGCTCTCAAGGAAGACCTAGAGGGCTTTGTAGAACAGCTGCGCCGCCTGCGCGGCGTGCATGTGGCGGCAGTGTTGCGCGAGGATTCGCCCAGTTGCTGCAAGTTCAGTCTGCGCTCCTACGGTTCTATTGACGTGCGCGCCGCGGCAGCCCGATTGGGCGGCGGGGGGCACCGCAACGCTGCGGGCGGAACCTTGCGCGCCGATATGGCCGCGGCAACTACGCAACTGCTGGCCGCCATTGCAGAAGAGCTTGATTCGGAAGGCGTGGCCTGATCTGCCAGCTGAGTGTTTTGGGTTTTGCAAGGTTTTTGCCCTGCCCACAGCCTCTGCCGCCGATATTTTTTTGACTTATGCCCGCTCTGCGGCTAAGGTAACAACTTGCGTATGAGTATGATCACAGCGGCAGATGCTGCACCCACCCCCACAGACCGGCAGCCGGAAAAACGCTCCGGGGCGGCCCAGTTGCCCCAGCAGCACGGTATTCTGGTGTTGCGCAAGCCTTCTGGGCCCACATCGGCCCGTTGCCTTACGGCCATCAAGCGCCTTGGGCAAAAAAAGATTGGGCATGCGGGCACGCTTGATCCGCTGGCCTCTGGGGTGCTGCTGGTTCTGCTTGGTCAGGCCACCAAGCTTTCTGGCCATTTGCTGGCCGGGGGCGGCAAGGTATACAGCGGCACGTTTCGCCTTGGGCAAACCACCGACACTTGGGATATTGAGGGCAAGGTGGTGGCCGAAGCACCGTGGCAGCATGTGAGCGAAGCTGACGTGCGCCGCGAAATAGCCGCGTGGCTTGAGCTTACCGAGCAGCCCGTGCCGCCCTATTCTGCGGCCAAGCATGAAGGGCAGCCGCTGTACAAACTGGCGCGCAAGGGCGTAGAAGCCCCCGCCAAAGTCAAACGCATGGAAATTTCACTTGCGGAAACACTCAGTGTGAGTCTTCCGTTTGTGAGCTTTCGGGTCGCTTGTAGTTCTGGCACCTATATACGCTCCCTGGCCCACAGCTTGGGGACGCGCTTAGGGTGTGGAGCCGTGCTCACTGAACTGACCCGAGAGTATAGTCACCCCTTCGGCCTCGATGTGGCCCGCGACCCTGCGGATTTCACGGCTGATCCAACCCTGCTGCCTAGCTGCGTGCGCCCCATTGCCGAGGCGCTGCCGCACTGGCCAAGGGTTGAGCTCACGCCGGATGAAGCGGCTCGCGTGCGCAATGGCATTGCCGTGCCCTGCCGCCCTGATGCAACCGCAAATACGGCAAATCAGGCAGAGCAAGACAAAACAGCCACCGAGCCCGCAGGCGGCTTTGCGCTGCTGCTAGAACAGGGCACTGCCCTAGCTCTGGCGCAGCTTGAAGTAACGCCGGCTGGCCCATGTTGGACCGTATTGCGGGGACTTTGGAACTAACCCCGACTATCAAGGAGTACTGCTGTGGTAATGGAAGCCAGCGACAAGAAAGCCGTTATTGATGCCCACGCCAAACACGAGGGCGATACCGGTTCTCCGGAAGTTCAGGTGGCCCTGCTCACCGCCCGTATTGAAGACCTCACCGGTCACTTCAAAGAACACAAAAAGGACTTCCACTCGCGCACCGGCCTGCTCAAGCTGGTTGGTCGCCGTCGTAACATTCTGAATTACTTGAAGAAGAAAGACGTCCAGCGTTACCGCGCTCTTATCGAAAAGCTCGGTCTGCGCAAGTAAGACTCTGACGCGCAAGGGGGAGCCAGCGCTCCCCCTTGTTGCTTGCATCAAAACCCACCAAGGGTACAAACGCGAAGAAGGGGGGTCCGGGAAAATCAGGCAGAGGCCAAAGGCCACTGATCTGCCCGCTTTTGCCGGAATCCCCTTCGCACTACGCAAAGGAATTTTTTTATGTATCAGGACATTTTTAATCCTATCCGGGTTTCTGCCCAGGTTGGCGGCAAAGAAGTTATCTTCGAAACAGGCCGCATGGCCAATCAGGCCCACGGCTCGGTGTGGATTCAGTGCGGCGGCACTGTGGTGCTTGTCACCGTGTGCTCGCAAAGCCTTGAATTCGACAAGGGCTTCTTTCCCCTTACCGTTGAATACTCTGAAAAGATGTACGCGGCTGGCCGTATTCCCGGCAGCTTTTTCCGCCGCGAAATTGGCCGCCCCTCCGAGCGTGAAACCTTGGTTTCGCGCCTCATCGACCGCCCGCTGCGTCCGCTCTTTCCCAAAAAGGGCCTGAACGAAGACGTGCAGGTGCTGGCCAGCGTCATCTCTGCCGATCAGGAAAACGACTCTGACGTGCTGGCCCTCACGGGTGCTTCGGCGGCTGTTATGCTGTCGCCCCTGCCCTTTGCTGGCCCGGTGGCCGGTGGCCGCATTGGCCGCATCAACGGTCAGTTTGTGCTCAACCCCACCTTTGAACAGCAGGAACAGAGCGACCTCAACATCGTGTTTGCCGCCTCTGCCGATGCCCTTACCATGGTGGAAGGCGAAGCCCGCTTTGTGCCCGAAGACGTCATCATCGACGCTCTTGAATGGGGCCGCCAGCAGATTCAGCCTCTGGTTCAGGCTCAGCTCAAGCTGCGCGAACTGGCTGGCAAGCCCAAGATGGCCTATACCGCCCCGGCCGAAGACCCGGTTCTGGTTGCCCGCGTGAAAGAGCTGGCCCTTGCCGCTGGTCTGGAAGAAGCCCTGCGCGTGCCTGAAAAGATGGCCCGCAAGGACGCCCGCAAGGCCGTGAAAGAAAAGGTCATGGAAACCCTCAAGAACGACCCGGCTTGGGCAGAAAATGACGCAGCGCTCAAGAGCGTTGGCGACATGCTCTCTGATCTGGAAAAGAAGCTGGTGCGCGCCCGCATCGTCAACGAAGGCACGCGTATTGATGGCCGCGACACCAAGACCGTGCGCCCCATCCAGATTCAGACCGGCATGCTGCCCCGCGCACACGGTTCGGCCCTGTTCCGCCGTGGCGAAACCAAGTCCATGGTTGTGACCACCCTTGGTTCTTCCACCGACGAACAGCGCATGGATTCGCTGACCGGCGACGTGACCAAGCGCTTTATGTTGCACTACAACTTTGCTCCCTTCTCTGTGGGCGAAGTGAAGCCCGTGCGTATTTCGCGCCGCGAAATCGGCCACGGTGCCTTGGCTGAAAGGTCACTGCGCCCCGTGCTGCCCGCCGACGCTTCGTTTCCCTTTACCCTGCGCGTAGTGTCCGAAACGCTGGAATCCAACGGTTCGTCCTCCATGGCTGCCGTGTGCGGCGGTTCGCTCTCGCTCATGGACGCTGGCGTGCCCATCAGCGCCCCTGTGGCCGGTGTGGCCATGGGCCTGATCAAGGAAGGCGACAAGTTCATCGTGCTCACCGATATTCTTGGTGACGAAGACGCCCTTGGCGACATGGACTTCAAGATTGCCGGTACAGCCGATGGCGTCACCGGCGTGCAGATGGACATCAAGATCACCGGCCTCACCACCGAGATCATGCGCGCCGCCATGCAGCAGGCTCACGAAGGCCGCCACCACATTCTGGAAGAAATGGCCAAGGCCATTGCCGAGCCCCGCAAGGAACTCTCGCGCTTTGCCCCGCAGCACGCCGAAGTGTTCGTGAACCCCGACATCATTCGCCTGATCATCGGCCCCGGCGGCAAGAACATCAAGGCCATCACCGCCGCCACTGGCGCTTCGGTGGATATCGAAGACACTGGCCGCGTTTCCATCTTTGCCCCCACGGCTGACGCTCTGGAAAAGGCCCGCGAAATGGTTTCGTACTACGACCAGCGCCCCGATCTGGGCAAGAACTATCTGGCCAAGGTGCGCAAGATCATGGAAATCGGCGCCATTGTAGAAGTGCTGCCCAATGTGGAAGCCCTTGTGCACGTGTCGCAGCTTGACGTGAACCGCGTGGAACAGCCCGGCGACGTGGCTCGCCTTGGCGAAGACATGATGGTCAAGGTCATCGAAATCAACGGCGACCGCATCCGTGCCAGCCGCAAGGCCGTGCTGCTTGAAGAACAGGGCCACCCCTGGAACCCCGAAGAAACCGCCCGTCCCCCCCGTTCTGACAGGGGCGACCGTGGCGACAGAAACGGCCGTGGTGACCGTGGCGGGCGTGACCGTCGCGACCGTGGCGACAGGCGCTAAATCTGTTTTGCGTGCTGGCCGGAGGCTCTCCGGCCAGCACGTTGACCGCGCGATGAAAGGAATATTTCATGGCCAAGAAAGCTGAAAACAAAGTTCCGACCCCCGAACACGAATCCGAAGAATGGGTTCGCGTGGACAGCAACGGCAACCCCCTGACCGATCAGGCTCCTTCTGCTGAAGAGATTGCAGCCCATCTGGCAGCCACCAACCGTACCCACACCGAAAGTTTGGGCGATGCGTGGGCCGTGCTAACAGGTAAAAATCCGGCCGCCATCATGGGTCAGATTGCTGCCACAGTTATGCACGAGGGCGGCACGCGCCCCGCTTGGCAGTGGAAAAGCGGCGGCAAGGACCACATTTTGCTGGCTTGGCCGCAAGATCAGCCCGTTAGGGCTGCTGTGCTGGTGGCTGGCGATGAAGGCGAAAAGCTTGCGCCCGTTACCGCTGCCCCCCTGCTTGAGGGTCTGCCCAACGATCTTATGGTTGACCAAGTTCACCCTTGGCAAACAGGTGTTGAAGCCAACGTGGGCGTGACCATGGTTGAGGGTAAAAGCCCCATGTGGTTTTACAACCCGCTGTATGGACGCGACAAGGACGACCTCACCCCCGGTGTTACGCACACCTTTTTGCTGGCTGGTCTGGCTTATGGTCTGCGCAAGGCCATGCTTGACGAGATCACCATCACGCAGGGCAAACGCTACGAGGCCTACGCCGAAATCTGGCTTGCCGACAACCCCGGCAAAACCCGCTTGGACGTGCCCCCGCTCAAGGTGGATGTGAGCAAACGCCACATGATCATGCCTGGTCGCAATTTTTGCGAATACCAGATGCGTGCCACCATTGAAGAAGTACGCGATTGCCAGCTTGAGCAAATGCCTGTCAAACTGGTGTACCTCAGCTTTCCTTTTGACGAAAGGCAGCCCATGCGCTTGCCCGTCTATGCCTCCAAGATGGTTCTGGGCGACTACGAACCAGAAGTGGGCCACGAAGTCGATGCCTACGTGTGGCTGCAGGGCCGCATCATTGACATTGAAGAGAGTCCGCAGCAATAATTGCATCAAGGGCCGCGCCCCGCGCGGCCCTTTTCAGATGGCAAAACCAGCGGGCGCAAAAATCGAAACCAAGTCGCTTTAGGGCACAATAAGACCTCGACTTGCCACGGTTTTTCGGTCAGGTAGATACGGCCACCACACCAAGGGCACCCTGTGCCCTGTACAAAAGTTATTATAATTCTGAAAAGTCACTGCCCAGCCGCCAGCACGGGCAGCCCTTCAGCAGAGAGGCCCCACGGGGCAATCGGCACGGCTGAAAGCCAGCTGTTGTCGAGGTTCAGGCCTGATTATACTCCTCCCCCCTCAGTCTGCACCGCGTGTACCCTTTGCCGCGATGCCACTGTGACGTGTCTTTTTTTCGGCAGTCATTGGCATCCAGATGGCATACTCGGCCATGTCCAGCTGTACGCGCAGCATGGGCAAAGCCCTGTAAACCAGGAAAACTAGCGCCGTACCAGCAACGCGTTGAGCAGAGGAACTATGCAGGAAGCCCACATTGCAGCGCCCTTTATGGGAACCGGGCAGTGCCTTGATACCCTTAACCGGGTACTGGCCGCCCTTTCGCCAGGGTATACGTTCAATGATTCGTTGCGAGAGCTGTTGGCAGCTCTGGCTGAAGACATGCACTTTGACAGGCCGCACATTGTGGTGCAAGACCCGGAAAGCGGCGAGCTCAAGCTTTCGCTTTCATACGGTCAGGCCGATGCGCCAGAGGCGGCTTACGAGCCCGGTTCGGGCATTACCGGTCAGGTTTTTGCCGAGGGTAGGCCAATCATTGTTTCCTGCATGCAGGGGCGGCCCGACTTTCAGAACCGCCTTTTTGGCCGCAGCCAGGAAGAAATGGCAAGGCTTGCCTTTATCTGCGTGCCTGTGCGCGTTGAAAACGCCGCACAGACAGAAGTTATCGGCACGCTGAGCGCCGACACCCCCACCGCTACGGAATCAGAGCTGGATCTGCGCTGCCGTTTTCTTGAAACTGTGGCCACTCTGGTTGGCCGTCAGGTGGCACGCCTACAGGAAGAAATGGCACGCCAACATTTCTGCATGCTGCCAGACGAGCCACTGGTCAGCGGCACGCCGTCTTCTGTAATTGCCACATCAAAAAGCCTGCGCCATGTGCTGCGCCGTCTTACTCAGGCCGGGGCAAGCCGGGCCACTGTGCTTTTGCGTGGCGAATCGGGCGTGGGCAAGGAACTGATGGCCCAAGCCCTGCATTCGGCCAGCCCCCGGCGTGCGCAGCCGCTGGTCATGCTCAACTGCGCGGCCCTGCCCTCCGAGCTTATTGAAGGCGAACTTTTTGGCTGGCGCAAGGGCGCGTTTACCGGGGCGGTACAAAACCGTGCCGGTCTGTTCCGACAGGCAGACAAGGGCACGCTGTTTCTGGATGAAATTGGCGACCTTTCCACAACAGCACAGGCAAAGGTGCTGCGCGCCCTACAGGAAGGCGAGATACAGCCGCTGGGCGACGAACGCCGCTACAAGGTGGACGTGCGCCTCGTGTGCGCCACCCACCGCCCGCTGGAAGAGCTGGTGGAGCAGGGTCTGTTTCGCGAAGACCTGTACTACCGCATCAATGTTTTTCCTGTGTTCATACCGCCGCTGCGCGAGAGACCAGAAGATATTCTGCCGCTCACAGAGCACTTTTTGCGCCTGTTCAGCAAGGAATACGAACGCCCCGTGCGGCGCATTTCAACCCCGGCCATCGACCTGTTGCTGCAATACCACTGGCCCGGCAACGTGCGTGAGCTGAAAAACGTGATGGAACGGGCCGTACTGATTTGCGAAGACGCCGTTCTGCGCGCCCACCACCTACCCAGCACCTTGCAAAGTGCAGAAAGCAGCAGCACCGGCCCCGCAGTGGGCGGCCTTGGCTTTAACGAAACCATCGCCCGTGTGGAGCAGGAATTTATTGTGGATGCCCTTAAAAACGCGCGTGGCAATATCCATCAGGCAGCGCGCGACTTGGGCATAACCTACCGTATCATCTACTATAAAATGAAAAAATACGGCATAGACCACCGCCGGTTTGCATCTGGCCCTTCGGTTTAGCCCGCACAAGGCGCAACAAGCTATCAGGCAACAAGGCCTGTCAGTGTGAACTGGCAGGCTTTTTTTGTTGCGCAAAAGGTTCAAGGCCTTCCTTCTGCACACCAGCCAGCGCAGCTACAAAATTGTTTTAAAATGGTCATGATTTTACAAAATTGTTTTGATTGGCGGCAGCGTACAAAAAATTTATTCTTTATTTTAAGCATATTATCTAAAAAATTAGGATGGAACGCCTCTTGCTTAACCATGGCCTGTAGCAAGTAGCGCGGCAACCATGGGGGTGCGCCGCGACAAGTACAGCACGACATACTGTTCCCAGGAGGCTCTACATGTTCAAGAAAACATTGGCGGCGTTTGCGCTCATGCTCGTCACCCTGTGCGGTTCTCTGAATGCCAAGGCTGCGGACGACACCATCAAGGTGGGTATTCTGCATTCGCTCTCCGGCACCATGGCCATCAGCGAAACCACGTTGAAAGACGTGATGCTCATGCTCATTGACGAGCAGAACAAAAAAGGCGGCTTGCTTGGCAAAAAGCTGGAGCCCGTGGTGGTTGACCCTGCCTCTAACTGGCCGCTCTTTGCCGAAAAAGCCCGCGAGCTGCTGAGCAAGGACAAGGTCGCCGCCGTTTTCGGCTGCTGGACTTCCGTTTCGCGCAAGTCTGTGCTGCCCGTGTTTGAAGAACTTAACGGCCTTCTGTTCTACCCCGTGCAGTACGAGGGCGAAGAATCCTCGCGCAATGTCATTTACACTGGTGCAGCCCCCAACCAGCAGGCCATTCCCGCTGTAGACTACCTTATGAAGGACCTTGGCGTGAAGCGCTGGGTGCTGGCCGGTACAGACTACGTGTTTCCCCGCACCGCCAACAAGATTATCGAAGCCTACCTGATCTCCAAGGGCGTGAAGAAGGAAGATATCCTTATCAACTACACCCCCTTCGGCCATGCCGACTGGCAGTCTATTGTAGCTGAAATCAAAAAGTTCGGCAGCGCGGGCAAAAAGACCGCCGTGGTTTCTACCCTCAACGGCGACGCCAACGTGCCTTTTTACAAAGAACTCGCCAATCAGGGCATCACCGCCGCCGACATTCCCGTTATGGCTTTCTCTGTGGGCGAAGAAGAACTTTCCGGCATAGACACCAAGCCCCTGGTGGGCCACCTCGCCGCGTGGAACTACTTTATGAGCGTGGACAACCCTGCCAACAAGGCATTCATCAAGAAGTGGATTGAATTTACCAAGAACCCCAAGCGCGTCACCAACGACCCCATGGAAGCCCACTTCATCGGCTTTAACCTGT
>CAYPRZ010000083.1:848-11616 GCA_964413315.1 uncultured Desulfovibrio sp. | reverse complement strand
ACAAAAGTTGCTGCCACCTGCGGCAAACCTGAGCCGCGATGGGCGCCGCACCCTTGCCTGGGCTGCGCACTTAGCCCAGTTGCCTGACGAATCCGCCCTGCTTGCCAGCCTGTTGCAACCCTCTGACGAGCTGCTGCTCAACCAGATTCGCAACAGCCCCAGCCCCCTGACAAACTGGGATATATATTCTGAAAGATCAGTATTGCAAATGTACTGGGCGGCCTTTATGGCAACGGGGAGCAACGACTTTCTTGACACTATCATTAGGGCAGCGCTGCACTATGCCCGCCTGAATGCAGAAGGGTTGCGCAACGATGACACTTTTTCTGTAAGCGCTGCGGCGGCAGCCTCTCTGTACGAATTCTCGCCCAGACACGCTGCCGTAAAAAATCGCGTTGAGCAGTTTTTGCAGAACGCAACAGGGCCAGAAGCCGAAACGCTGCGAATTATATTGCGCAAATAGAATGCAGCTATTATGCGGCAAGCTGCCGAGCGCAAGAGCATTTGGCGCAAGCCCCAGACAAGAAAAGGCTCCCTTCCAGCAGGAAAGGAGCCTTTTCTTATTTATATTGGTACGGCTGCGCCGCCCTGCCCAAACCGGGCAGCTTGCGGGCTAACTCTTTTTCATGTGTTCAATCAGGTCAATAAGGCTCTGTGCCTGAGCTCGCAGCGTACCCAGTTCATTTCTGGCTACCTGCATGGATTGTGATGTGGTGGCCGCAATGTGGTTTACATCTGTGATCGAGCGGTTGATTTCTTCGCTCGTGGCAGACTGCTGCTCGCTTGCTGCGGCAATGGCACGCACCTCGTCGGCTGTCTGTTCCACCATGCCCACAATTTCCTTGAGGGCCTCGCCAGATTTGTTGGAGTATTCCGTAGCTGTTGCAATATTGCCAACAGCCTTTTCTACCTGCTGAATGCTCTGCCCTGCGCTTTGTTGAATAGCAGCAATGGCATTGCCCACATCAGTGGTGGAAGACATGGTTTTTTCAGCCAGCTTGCGCACTTCGTCGGCCACTACGGCAAAGCCCCTACCGGCATCACCGGCGCGGGCGGCCTCAATTGCGGCGTTAAGGGCCAGCAGATTAGTCTGATCGGCAATATCAGAAATGACGCCCATAATCTGGTTGATGGCCTTGGCATGGCCATCAAGCTGGGTCATGCCGTCTTTAAGCGCCTGTGATTGACGCTGTACTTCCTGAATACCCACTACAGCCCTAGAAACAATCTCAGAGCCGCTTTCAGCCTTGCGCTTGGCAGCATTGGAAATATCCGATGCGCCACCTGCATTTTTGGCCACCTCAAGCACTGTAGAGTTCATTTCTTCCATTGCTGTGGCGGTTTCGGACAAGCGGCTGGCAGCATGATCAAGAGCACCACTGGTATTTTCTACCTGCTCGGCAATATCGTTGATGGAGACATTGAGCTGTTCCACCACTTCTTCAATCTGGGCCGCAGCGCTTATCATGCCCTCGCGTTTGGCTTGCTCTGCCATGGCCTGTGCGGCACGGGCCTCTTCCATGGCGGCCTTGGCCTCATCACCCATTTTTCGGGCTTCTTCCGCCTTTTCGCTGGCCTCGTGCACAAGCTTGCGCAGATTGTTTTCCATGGTGCGTAGCGAATCGGCCAAATGCCCCATGTCGTCGCGGCCATAAACTTCAAGCTTGGCGTCGCTATTGCCCTCGGCAACATCCTGAGCGTAGGCTGTAATTTTGCGTACAGGCGCACTGACCTTGAGGCCAAGAACAAACGACAAAATCAACTGAAAAGTCAGCAAGCCAATGCCAATCCAGATAGAATTGTTTATACCTTGCTGTTCCAGCTTTTGCAGCTCGTCCATGGGCATGCCAACAAACCACATGCCAACATTCTTGCCATTGGCATCTTTGACCGGCCAGTAGGCCGAATTGTAATCAATACCAAGAATATTATTGTGGGCAAAAGCGACTTCGCCACGCTCAAGCACGGCCGAAAGAATTTCTGGCGACTGAAGCTTTGTGCCTACCGCGCGTTTACCATCTTTTTCGATGGTGGTCATAACGCGGGTATCACCCTTAAATATGGTAACGTTGACGCCAGAAAGTTTCTTGAGCCAGTCAAGATATGCAGGAGCAACCAGAGAAGTACCAATGGAAACACTGCCCACAAGCTTGCCATCGTGCATTACAGGATGGCTGGCGCGTATGGTGAACGGAACCTCGGTACCAGCCACCACGGCCACAGCGGGCGTGCCCTTGAGGGCAATGACCACGGTTTCCTGATTCGTAACGCTGTCGCCGAATTTTTTGGAATGACCGCGCGCAATAACCACACCCTTTTCATCGGTTATGGTCATAAAATCCGACCCGGCCTTTTTCATCAGCACCGTGCCAATTTTGGTGGCCGCATCGTGGTTCTTTTCCGCAACTGCCCTGCTAAAATCTTCATCTTCAGCAATAAGGTCGGCACTTTGCAAAAACTTTTGCGAAGTGGTTTCGTTGGCAGCGCTGATAACCTGCTGCATTCTTCTGATACCTTTGTTCAGTTCATCTTCAATCGGAATCTTCATGAAATGAATTGAAACAAATAGCACAACACCACAGCATGTGATCAGCGCGCCAAATAGCGACCCGACATATGTGTGTGCAATAGTCCAACGCATGCCTTACTCCTTGCCAAAAGCGTATGCCATCAGATTTTTGTATCACAACAACCAGAGCCGGATGGGAAATCAGGCTCCAAGACATTCGATCCATGCCCCGGGCAAAAAATCTATTTCTTCCATTGCCGGGGCTTGCGTGCAATTTCGGAAACCCAAATGCTTTCGCATACACAATAAACGGCCATAATTTAAAAAAGAATAGGCCATTTCACAAACTTAATTACAGAAAAATAATTTTTAAATATCAAATACGATAATTATTAACGTACACAAATAATACTAAATATGCCAGTATGGTCAATGTCTTTAAAATTATATACGCGACCATATTGTTGTTTTAGCGTATAAATCTATGTGCTTAATGATAACTAAAAAATTGCTATGCTTGTGATTTTTTTTTCAAACTCGCGCAATTATCGCGCAACAAAAACCTCGCAACGTATCGCTAAAAATAACCATATTTATTAATACAGCATAAAACAAAAAGAAAAAAGCCTGTTTCTCTACTCAAACTGTACCGCAAGGCACCGCAAGAGCAAAAACAGGCTCATAAAAACATGGGGTAAATAATATCAGTCTGGCAATTTGTTGCGCACCTGACGGCACAGCCCCATGAGGGCATCATATTCGTGTCGCAACAGTCCTGCCCGACTAATAAGTCTGCGCCAAGGCATCAAAAAATAATCACGGTTGTCACCGTGCAGATAATCAAGACGCAGCAACATATCCTTAATCGATTCCACCAAGCGTTCCTGCTCTGCCGCAGTTGCCGCCTTGCCGCCGCGCGGCTTTTCTGTCTGCCTTTCGCCATGTTGCAGGGCGCGCACAGCATTGGCGCAAGTGTAACTGAGCAGCAGCACCGCCTGTGCAAGGTTGAGCGAACTGGCAGCCGGATCTGTGGGAATGGTTACCAGCCTGTGACAGTGCATGATTTCATCATTATTAAGACCACGGTCTTCTGGCCCAAAAACCATTGAGACACGCTGCCCCTTGGCAAGAGCAGCAGCAGCCTCACGCGCAGCCTGCTCTGGCGTAAGCAGGGCCTGCCGCCAGCCGCCAACACGCGCGGTGGTTCCAAAAACAAGGGGGCTTTCTGCCACGGCCTGCGCCACAGTTTCGTGTACTTCCACGGCGTCAAGAAGCTCTTGCCCCTTGGGCGTGGCCAAAGGGCGGGCTTTTTCCCTGTCCCAGCGTTCTGGATCAACCAGACGCAAGGTGGGGCAGCCCATATTGACGCAAGCGCGGGCAGCCATGCCGATATTTTCGGGAAAGCGTGTTTTAACCAGTACAATTTCAAGACCTTGAAGCAGCATCATAACCTCAGCATAGCCCCCGCAACAGGCTCATAAAAACCTGCGTAGGGGCATCGGGAGAATAAGCAGGGGGCAGCACGGGCGGCAGCTTGGGCCAGATATGCCCTGCGGCCAAGGCCAGCATGGCCCCACCAGCGCCGCACTTGCACACTGTACCCAAAAAACGGCCCATCATGGCACCAAAGGCCGCGTCGAGGGCTTCGCGCAGGGGACGCCCCTTGAGGCGCTCTACCACAAAGCAACCCAGCCATGCGCCCACAAGTGCGCCAACGAGTGCGCCAATCCCAAAAAACAGCGGCGCAAGCAAAATGGCCCCCGCTATGGCCCCAACCATTCCCGCAAAGGTGCCGGAAGAACTGGAGCCATAGCGTTTGGCCTTAAGTATCTGCATGCCCATTTCCAGAGCCTCGCCAACAACGGCAATGCCCACCATCATAATCCAGAACCACATATCCATAGAGGTAGCGCCCGGATGTACTACCTTCCACAACGCCACAAGCCCCAGCAGCACCCAGTTGGCGGGCAGCCCAAAAATGTTGAGCAGCAGCACAAAGCACAGCAGCGTTATGAATGCCCCGGCAAGCATTGATGCCAGAGGAAAAGGCAGAAAATCCATGCGTTCTCCGAATGCGGTTAGTTTTTGTTGCGCAAATCCTGCAAGCGCACGGCCTTGCCCTCGGTGCGGGGCAGACTGTTGCTTTCCACAAGTTCAACCCTGGGCGTGATGAGAATTTCATCGCGCAGACGCGAGGCAATGGCCTTTTGCAGATTTTGCAGAACGCGCATGTCTTCCACAAAGTGCTCGTCGCGAATTTCAATCTGCACGCGCATAACATCGCCCAGACCGTCGTTTTCAAGCAAGATCAGATAGCTCTGGCCCACTTCGGCAAAGGTCATAATGACCTGCTCGATCTGCATGGGATAGATGTTGACGCCCTTGATGATAAACATATCATCCGCGCGTCCAAGAATGCGGTCGATACGGCGGTGCTTACGGCCACAGGCGCATTCGCCGGGAATAAACCGTGTAAGGTCGCGTGTGCGATAGCGCAAAATGGGCATGCCCTCGCGACACAGGCAGGTCATTACCAGTTCGCCCACTTCGCCTTCTGGCATGGGCTCGCCGGTTTCAGGATCGACAATTTCGGGGATATAGGCGTCTTCCCACAGGTGCATGCCAGATTGGTGCGTGCACTCAAAGCCCACGCCGGGGCCGTTCATTTCAGAAAGGCCGTAAGAGTTGTAGGCCTTCATGTCAAAGAGGTCTTCGATACGGCGGCGGAATTCTTCGGTATAGGGCTCTGCACCCACAAGAGCGATACGCAGGGGGAACTGGCGCGGGTCTTCACCCATGCTGCGCAGGTGTTCGCCAAGAATAAGCGCATACGAGGGCAAAATATGGGCCACCGTAGTGCGAAAATCCTTGGCAAGCTTGATCTGGCGGCGCGAATTGCCCGCACCGGCGGGAATGGTCATGCAGCCGAGGCGCTCTGCACCAAAGTGAATGCCAAGGCCGCCCGTAAACAGCCCGTATCCAGACATGTTCTGAAACACATCGTCGCGGCGCACACCCACCATGTGGATGCAGCGCGCCATGAGGTCGGCCCAAGAATTGATGTCATTCTGCGTATGGCAAATGGCCACCGGTGTGCCGGTGGTACCGCTGGAGCAGTGCATACGCACAATCTCGGTCTGCGGAACGCACAAAAGCCCGGTGGGATACTGCGAACGCAGATCCTGCTTTGTGGTGAAGGGAATACGCCGCAGATCATCAAGACTGCGCAGGAAATCGGGCCCAATGCCCGCCTCGTCCAGCCGCTGACGGTAAAAATCGCACTTGCGCGTTTGCGCCACCGTGCTTTTGAGCCGTGCAAGCTGCGTCTGCTCTATCTGATCCCTGCTCCAACATTCCGCTTCATCAAAAAATTCCATGCCGCCTCCTCAGATTCATGCCGCAACGCCCCTTGGCGTACTGGCAGTGGTGCAATCCGCCCGCCATAGCGGGCACAAAAAAATTACTCCCCAGAACGGGCGTGTGCCCACCCCCAGATAAGCCCAAAGCAACCGGCGATCATCATATCGCCGTGCGGGGCCAAAAAACGCCCGTGGCCTTGCAGCAATGCGCGCTTGGGGCCGGTAATATATGTGGGCTCGTAGCCGCCCGCTTCTTCGCAGTAAGGGCCAAAGGCCGTGCCGTGCCCGCCAGAGGCTTGCACTTCTTCTGCTGGCAGCCAGTGCTTGCGAAACTGCTCCAGATCGCCCAGCAACTGCTCAAGCGTGCGCATGCCCGTGTGGTGCTCGTAAATACCGCGCACCTGCCCACGGTACACCAAAGCGGCCACGGTGTGCCCGTTGCCAACATTGATGACAGTGACACCCTGCTTGTAGCTGCGGTCCATCACTTCTTGGTCGCACAGTGCGCCAAGCAGTGCGCTGGCCCCAGTATCGGCCACAGGGCCGCCCGTTTTATCGCGCAGGGGCACAAGGCGGGTAAGCGCTGGCGGCGGGGTTTCGTATATCCAGCGGGCTGGGTCGGACGATGTGGCCAGCAGGTCTGTCCAAGCGCGCATGCGAGCCTGACGGTTGCCGTGCGCGTGAAAACCGTGATCTTGCGCTGCGGCAAGTACCAAATGCGGCAGGGGCAAACCAGCGTGACGCAACAGGCCGCCCCAAAATTCTGGCGAATAGTCGGTCAAAAATACCGGCACACTGCCCTCAGGGCACACTGCGCATATTTCTACGCCAATGCCGCGCACCACTTCTTCATTATCATGAATGCCGCGCGTGGCCGCTGGGGTGGCGCTGACAGACAGACCCGCCGCCAGATGCTCTTTGAGCGCCTGAGTAAAGCCGCCGCCCATGTTGCCGCCATAAAGCCAGATATTGCGCTTGAGCAACGTAAGCTCGCGAATGCGCTGGGCAACCAGCCGTGCGGGCGCTGGCAAAACAAAGCGCGGCCAGTTTTCGCACTCTAGCCCAGGGCGGGCAAGAAGGGCATCCTGCGTTCCACTGCCTATATCCACGCACAGCACGGGGCCCGTGCGGCGCAAAAACTTCTGTACTATCTCGTCCATTATCACCTCTCAGGAACAAAAAAATCTACCTGTATCAACCCTCAAGCGCAAGTCTTCAAAACTTTTTTTAAAAAAAAGCTTGCCAAGCACCTCAGTTTGCCGTAGTACATCTTCTCGCGCCGAGGTGGTGGAATTGGTAGACACGCTATCTTGAGGGGGTAGTGAGGATTCTCGTGCGGGTTCGAGTCCCGCCCTCGGCACCAAAAAGCAAGCAAGAGTTATAGCTAAATGGCTGTAACTCTTTTTCTTTTTTGTGAGCATTTTTAGTGTGCAAAGCCCAAAATACCCCTCGAAACCCCACTTTTACGTAGGTGGGGCAAAGTGGTGGGGCAAACAAGCCGCTCCGGCAAGGTTATTTATGCACACTGAGAACCTTGAAATCACCCTGCTCCGCTCCCATTCCCAGAAAGCTCGTCCGAACGTCTCACCCGCCTATCTTTACCAACGGGGGAACGTGTATTATTTTCGATATGCTTTTCCAGACTATCTGAAAGAACGTTTCAAGCGACGTGAATTGCGCCTAAGTCTTTGTACTGGCTTTTTACGTACCGCTAAAAAAATAGCTGCCAAACTCCGCTGGCGTCTTGAGGAAATTCTTATGGAACAGGACACTATGAACTATGGTGAAGTGCGGACACGTCTTGCTGCTGAGCTTACCGCTTTATTAGAATCCTGCGGGGAAAAGCGACTGCTGACGCTTGATGAAATTCGTAGGCGCATTGACTCCTTGCGCCAGCGCATGCTTGATGCTGCCGACAATAATTTTTATTCGCCGCCAAAAGGTGTTTTATTTGATTCTGGTACACATACAGCGGTTTCCTCTTCACAGGCGTTGGAACAGCACTACCAGATTTTTTATAAAAACATGGTCAACAAACCAGAATATCTTACAATAGAAGCTCATCCCGAGGCTCTTCTTGAGATGCTCCACCATCGAATATTCACGCCAGAAGAGCTTGCCGAAGAAAATATAAAGCATATTCTCAACGAATATATTAAGATGCAGATAACTTTCAACAGGATAATGGTGGCTCGTGAGCGTGGTGACTACGGTTTTGAACGACAATTTCAATCTACCACTCCCCTACCTCCTATGCAGCCTGTAGCCCCTGAAGCTCCACCTGAAATTTTACTGACTGACTTCATTGCGATGTATGTTGACACAAAGGTTAAAGACAAACATTGGCAGCCACATAGCGTATCTGACCATGTGAACAGATTGAATACTCTGGTAGAAATTCTAGGCAACAAAGCCATCACTGCCATTACGCGTGACGATATGCGAAATTATCGCGACATACTGAGTAAACTTCCTCCAGCTAGAAAAAAGAGTGCTCAATTTCGGAACTTATCTATAAAAGATATTTTGGCTCTAAAGCCGCAGACAACCCTCAGTGTTAAAACTGTCAATGTCACCATTGAGGCGGTGGCAAGTATGTTTGAATGGGGAATAAGAGAAGAATATATTTCGTCGAATCCTGCTAAATCATTACAGATAAAAGATGACAGGCAAGAAATTGATTTGCGTGAACCTTTTACCGAGCAGGATATCAAGCAAGTTTTCTTTTCTGGACGCTACAAGCCCAGTTCTTTTAAACATCCCGCTTACTATTGGGCACCCCTGATTGCGCTATACTCAGGCATGCGTCTTGAGGAAATTTGTCAGCTTCATTGCTCTGACATTATGCAAGATGGTGAAATATGGTACTTTGACATAAATAAAAACCCTTCAGAAGATGGGGTTGTTAGAAAAATACTGAAAAATAAAAACGCTAAGCGAAATGTGCCTATACATCCTAAATTGATAGAGCTTGGGCTCCTAACCTATTGGAGTAAGCTGAAGGATAGTAACTCTGATCGGCTTTTCCCTGAGCTTAATAAAACTGAAAAGTCACCCAAATATGGTAAGCAAGTAGGTAAGACGTTCACCAGATTCATAGAAAAACTTGATATTACAGGAAATATAAGTTTCCATTCATTACGTCATAGTTTCAGCGATTTTTATAAAAAAAGAAATCTACAGAACGACATATTCACTCAAGTCTTTGGGCACGATATAGCACAGCTTGCAGCCAAACAATATGGTAGTAAGTTTAGTGTTCAGCAGTGTTATGATGAAATAATCTCAGTATTAAAGTACGATGGCGATGATATATATTCAGAAGCACAGGGGAAATAAATCCCCTGTGCCCGATGTATTAATTAATCAGCTCGTCTGGCGACGATCTTCGGCATGTGCCGTAGTGCCTTCGTCCTCCTCTTCCGTGTCATCGTCGTCGGCATCAAGGTCGATGCCCATGTTTTCGAGATGATCCACCGCATAGGCAGCGGCTACCACACCAGCGGCTCCTACCAGAACACCAGCCAGGAAAGGCCATACTTTGCTCATCCCGGTCTCCTTTTGGGGAATTACAGGTTGCTGAGGCATTGCAGAAAGCAAAACGGCGGGAATTGCTCCCGCCGTCGCTTCAATCACCGCATTTTTGCTGAGTTGCTTAGTCATCAAGATTCTCCTTTGCCAATTCAAGCAAGGCAATGGCTATGGGTATCCATGTTGTCCAGCTCATATATTCTCCTTATATTTTGGGTTGTTTTAAAATGCTTTTGAACATGCAGGTAAAAGGATTGCGTCGGCACAATAGGGTTTTCGACAAAATTCCCATGTGACACTGCTGACAGGTGGATTGAATCATCATGCCCGTACTCCTCGGCCCAGCAGGGCTTCCTGAAGCATGCCAAACATGGCAGGCGTCAGGTCTGGCAGGTTGTGAATGGTACGACTTTGCATGCCAAGCGGGGGCAGTAACACATCAAGGTTGTTATCTTGAATGCCCAGCCCCATGACCTCAAAGCCCAGTGTTTTTGCGTTGTTCAGGGCATATTTCGTTGCCGTGACTGAATCGGGCATACCGTCTGAAAGTATGAGGATGATTTTACGCTCCTCCTTCAAGGGTAGCATTTGTTGCATGACCCACCACAGAGATTCTGCCAAGGGCGTGTAGCCAACGGCACTCAGCGCGAACTTGGTATGCACACGCTCACCGTGCCGAACCAAGGGAGCCACTGTGGTTTCGTTGTTCGATTCTATAGCCGGAAAAGCCGTGACTCCAACGTTAACACCTCGACATTGTTCCAAAGCCATCGCCACCGTGTAGCAGGCGCGTGAGGCCAGATCCATCTTGCAACCGCCCATGCTGCCGCTGCAATCCAGCAGGATGTGCACAGCCGTGGACACCTGCTTTTTCTCACCACTGGTCAGGAAGATACGTGGATTGTTCACAGCGATTTTGTGCAGACAGTGTGAGTTGAGTTTGCCCCTGCGCCCCATGACGCAGTGCTGTTGAGTAACCGCCTGCAAGAGCCCGTGCAAACGTGACCGCAAGGCTACTGAGTTTTGTAGGCTTTCCTCCCTAAAATGCTGGGGTAATGGGCTCTTAAACTTCTTACCAGCCGTGGCTACCACAAGACCATGCGAGTTGTGCATCCGATGGGCATTGAGTGTTGCCGCCAGTTGTTCACCAAGTTGCAGCGGTAATTCGTCCTCCGTTGATTGTAGTATTTTTACAAGCTGTTGCTGTGCCCCTGTGCGTTGTGTACGTTGCGTGCGACCGTTCGCTTTGGATGTTTGTTGTGATTCTGCCTGCGAATCTGTAGAAGGCCCATCCCCTGATTGGGAAGCAGAATCGTTGCTGTCTTTTTTCGCCTCCTGTTGCGGGTTTTGCGTGGCATACGCTTCAATG
>CAYPRZ010000083.1:0-838 GCA_964413315.1 uncultured Desulfovibrio sp. | reverse complement strand
AATGGTGGCTGAAAGCTCCAGTGCGTAAGCTATAGTTTCCGCCGTATCTGGGCAGTGCTGTCGGACACGGGATAGGATGGCATCTATCTGTGGCAGCAAGTTGGGATAGGCTTGCTGAATGCGCTTCGCCTCCTTCTGTTTATGCTCCGCAATTTCGGGCACATCCCATGCCCTTACGGTCAAGAGTACATAGTTCATAACAGACAAGGCCGGGTTTGTGTCCCCGGCCTTGTTTTCAGTGTGTTGGCTGCCCTGTCCAAAGTGATGTTTTATGAGCCAGTTAAAGTGTTGCCGGCAGCCTGGGAAGATGGCTGCCAGTGCATTTTCGCACCTCCAATCTTCGAGCGAGTTCCACAAGTATTTTTGCGTTGGAGTAAGGTTCGCCTCCTGTAATAGTTTGAAATCAGTATGCCGAATATGCGATGCCTCATGATCCACAAAACCGCGTGCTAAATTCAAAAGTTCGGAACTACAATCCAGCGGCAAGGTAGGTAATATGATGTTATTCCCATCTGTGCATGCTTTGTTTCCTCCCACAGTCACCTGCACTCCGTACTTGTCCCCCAATACAGACGCCACCAGCGGCAGCGATGACATGATGTCCTTTGTCCTGATCATGGCGATCACCACAATCCCATGCTAGGGATGTGAGCCGTGGCAGGCATGGCAGGGATAGGTGCAAAATCAGGTGCGTCATCCTCCTCAGAATTTTCCTCCAATGCTTGATTGTTAATAGGCTGCATTACAACAGGTAACTGCGAATCTGTGAGCAAAGAATCCAGCACTGTAGCGGTAGCCACGCGCCCCGGTATTTCGCGCAAGTTCGCGGCTTACAGTT
>CAYPRZ010000082.1:0-11624 GCA_964413315.1 uncultured Desulfovibrio sp. | reverse complement strand
CATCAAAATCCCGGCGCTGACGCATTCAGGGCGGAAAAGTCGGTTTTGTGTAAATCAGCCTGACAGGCTCTTGCCCTCACCCAAGGCTGCCGCCTTCTTGCATTTTTGCCTTATTTCTTGCCTTCTGCCATTCTCTTAAACCTTCACCAAGCCATGCCGTATGGCAATTTTCACCAAATCCCCCACAGAGCCGGCCTGCAACTTGGTAAGCAGATTATACTTGTGCGTTTCCACAGTCTTGGGGCTGATATACAGCTCTGCGGCTATACTCTTCACACTTTTGCCGTCTGCCAACAGGCGAAAAATCTCTTTCTCTCGCGGCGAAAGCGCACTCAAATCAGCCCCGGCCTCGGCATTGGCCGTATCCGCCGCCTCGCGCCGCTGCCGCAGCATGGCGGCCACACGCCCACCGGGATCAGGAAAACTCAAAAAAATTTCGCCCTTCCGCACACTCTCAATGGCCCGCAGCAGCACGCCGGGTGCCTCAGATTTGCGCACATGCCCCATGATGCCAAGATCAATAAGCTCTGGCAGCCAGCGCTGGTCTTCATGCCCAGTGTAAACAAGAATGCGCGTCTTGGGCCGCACCTCAAGCACGGCGCGCCCGGTTTCTAAGCCATTCATGCCGGGCATACCAAGGTCGAGCACCAGCAAATGCGGTTGCAGCGACGCAGCCAGCGCCACAGCCTCCCCGCCGGTCAGCGCCATGCCCACAACCCGCAAATGCCCATAGGGCGCAAGCAGACTGCGCACGCCCTCCATAAGCAGCTTGTGATCATCCACCAGCAGGATGCGGCAAATTTCGCTCGGTATATCACCCATAGAAACGGCCTTGCGACTGGCGCAGCAAATGGTTCGACCAGCTCAAAAAAGCAGTGGCCGGGGGCACATGCCCTACCAAACGGGCCAAGGGTGACAAATTTTTTATAAAATGAACAGAGAGGCTAGGCCTAAAAAGATAAAAAAACCTGCGCCGTCGGTGATGGTCGTAAGAAAAATGCTCGAAGCCTGAGCCGGATCGCGCCCAAGTGCTCGAAAAATAAGCGGAATAGAGCCGCCAGCCACAGCACCCAGCAGCATGTCGCACATGAGCGCCCCGCCCATTACCCCGCCAACAATGGCCATACCCGTAAACCACCATGCCGCAAAAAAAGCCACAATAGCCATGGCCATGCCGGTGACAATGCCAATCTTGCCCTCGCGCACCACAGCCATCCAAGCCTTTTTTTGGTCAAAACGGTCGGTAGCCAACTGGCGGATCATAACCGCCAAAGCCTGCTGCCCCGTGTTGCCCGCCTGATTTGCCACCATGGGCATAAGCACGGCCAGCACGGCCATCTGCGCAATGGAACCCTCAAACATGTAGACCACCGAGGCCGAAAGCGCAGAGTTGATCATGTTCACAAACAGCCAAGGCAGACGCTTGCGCACGCTCTCAAGCCACGGGGTATCCACGCTTTCTTCTGGGTCGGCACCCACCATGCCCAGCATGTCGGCGCTGGCTTCTTCGTGCATGATGTCCATGATGTCGTCGTAGGTCACCACACCAAGAATATGCCCCTCGTTATCCACAACGGGCATGGCCAAATAATTGTAGTGCGAAAGCAGACTGGCCACTTCACGCTCGTCCGTGTCGTAGGTAACGCTCACCACGCTCTGGCCAGAAACAGCGTCGCCCACGATGGTTCCGGGCCGTGCAAGCATAAGGTCGCGCAGCGAAAGCACGCCAACAAGCACCTGCTGCTCGTCCACCACATAGGCGTAGTAAGGGCTTTCCTTATCTGCCATTTCGCCGCGAATATGGGCAATGGCCTCGTCTGCCGTAAAATTCTTTTCCAGCAGGATAAGCTCGGTGTTCATGACACCGCCCGCTGAATCGGGGTCAAAATTGAGCAGGCTGCGCAGTTCTTCAGAATCTTCGCGGTCGAGTTTTTCTAGCAGGGCGTCGCGGTGGTCTTCGTCCAGCTCGTCAAGCACGTCGGCGGCGTCGTCGGGCGACATTTCGGCGATAATCTGGGCGGCTACGTCGTCGTCCAGATTTTCCAGCACGTCCACCGCCATGTTTTCGTCCAGCTCGGCCAACGCCTCGGCGGCGTCTTCCTTGGACATGCGGCTCAGTGTGCTGACCTGCTTTTCAAGGCTCAGATTTTCAAGATGGTCGGCCATGTCAGCCGGATGCACAAATTCTGCTTCGGGGTATTCCGCGGCAAAATCGTCATCAAAGGCATGGCCCTGAGCTGCTGCGGCAGAGGCCGCGCTGGCGGGGGAAGGCGTGCTATCCGTTGATAAGGAAGAGGATTCTGGTTGCGGCTGTGCAACACCCGGCTGTTCCGTAGATTTGGAACGGAAATTATCGTTGTGCAGATCAGCCATGGCGCGCCTTTATCCGGTCTATACCCAAGATGAAACCGTCACGCCCAAGGACGCAACAAAACAACCAAGAGCCCCAAGGCCCCGCCAAAACTGTCAGCCCAAAATGGCGGCCCAAAAACTGCTGGCCCCAAATTGCTGGCAAAACCGGCAGCTTCAAAACTCACGCAATGGCGGCAATACCAAGCCAGAATGCAGGTGGGCCATTGCCCAGCCACACTGCCCCAGCATAACCGCAAACAGCACGTGAGGCACCATGTTTTGCACTGCCCCCGGTGTTGCTGCCAGCCCCGGTCACTGTAGTACAAAAAACAGCAGATTGTCGCCAGCCTTATGGGCTTGTGAAAAAACTCATGATGTCCCGGCGGCTTGACGCGAAACACGGGGCATTCTATCTATTACAGCACACCCGTATTGGGCAACCGCCACAATCGGGCTATATTTACACTCTTGTGCGGTGTACATAGCACGCCCTGACGGGCGAGTTTTCACTTAGCACGCACAAGAAATGGGGACAAGCGCAATGTTCACGCCCTGGGCCGCATTCTTCTCTCCTGAAGGTCAGCGGCTGCTCCAAAAATCCATCGACCTCGCCCTTGAGGAAGACGGCCCCGAAATGACCGCCCTCGGTCTTTTCGCCCCCGATGCCTCCATGAACGCTGTCATTCGCGCCAAGGAAGACACCCTTGTGGTGGGTCTGCCAGTCATTGGTGCTGTTTTCAAAAGCCTTGGCGCGCCCTTTACATGGCGTGCCCTTGTTAATGAAACAAGCCTTGTGGCGTCCATGACAGAAGTAGCCCATATCAGCGCCCCTGCCACGGCCATGCTTAAGGCAGAGCGCGTTATTCTCAATTTTATCACCCATCTTTCGGGCATTGCCAACCTCACGGCCCGCTACGTGCGCGAGCTTGAGGGCACAGGCGTGCGCCTGCTCGACACCCGCAAAACCACACCCGGTTTGCGCTGGCCCGAAAAATACGCAGTGCAGGCGGGCGGCGGGCACAACCACCGCAAAAACCTCACCGAAATGCTCATGCTCAAAGACAACCACATTGATGCCGCTGGTTCCATTACCGCCGCAGTGGCTGCGCTTCGGGCACGGTATACGCCCTGCCCGCCCATTGAGGTGGAGTGCCGCACGCTCGACCATGTGCGCGAGGCCGTTGAAGCAAGGGCAGACCGCATCATGATGGACAACATGGACGGCCAGCGGCTTTCGCAGGCCCTAGCCCTTGTGCCCCGCTCCATCGAAACTGAAGTAAGCGGCGGCGTGCGGCTTGATACAATCCGCGCACTGGCGCTTACAGAACCCCGCAGGCCAGACTTCATTTCCGTTGGTCGGCTCACCCATTCCGCAGTGTCGGCTGATTTCAGCATGACCCTGCGGGCCGTGTAGACGGGCGCAGCATTTCTATGCCTGTGGCCCACGGCCTACGCTGCACACGCCGCAAACAGTGGCAACCTTACGGCGGCATTGCGACAACACAGTGACATCACCGGAACAAATTTCCGTATCGGTCACTTCTTTTTTCATACTGCTTTCTGAGGAACCATACTATGCAAGATACAAGCACAGCCATCGCCTGCCTGAAAAAACAGCTGGGCGCGAATTTGTGCATCATGGGCCACCACTACCAGAACGACGCCATTGTGCGCCACTGCGACATCACCGGCGATTCGCTGGAGCTGGCCCGGCGCGTTCCCGGCATCGAGGCGGCCCACATCGTCTTTTGCGGTGTGTATTTTATGGGCGAATCAGCTGCGCTGCTTGCCAAACCCGGTCAAGGCGTGCACCTGCCAAGTCTGGACGCCGACTGCCTTATGTCGCGACAAACGCCAGCCCCCCTTGCCCGCAAGGTGCTGGAGCAACTGGCAGCCATGGGGCGCAAGGTCATACCACTGGCCTATGTGAATACCGATCTGGCCCTCAAGGCCGTGGTGGGCGAATTTGGCGGCGCGGTGTGCACCTCGGCCAATGCCAAAATCATGATGCGCTGGGCTCTGAATCAGGGCGACGGCGTGCTTTTTCTGCCCGACAGGCATCTGGGCAACAACACCGCCGAGGCCCTTGGCATCAGCCAAGATGACCGCCACGTGCTGCGCGTGGGCGCGGCTGGTCTGGTGCAGCCCGAAACACAGGCTCTTGACCGCAAGCTGCTGCTGTGGCCCGGCTGTTGCGCCATTCATGCGCGCTTTGAGCCCGACGACGTGGAGGCCATACGCGCCCAGCACCCCGGTTGCCGCGTTATCGCCCACCCAGAATGTCGGCAGGAAGTTATCAAAGCCTGCGACGGCGCCGGTTCCACCTCGTACCTCATCAAGGAGGCGGCCCGCGTAGCCGCCGAGGCTCCCGACTCCACCCTTGTTGTGGGGACGGAAAACAACCTTGTGTACCGTCTGGCCGAGCGCCACGCGGGCCAGTGCACCATCATACCTCTTGGCCACGCTGTTTGCGGCAACATGGCCAAGGTTACGGAAAAAAAGCTTCTGGCCACGCTGCAAGCAGTGGCCGCCGGAGCAGCCTCGCCTCTGCAAATAGAGGAGAAACTCTGCCCCCCCGCCCGTCTCTCCCTAACCCGCATGCTTGAAGCATGCGGAAACTGAGGTTTGCGCCGTGAATTCTATTCGCCGTCATGTGCCTGTGCTCATCATCGGCTCCGGCATTGCCGGGTGCACCGCTGCGCTCACACTGGCCGACTCCGGCTGCGAGGTTTTGCTGCTCAATGCTGGTGACAGGCTGGCCGATGGCAACTCTGAGCTTGCTCAGGGCGGCATCATCTATCAGGCCACGCCCACGCCAGAACATCCCTCTGACGCCCAAGCGCTGGAAAAGGACATTCTGGTTGCCGGACACAATTACAATTACAACAAGGCCGTCAGCTATCTTTGTTCGCAGGGCCCGCTGTGCGTGGACGAGGTTCTGATCAACCGCGCTCAGGTTCCCTTTGACCGTAACGAAGACGGCACATTCAACCTCACGCGTGAGGGCGGGCACTCTACCCCGCGCATTCTGCACTGCGCCGATTATTCGGGCCGCGCCATCTGAGCGCTCAGGTTATGGCCCACCCGCGCATCGCCCGGCTGCACCGCCGCGCCGCCATCGACCTTTTGACCAGCCACCACCACGCGCGGGCCTCGCAGTACCGCTACGAGGTGCGCAACCGCTGCCTTGGGGCCTATGTGCTCAACGAGGAAACCGGCGAGACTGAAACCATCTTGGCCGACTGGACAGTGCTGGCCACCGGCGGCGTGGGGCAGGTTTTTCTGCATTCCACCAATGCCCCCGGCTGCGTGGGTACGGGCGTTTCCATGGCCTTTCGTGCGGGCGTTGACCTCGCCAATCTTGAATTCATGCAGTTTCACCCCACGGCCCTGTTTGAAGAACGCAGCAACCGCCGCTCGCTCATCACCGAGGCCATGCGCGGCGAGGGGGCACGCCTGCTCGACCACAAGGGCCGCCCGTTTATGCTCGACCACGACCCAAGGGGTGACCTTGCCCCGCGTGATGTGGTGGCTCAGGCCATGATGGACGAAATGCTGCACAACGGCGCGCCCTGCCTGTATTTGGACGTGAGCGGCGTGGAGCAGGATATTCCCACACGCTTTCCCACCGTGTACGAAAAATGCCGCGAGGCGGGCATCAATATTCTCAAAGAGCCCATTCCCGTGGTTCCTGCCGCCCACTATTTTTGCGGCGGCGTGCTCACCGACATCCATGGCCGCACCTCGCTGCACGGCCTCTACGCCATTGGCGAATGCGCCTGCACGGGACTGCACGGTGCCAACCGGCTTGCCAGCACCTCCCTGCTTGAGGCATTGGTATGGGGCGTTAGCAGCGGCAAGGATTTGGCCCACCGCGTGCTGGCCGAAAGTGGCCTACCCAAGGCTCTGGCCGCAGCAATCCCCGATTGGCGGCACGAGGGCGACGAACGCAGGGACGACCCCGCTCTGGTGGCGCAAGACTGGACAAATATCCGCAACACCATGTGGAACTATGTGGGCATTGCCCGTACAGAAGCACGACTGCGCCGCGCCTTTGAAGACATGCGCGACCTCGTGCGGCATATCCACGACTTTTACAAGCGCACGCGCATTTCGCGGCGGCTGGTGGATCTTTTCCACGGTTCGCAAACATCGTATATCATCACTCAGGCCGCACTGCGCAACAAGGTGAGCATTGGCTGCCACCACCGTGTGGAGTAAGAACCCCAAGTCGGCAGACAGCATGAGCATATAGGAATAATGTTGCTGGGCCGATTACCTTGTGCCCTATCCGGCCCCACAGGCTGAACATCTGTAGTCACGGCAGCAAGCCGTACCATCGGCATGGTTGCAAAGCGTCCATGCGGAGAATTCTGAATGAAAAAAGCGTATCTGGCCGCCGCTGTGGTCATTATGGTGGCGGTGGGTGTTATGGGTCTTATGTTTGGCCTGAGCCCTCTGGTTGAGGGGCAGGTGCACCGTGGCATCCAGAACATCGGCATTTCCGGCGACGGCATCACAACACAGGCGGCTGTGGACAGGGTGGAATTTTCGCCTCTTTCACGCACGCTTACGCTGTACGGTCTGCGCATGAGGGGCGAAACACCACAAGGTCCCCTTTCGTATGAAGTGGCCGAGGTTTCGTTGCGCATTCCCCTGCGCATGCTGCTGGCCTACACGCCCCTGCGTCCCATGGCGCTTAAGGACGTGGGCATGATGCCCGTGGCCGAAAATATCGTATTACGCAATCTGGGCGTGCGCACACCAGAGGCCCGCGCCTCTGTGCAGCGCGAAGAAATCAACGAAGTGCGCAGCCAGAGTGAACTGGTGGCCCGGTTTTTGGACGGCGCACCTATCGACATTCTGGCCGCCACCTATCTTATGGGCGCAGACAGCGCACACAGCTTTTTTATAAGCGTAAACATACCGGGCAAGGAAGGTCTGGCCCAGCTGACCATCAAGGAATCGCTGGTTGAGGGCTGGGAAGGCCCGGCCATTGCCCGCATGCGCGTTGAAGACTTGCAGAGCCGCCTTAACGGGCAGGAAAGCATGCGCATGGCCAGCTTTGAAGCAAGCAACATAACCCTGCCGGACATTGGTCTTGTGCACCGCATCATGGACTCTGCCGCCGTGGGCGAAGAAGACATGGAGGCCGCCGTAAAAACCATTGGCCCGGTTCTGGAAGAAATTCTGGCAGCCGATCCTCCGCTTGTGCGGCAGGTGCGCGCCAACGGCTTGGCTTTTTCTGTAGAAAACGGCAGCGTAACCGTTGAGGGCGCTGGCTTTGACTGGCTATCAAACACGCCGCGCCACACCACCAGCTTTATCCGCAACCTTGCGGCCCCGCGCAATCTGATACAGGTTTCAACGGGCTTTCTGGCCCCCGCCCTCAAGGCAGATATGACCTTTGAGAGCATGGCCCAAAGCCCATCTTCGCACAAAAAAAATCTCACCATCAAGGCCGAGAACTTCGCCGATGTGGACTGCTCGCTGACCCTGTACGATGCAGGCATCATCAGCACCAGCGAACAGGCCCTGCTGCTGCAAAGCTTTAGCGACCTGCGCCTTGCGGTCAAGGATCGCGGGGCCATGGCGTGGCTTGGCATTAACATTTCGCCCAACGGCCTCGCGGCGGCAACGGTGCTGCACCAGACCATGGACAAAGGGCTGGAACTGGCCCCCACCCCAAAAAACAAGACCATCCGCGATGCACTGCTGACCTTTGCGCAACGCCCCGGCAAGCTTGAGGTCACAAGCGCACAAGGCCAACGCATAGGCATTTTGCAGCTGCTGGCCGCTCTTAGCGATCCCGGCACGCTGTTTACCTGCACGGCCACCCCCGGCCCCAATTCGCTCGAAGAGCAGATCAACGCCCTTGCGGCCCAAGCTGCCCAAACACCCTCCCCCGCCGAAGCAGCGGGAAAGTAACACATGCGCAAACTTTGCCTTAAAAAAAATGAAGACCGCCGCTTGCGCGCCGGACACCTGTGGATATTTGCCAACGAAGTAGATGTGAAGCAAAGCCCGCTTACCGACTTTGCCCCCGGTGAAGCCGCAACCTTGTGCGACTGGCGCGGTGCGCCGCTTGGCAGCGTGTGCGTCAACCCGGCTTCACTTATCTGTGCCCGTCTGCACAGCCGCAAGCCCGATACCGAAATGGACGAGGCCCTGCTTGCCCAAAGGCTGGAATCGGCACTGGCCCTGCGCCAGCGCCTCTACCCCGCACCTTGGTACCGGCTTTGCCACGGCGAGGGCGACTTTCTGCCCGGTCTTGTTATTGACCGCTACGGCGACCACCTCACCGTGCAGGTAACCACTGCGGGCATGGAGTTGCGCCGCGAGGCGCTCACCGCTGCACTTCACAGCCTTGTACGGCCAAGCTCCATACTCTGGGCCAACGACCTTGCCGCACGCGGGCTTGAAAATCTCTCGCGCGAGCAGCAGAGCGAGGGCAATCTGCCCGAACGCCTTGAAGTGCCCGAAGGCAACTGCCGCTTTTATGCCCCCTGCGCCACCGGCCAAAAAACTGGCTGGTTTTACGATCAGCGCCCCAATCGTGCAGAGCTTGCACGCTATGCCAAGGACGCTGACGTGCTGGACATCTTCAGCTATGTAGGCGGGTTTGGCGTCAGTGCCGCAGCGGCTGGGGCGAAATCTGTGACCTTTATTGACGCTTCGGCCCAGGCCCTCTCCTTTGCGGAAGAAAACGCAAAGGCCAATGCCCCGGCCTGTGACGCCCAAACCCTGTGCGGCGACGCCTTTGACCTTATGCGCCAGCTACGCGACGAGGGCCGTCGCTTTCAGGCCATCAGCCTTGATCCCCCGGCCTTCATCAAGCGCCGCAAAGACGCGGCCCTTGGGCTGGCTGCGTACCGTCAGGCCAACGACCTTGCCGTGCAGCTGCTTGCACCGGGGGGCATACTTGCCACCTCATCCTGCTCGCACCATCTTGAAGTGCAGGCCCTGCGCGGCTGCTTGACGCACGCCGCCACCAAGCGCAAACTGCATGCCCGTATTTTGTTTGCCGGGGGTCAGGGGCCGGATCATCCCATCCACGCTGCCATGCCCGAAACGGCCTATTTGAAGTGTTTCATTGCCCAGGTGGGCGCTTAACCACAAGGATTTGCCATGCTGAACAAAGTTCGCCTGCTCACCCCCGGCCCCACGCCTCTGCCGGAGCGCGTGCGTCTTGTGCTCGCCAAAGACATGATCCACCACCGCAAAAATGAATTCAAGGCTGTGATGGCGAGGGTTCAGGAGCGGCTGCGCGTGCTGTTTGGCACGGGCGATGTAGTTCTGCCTCTCTCCTGTTCTGGCACGGGTGCCATGACGGCGGCGGTGTACAGCCTGTTTACCCCCGGCCAGCGCGTGCTGGTGGTTGAGGGCGGCAAGTTTGGCCAGCGCTGGCGCGAAATTGCCGTTTCGCGCGGGCTTGAAACCACCTCCATTGAAGTGCCTTGGGGCCAAGCCGTTGATCCGCAGGCCGTTGCCGCAGCGCTCAAGGCAGACCCATCCATTGCGGGCGTGCTTGTGCAGCATTCTGAAACCTCCACCGGCGTACTGCACCCGGTGCAAGAGGTGGCGCGCATCACCAGAGAAACAGACACCCTGCTGCTGGTGGACGGTATCTCGGCCGTGAGCCTTGCCCCCTGCCCCATGGACCAGTGGGGTATCGACTGCCTTGTGACCGGCTCGCAAAAGGGCCTTATGCTGCCCCCCGGCCTTGCCTTGCTGGCGCTCTCGCCCCGCGCATGGAAGCGGGCTGAAAGCCTCACGCCCGGCTGCTTTTATTTTAACCTGCCCAAGGAAAGGGCCAAGGTTGCTCAGGGGCAAACCCTGTTTACCTCGGCTGTGAACCTTGTGGTGGGCTTGGACGAAAGCCTTGACATGCTGCTGGAAAACGGCCTTGAGGCCGTGTACGCCAAGCAGTGGGCGCTTACCATGCTGACCCGCGCAGGCGTGACCGCCATGGGTCTTGAGCTGTACGCCAAGGACCACTTTGCATGGGGCATTACCAGCGTCATGCTTCCCGCTGGCGTTGACGGCACAGAAGTGCTGCGCATCGCCATGGATAAATACGGCGTGTGCATGGCTGGCGGGCAGGATCACATGAAGGGCCGCATGGTGCGCATTGGCCACATGGGCTGGGTTGACTGGGCCGATCTGGTTGCCGGTTTGCACGCCCTTAACCGGGGCATCATTGAAGCTGGTGGACACTGCGGCTCGCGTGACTATCTTGAAGAAGCGCTGGCCGCGTACCGCGCAGCCCTTGCAGGCAAACCCGGCGAAGTACCCCGTCTGGTGCACAGCTAGGCGCTCCCGCACAAGGGGGCACTGCTGGCCGCCAAGCCCTTGCACTGGTGGCAAAAGCTTGTATGTTGAAGCAAGGTGCAGCCTAACCCGCTGTTACCCTAACCGTTTATGAGCCACGAGGTCGCCATGAGTGACAATACATGCGGCTGTAAAGCCGATGGCCCCATGCCGGAAGTGACGTTTTCCACCTTTATCATTTCTCTGGCATCATCGGCTCTGGTGCATCTGGGCGAAGTGCCAAACCCCGAAACAGGCGGCACAGAAACAAGCCTGCCCTTGGCAAAGCACAGCATAGACGTGCTGGAAATGCTGCGAGCCAAGACAGAAAACGGTCTGGAAGAACAGGAGCGCAAGCTGCTGGAAAGCATACTTTACGAACTGCGCATGAAGTTTGTGATCAAGTGCGGCCCAGACTGCGCCTGCCAGTCAAAAAAAGCCTGAGGCACCACGGGGCGGCACGGCAAGGCACGGCCTTAATGCCATTTGCCACGCGGCCCCGTCACTACCATTGACCATACAGTTTCAAAGGATCAGCGGCATGAAGACAATCAATGTGGGTCTGGTGGGTATTACCGGCTACGCGGGCATGGAACTGACGCGGCTTCTCGTAAGCCACCCTTCCATGCGCCTTGCCATGGCCTGTTCGCGGGCTGAATCGGGCAAGCGGCTGGGCGATTTTTATCCTTTTCTGAACCACATGCCCGGTGCAGATGTGGTGATCAGCGTTTTTGACCCCAAGGAAGCCGCCCGCCAGTGCGATGTGGTTTTTCTTGCCGTGCCCGCTGGCACCGCCATGGACATGGCCGAGCTGCTGCTGCGCGAAGGCGTGAAGGTTGTTGACCTTTCGGCAGATTTTCGTCTGCGCGATCCCGAAACTTACGCCACATGGTACAAGCGCGAACACGTGTGCAGCGACCTGCTGCACAAGGCAGTATACGGCCTGCCCGAACTGTACGCCG
>CAYPRZ010000081.1:0-11881 GCA_964413315.1 uncultured Desulfovibrio sp. | reverse complement strand
GTATTCCTGAATGACCTGAAATTTTTCCGGCAGGGCCACCACAAAGGTAGTAGCCACCAGCACACCCCAGCTGTTGCCGATACCGCCCAGCAGCAGGATGGAAAGGAACAGCAGCGAATCGGCAAAAGAAAAGTTGGCGGGGCTGATATAGGCCAGCATCATGGCGTAAAAAGCGCCCGCCACGCCGGAAATGAAGTTGCCCATGGTAAAGGCTGTGATCTTCCAGCGGGCAATACTTACGCCAAAACAGGCCGAGGCAACTTCATCCCCACGCACAGCGTCCATGGAAAGCCCAAACCACGAGCGTTCCATGCGGCGGATAAAGCCGAAGGTCAGGCAAAGCAGCAGTAAGGCAAAAAGGTCGTATTTGGCATAAAAGGAGAAGTCCAGCCCGCCAATGCGCAGATCATCCATAAAGCTGATGCCGAGTACGTTCAGACCTTCTACGGGAATGCCCTGAGGGCCGCCAAACCAGGGGCAAACTTCAAGAAACACCCTGAACAGCAGAGCAAAGGCCATGGTAACGAGGGCCGCATAATGCCCCGAGGTACGCAGCACCGGCAGCAACAGTATGCAGCCCGTCAGGGCCGAGGCAAGCCCGCCCAGCAGCAGGGCCAGCAGCGGATGAACCCCGGCGTTGCTCATGAGCAGGGCCGCAGTATAGCCACCCACGCCAAAAAAAGAGGCCGCGCTAAAGTTGATGACGCCCGCGTAACCGAGCTGCACATTGAGGCCCAGCACCGCTACGGAATACGTCATTATGGTTCCCAACAAAAAAAGGCTGTAATGGTCGTCGTGGAACAGAAGGATCAGCGCAAGGCTCATGCAGAGCATCAGGCGGGTCCAGAGAGTTTCGTTGTTACGAGCGGCCAGCAGCAACACATCCAGAAGCCCGCAGGCCCTGAGGCCCAGCAGCATGACCAGCCCCGTCCCAAGGTAGAGGAGAATAGTGGTCTGTTCTTCTGCCATAAGAAAGAGGGCAAGGAAGATTGTTATAGCCGCTGCGGTCAAAACACAGATAAGGGGTCCGGCAGGCGTATGACGTGAGGAAAACATGGCTAGACCCTCTGGCTGGATTTTTCGGCAAGAAGCCCGGTGGGCTTCCAAGCCATAAGGACAATGACAACGCTGAAGGCGAAAACATCCTTGTACGCGCTGGAAAAAGGCATTGCTACAGCGCCCATGGTTTGCAAAAATGCAAAAATGAAGCCGCCCAGAATGGCCCCGTAAATATTGCCCAGCCCGCCGATAACAGCCGCGCTGAAGCCAATGGCCCCTAGCAGCAGGCCCATGCTGAAGTTGATTTCATTGTAGTAGATGCCGTTCATGAGGCCTGCCAGCGCGGCAACGCCGCAGCCAAGAGCAAAGGCGGTAAGCACCACCAGCGAAAAGTTTACACCCATAAGCTGTGCGGCCTCGCTGTCCTGCGCCACAGCGCGAATGGCCATGCCAAGCCGCGTGCGCGAAATGAGCAGGTGGATCAGCACCACTGCCGCAACCCCGGCGCTGAACAGCACCAGATTGTCAAACCGCAGCGAGAGCTGGCCGTAGTTCAGCGACCAGTCGGGTAAAAGGTGGGGAAAGGGCTGCGGGTTTGAACCGTTGGGAAAAAACAGCCGTATGGATTCACGCAGCACCGTGCCTAGCATCATGGTTGCCAGCAGCGTGTTCAGTGCTGGTGCAGAGCGCAGACGCATAATCATGGTGCTTGCCAGCAGGATGCCCAGCAGGGCCATGGTTGTTAGCGCCGTAAGCACAACCCACAGCAAAGCCCAGCCCGGGGCAATCCCAGGAAAAACATGTTGTAAATACATATACATGGCGAGGCCGGAAAAACCGCCCAGCATCACCGTGTCGCCGTGGGAGAAAACGATGACGTCAAGTACGCCAAAAAAAATGGTGAAACCCACTGCGACCAATGCGTACATCATGCCCAGCATCAGGCCGTTGATGACGAATTGAATGATAAGTGACATATCCATGCGGAAATCCTTGCCTTGCAGATGGTTGACGGCGCCCGGCAATGTTGTTTTGCCGGGCTGGGCGTCTGCGGATGCGGATTACTTGTTGGGATGCTTGAGCTGGCGCTTGCCAGAGGCATAGTCGCTGTCGCTCCAGAAAACCCATTGCCCGTCCTGAACCACAAATGTACTGACGGCTGGCTCTATGTTCTGACCGTGGTCGTCAAAGGTCATCTTGCCCACAAGGGTATCCTTGCTTTTTACGGTGCTGAGGGCCTCGGCGATTTTTTCACGGTTGGGACCGGTGCTTTCAATGGTATCCAGGGTCAGCTTCATGCTGGCGTAGGCAAAGGGGCCGTATGCCTCAGGCGATTCGGCGTAACCGTGATCCTTGTAACTCTTCATAAATGAGTCGCCGCCGGGCATTTTTTCAAGCGGCACGCCTTCAATGAAGCTCAGGGAGCCCTCGGCGGTTTCGTTGCCAACGCCTGTGACAAAGGCATCGGACTTGATGCCGGACACGCCTTCAAACTGGGCGTCTATGCCAAGTTTTTCCATCTGCGAGCGTACGCGCACGCCCACGGGCACAAGCCCGCCAAAATAGATGACGTCGGGATGCAGCGACTTGATCTTGGTCAGTTCAGCGGTGAAGTCCTGCTGGTCTGGGGTAACGCCAAAGGTTTCAATAACCTTGCCGCCCAGTTCGGTGATGAACTGGGTAAAGTAATCCTTGTGGGATTTTCCGTAGTCGGTGATGTCATGAATGATGGCAAAGGTCTTGTATCCCTGGTCCGTCATGAATTTTGCAGCCACCTGATTCTGGTTGATCATGGTGCCGGGGGTGCGGAAAATTTCCTTGTAATCATTGCCGTAGGTGATGGCGGGGTGTACTGCGCCCCACACAACGGCGGGCATGTGGAAGCGGTGATAGATATCTACCGTGCCAAGGGCAACGGCAGAGCAATAGTGCGTTACGGCCGCGGCAACCTTGCGGTCTGAGGCAAGCTTGGTAGCCACCTGGATGCCGATGTTGGGTTTGCATTCGTCGTCATACGAAACAAACAGGTAGTCGAATTTGCGGTCGGGGTCTTCGTTACGTTCCTTGACGGCCAGTTCTGCAGAATTGCGGCCGCCAACGCCAATGGCGCTTACGCCGCCTGTAAGGGGACCCACAAAGCCGACTTTGACGGTTTCGCGGGCCTGGACAGAAGCGGCAAGACATACAATGGCGGCGCAGCAGGTAAGCGCCTTGCGCCAGTTGATCGAGATAAGGGGCATGACAATCCTCCACATGATGATTTGTGTACTCAATCAGCAAAATGGATGCCATGTGAAATTTTATGATAATACATTGTAATTATTCATATATATTCCATATTGATTTGCTTTGAAATAACACAAAAAAGTACTATTTCCAGTTTTTGAAACAAATTTGTAGCAAGAGGACAGGCAAAAGTGGGGGGCGCACGCCACTGTTGTGGCTTGGTGAGAACTTTTAGAGCAGCCTAATCCATCGTTGGAACGCTCAGGGTATTCGATGAGAGGGGGGTGCTGCATGCGCGGCAGGTCTGGGGCGGTAAAGGAGAGGATGATACAATAGTAGCCCAACGGCATGTGCACGTCGGGCCACTATTGTATCATCGAATTGTTCGGCAAAAAAGCTGGTTACCAGCGTTCTGGCATGGAGTGGGGCGGCAGGGTGACCTCTGGCTGGTCGCCCAGTTTTTCGCGCAATTGCCGGATTACAGACGTCGCGTCTGCAAAGTCCTTCTCCAGTTTGTCCAGCTGTTTCTGCTGGGCAGTCAGGGCGGTATCAAGTTCTTTGAGCTTTTCCTCCTGAAAGAAGGTCAGCTCTTCCAGCCGGGTAAGCCTGTCTTCGTCAGAAGTGCAGTGTGGGGACATGAATCCCTCCTCGTGAATAGCAGTTGGGAATATTACGAGCGCCGCCCGCTGTTGCGCCCGCCTGCCCTGCCTGTCTGGCCTCCGCGTCCTCTGGAGGTGCGGTCGTCACTGTCGGGCCTTGGGGCACGGCCAGATTGCGGTCGGTCAGGTCTTTGTTGATTGCGCGGGCTTTCTGTGGGGCGGTCATTGCCGCGTCGTGCTGGCTTATCGTCCCAGTTGGCCTGATTCCGTGGTCCAGAATCCCGCCGCCCAGATTCCCGTTGTCCAGAAGCCCTTTGCCCTGATTCTTCTTGTCCCAGCTTTTTGCCGCCAAAACGGGGGCGGTCTTGTGCCCTGCTGTCGGCAGCGCCGCCCTTGGGGCGGGGCCGGGATGGGGCGTCATCGTCCTGCGTGCTGGGCATGAGAATATAATGTTGCCGCATGCGCTGCGCATCGGTACGGGCCACATAGATGGGTTCGCCCGTTTCGTCACGCTGGCAGTAAAACATGGCCGTGGCGATGGTGCCGGGCGTGGGGATAAAGCACTGGGTTTGCTGTGGGTTCCAGTGCCGTTGGCGCAGCCAGCGCGAAAGGGTGCGCATGTCCTCGTCCGTACAGCCGGGAAAGCTGCTCATGAGGTAGGGCACAACGTACTGTTCGCGCCCAGCGGCGCGGCTTTGGCGTACAAAGCTGTCCAAAAAGACCTCAAAAACATCCAGCGAGGGCTTGCGCATGAGCTCCAGCACCGAAGGCGCACAGTGTTCGGGCGCAACCTTGAGCTGCCCGCCGGTGAATTCGCCAGTGTAGGCCGCAAGGGCATCGGCATCGCGCAGGGCAAGGTCGGCGCGCACGCCGCTGGCCACGCGGGCCTGTTTCACTTCTGGCAGTGCAGCAATCTTGCGAAGTAATTCAACATGTTTACGCTGTGGCGTGATAAACGATTTGCACACAGAAGGAAAACAGCAGCTTGTCCTGCGGCAGGCACTTTTGCCCCGCACGCTGCTTCCATCGTCCTGCTGGGCGGTGCGGGCATCAAGGGCGCAGTGCCCCTGCCACATGTTGGCAGTGGGGCCGCCCACGTCAGATATGGCCACAGGCCCCTTGCCCCGTGCAACATTCTGTTGCCCAAGCTGGCGGGCCTCAGAGAGAACGGACTGCTCGGAGCGCGAGCTGATACGTCTGCCTTGATGTAGTGCCAGCGAGCAGAACGAACAGCCGCCGCCGCAGCCACGGTGGCTGGTGATGCTGGTGCGCATCATTTCCGCAGCAGGTATGGCCTCTTTGTAGCGCGGATGAGCCAGCCGGGTGAAGGGCAGGGTATAGAGATCATCCATTTCTTCCGTGCTCAGGGGCGTGGCCGGGCGGGCCAACACCAAGGCGCGGTCGCCCACAGGTTCAAAGGCCCACGCATCAAGGCGGTGCACCTGTCGCTCCAGTTCCTGCGTGAGCTTGAGCAGCTGAAAGGGGTCTGCCAGAATTTCTGCATGCGAAGGCAGGGCCACCCAAGGGTCGCCTTCCATGGTGGCGGGCAGATTGGCCGGATGCCCCGCAGCATCGAGTTTGTCCATCCAAGCTGTGCCGGGAATACCCCGCAGCTCTTCGCCCCTGTGCAGGCGCTGGGCACATTCGATAATGGCCTTTTCGCCCATGCCCCAGATGAGCAGGTCTGCCTTGGCATCCATAAGGATAGGCTTGCGCAGCGAGTCTGTCCAAAAATCGTAGTGCGAGGCCCGCCGCAAGCTGGCCTCTATGCCGCCCAGAATCACTGGCAAACCGGGAAAAGCCCGCCGCGCCAGATTAGCGTAAACCAGACAGGCCCGGTTGGGCCGCGCCCCAGCCTTGCCGCCGGGGGTGTAGGCATCGTCGTGGCGCTTTTTGCGAAAGGCCGTGTAGTGCGCCAGCAGCGAATCGAGCGCGCCAGCACTGACCCCAGCAAAAAGGCGGGGCCGCCCCATAACCAGCAGATCGTCGGGGGTTTCCCAGTTGGGCTGGGCCACAATGCCGGTGCGGAAACCGTGGCGGATAAGCCAACGGGCCAGCAGAACATTGCCAAACGAGGGATGGTCAACGTAGGCATCGCCGTTGATCAACAGCACGTCCAGTTGATCCCAGCCAAGGGCGCGCATTTCTTCTGCGCTCATGGGTACAAAGCGCGGCTGGCGCAGTGCGCCCTTGCCCAAAGCGGAGCCGTTGGCGGCATCTGTTGGGTCTGCCCACACAGAATCGTGCGCAGAAGTTTTGCGGTGTTGCTGCGTGCGTGTGTCTTCGCGCACAGGATCAGGAAAAGGTGGCTTGCGGGTGGCGGGCCTGTTGTCTGCGCCATTGCCCAACGGTTTGTCTGGCAGCCTTCTGTTGGCTGCGGGCTTGCCGCTGGCTGTTGCGCGGCCCGCTTTGCCCCCACGCGGGGCAGAAGGCGAAGGGGTGGGCGCGTCAGAAGAAAACGGAGCGGCAGCCGTTTTGGAACTGTCGGGCTGCCGCTCGAAAGCTGTGCTGCCCTGACTGTCGTTTTGACGCCAAGGCTGCGGAAATGACGGGGAACGTTTATTTGCCATTGGGAGGGGTCACCAGAGGAATATCGGCGCTACCGGGCGAGGGCATCATGGAATTGCCGGGCATAGCGCCCTGACCGCCCATCATGTTGCCCATGCTGCCGCCCATGTGGCCGGAAGAATGGTTGGACACAAATTCGTCCCATTCAATGCGGTTGATGGATTTGTCGCCATTTTTATCAATAACGGCAAAGGCTTCTTCGCGCATATTGGGATAATACGCCTTAAATTCTTCGTAGGTAACCTTGCCGTCCTTGTCGGTATCCATCAGGGCAAATTTATCAACCTTGCTACCTTCGGCGGCGGGGTTGGCTTGGGCAGATGCGGCCCAAAGGCAGAGCACGGCAGCGATGGCTATGTGCAGAAGCTTCATGGGGGATCTCCTTACGGTTTGTGCAACAGGGCAGACAATGCCCTGCTGCTGCAATGCATAATAAAGCCTTGCGCAAGATGGGCAAGGCCGCAGCCCAAGATTGGGCTAATCGTGTCTGAATTCAAGCCCCAGTTTTTCCATACGGTCTATGCATAGGGTCAGGTTGTCGGGCTGTCCCGGCTTGTGGTCGTCGGGATAAAGCAAGGCAGACATATAAAAAACTGAGTTTAGACGCAAAGACATTCTTGCACTTGCCGAAAAGCCTTCCAGAGCCAGTGCGTAATTAAAGCGCGTCTCGCCGGGCAACGGCTCTAGCAGGGGCTTGGCGTCCTCGGCCATGCTAGAAAGCAGCTCGGCCTTGCGGCGCATAAGATCATTATGGCCGGGGGTATCCCCTGCGTCAAGGCGGGCAAGGGCTTGTGCCTCTGTTGCCATCACTTCCGCATGGCGGTTGCGCAGCCAGAGCACTAGGCTTGCAAGGGGCTGATCGTGGGTATTTGCGCTCACGGGGTTCTCCTTGGGTTCGGCACGCTCAGGTGTTCTGCGTGCGTGATGTATAAAATGATACAGTTCAGCAAAGAAGGCAACGGCGCACAGCTATTTTGCTGCGCAGCACAGGCTGTTATTGACAGCTGTGGCTATTTGGGTGAAGGGATACCATAGATCCCCCCCTAACGATTGTTGTGCGTTGTGGAGGACCATATGGGCATGTCACTAAGAGCCAAACTGGCAAGCGGTTTTGGTGTTGTACTACTGATTTTTGCCATAACTGGAACTGTGGCAATGCTCGCTTTGCGTGAGCAGCGTGAAACGTTGGGTATGATTGGCCGCCACGAGCTGCCTACCATCAATCTTTTGCATGAGGCCTCGCTGGGCATGCAGCTGTACCGCAAGGCCGAGAAAGATATTTTGCTTAACCTTGGCGATGCCAAAGCTCTCAAGGGCTACATGGGCAAGCTTGAGAGCCTTGCGGGCGAGCTGAAAGAAAACCTGCGCAAGCTGCAAGACGCGTTGCGGGGCAACCCACAGGCCGGGGCCAAGGCAGAGGCGCTGGCGCAGGAATCGTTGCGGGCTTTTGCGGCCTATGACGAAGTGGTGCGCCGCACATCGGCAGAGCTGGCCGCCGGTTTAAGCCAGTTCAACGCCACTCAGGCCAACGCCCATTACACAACCTATAAAGACAACGTACACACCACAGAAAAAAATCTGGAAGCTCTGGAAACCCAGTTTATGGAACGTGTGGTTGCCAGCCAGCGCGAGCTGGCCGAGCAAACGCGCGGCACGGAACGGCTGCTGCTTATATCCATTATCGGCAGTGTGTTGTGCGGCGCGGGTATTGGGCTGTTGGTGCTGCTTTCCATCACCTGGCCCTTGGGCCGTGTGGTGAGCTTGGCGCGGGCCGTGGCTGCGGGCGATTTGGAGGCCAGAGCCAGCGGCAGCTACAGCGCTGAAATGGCCGTGCTGCGCGACAGCATTGAGGCCATGGTGGGCACGCTCAAGGCCAAGATTGCCGAGGCTGAACACCGCAGTGCCGAGGCGGCGGAGGAAGGCCAGCGGGCCAAACAGGCCGCAGAAGAAGCACAGGCCGCCAAGGCCGCCGCAGAACGCGCCAAGGCCGAGGGCATGATGGAAGCCGCAGGCCAGCTAGAACGCACGGTAGAGGGCATTTCTGCGGTCACAGCGGCCATATCCTCGCAGGTGGGGCAGGCCAGCACGGGTGCAGAGCGGCAGTCGGCACGGGTGAGCGAGGCCGCCACAGCCATTGAGCAGATGAATGCCACCGTGCTTGAGGTAGCCCAAAACGCCGCTAGCACGGCCCACAGCACAGATACCGCGCGTGGCAGGGCCAACGAGGGCTCTGGCGTTATGCGGCAGGTGGTGGAGGGCATGGACGAAGTGCGGCGCGTTTCTGCCGAGCTTAAGGGGTCCATGGATTCTTTGGGCACAATGGTGGGCAACATTGGGCAGATCATGTCTGTTATTTCAGACATTGCCGACCAGACCAACCTGTTGGCGCTTAATGCGGCCATTGAGGCGGCGCGCGCGGGCGATGCCGGGCGCGGCTTTGCCGTGGTGGCAGACGAGGTGCGCAAGCTGGCAGAAAAAACCATGGGCGCAACCCGCGAGGTGGGCGAAGCGGTTACGGGCATACAGAACGGCACGCGGGTGAACGTGGCCAACGTAGAGCGAGCCCTTGGCGCGGTAGAGAGCACCACAGAGCTGGCATCCCGCTGCGGCGATGTCTTGCAGGAAATTGTAAGCATGGTGGACAGCGCCAGCGATCAGGTGCGGGCCATTGCCACCGCCAGCGAAGAACAGTCGGCCACGTCCGAAGAAATAACCCGTAGTGTGGACGAAATAAACGGTATCTCGCGCGATACGGCGCAGATTATGGCCAGTTCTGCCAAGGCAGTGGAGCAACTGGTGGGCGAGGCCAATGCACTTAAGGCGCTGGTGCACAAAATGAAGTCTGGCGCGTAGCAGCAAGGGGAGGCCCGCCGCCGGGGGCGGCAACGTTTTGCCTGCCCCTCGTTATGCCCGTCTATCTGGCCACGGGGCGAATGCCTGTATTTGCATTTTTCTTCAGTCTACAGCTCAATATATGTCTGCCAATGGGTGATGCTTTGAAAAAGGCATCACCCTTGTTTTTTGACTATTAATATTTTATTTCAGCTAGCTACAAGTTTGTTTATAAAAAATTATAATTTTTTTTATTTTATTTTTTATAATAAATTTACATGGTTAGAAATGTTAGTTGCAAAAAATTAAATCTCAATCTGCCCTAAAAAATGCTTTTAACATGCTTAAATAAAAGAATTTATTTTAAGAGAAATCCTAGAAAAAAGCACGCATTGTGTACTGAAATGTTTCAGTCTTACAGAAAATGAAATTTGTGGCATGTTTTGTTCTTAACCCGGCCCGATGAGCCCTGATCAAGTTAAATGGCTTCATATTTGGGCCAGTTATGAAGTGATGGCCGGAAAACGAACAAAACCACAGAGGTTTGTATGCAACAAGCGGAAGAAGCAAGAAGGCAGAATGGGTTGACCGTACAGTATGAGCGCGATGCGCGTGGCCGCATTGCCCGCAAAATCGAGATGTTTAACGGAAGCTCAAATGTGCTGGAATATACCTACGATGCCGCTGGCAGGCTGACCGAGGTAAAAAATAATGCTGCCATTGCAGAAACATACAAATACAACGCTTCTGGCCAGCGCGTGCGCAGCAAGGTTTGGTACGAGGGCTGCCCCTCGGCATCTACAAGCGCAATGGAAAAATCGCGCTACAGCTATAATGCAAAGGTCAGTTGGAAAGCGACGGGCAAAACCGCTATGCCTATGACAAATACGGTTCGGTAAGCAGCATCACGGGCAGGCAGGGCCTGCGCCTTGCCTACAGTGGCAGTACCCTGCTGGACAAGGCCGAGCTCAGCGATGGTTGCGAGCTACGCTATGCATACAAGGGCACATCTCTTCACAGGCGATACCGCCACAAAGACATTACGGGCGAATACCGCTGGAACGATCAGGCGCAGCTCGTGGGCTTCCGCGACCACGAACTGCGGCTGGAGTATGACTTTGCCTACGATGCGGATGGCATCTTAAACAAGATAGTCATTGGCCCCTTGAGCAAATCGGTTCTGGCTGCGGATACCGCCCCGGCAAGCGAGCATACTGGCTCAGAGGGCTGGTTGTACTGGTTTGGCGCAGAAAATCGCAGACAAAGGGTGTGCCAGCGCCTCGCCACGTACCAGCAGTTCCGCGACGCTTCTGCCGCTGGCAAGTCGGGGAAGGCCGCACTGGGTGGGGCAACACCCGGCAGCGCGTCTGCCGGTGGGGCATCGGCGCTCTCGCCTCTGGAGCTTGATTGCTGCTGCGATCATATGGGTACGCCACGCCTTTTTGTGGGGCCAGACGGCAAGGTGGTCAAGGAGGTGGTGCGCAGCAGTTTTGGCAAAATTGTTTATGACTCCTTGCCCTGCCTGTATGTGCCCATCGGATTTTGCGGTGGGCTGGAAGACAGGGACACCCACCTCATACGGTTTATCTGGCGCGACTATGATCCGCGCATTGGCAGGTTTATGTCGCTTGATCCTGCAAACGACATGCGCGGCGATGGCGACCTGTACGACTATTGCGTGGATGACCCGGTCAACAGGCAGGATGTGAGCGGGCTGGCCTGGGATGAAAGCAAGCATCCCCGTGATGCCGATGGACAGTTTGCCAGTGCTGGGGGCAGCATGGCGGGCTATTCAAACAAAGGGCCAGAGTTGAAAGCGCCAGTATCCAGAACACTTATGTACCGGGCAGATGTTGGCCGTAATGCCATGCTTGAGAGGGAAGAACTTAAGCGGTCTGCCATATTGCGCAACGGCATGATGCGAAGGGAGGAAGTTTGGCCGAAGGACAAGCCATTACCCAAATGGGATCTCGATGCGGCCATAGCGCACCTGCAAAATAAGGCGCTGAAAAAACCAAGTAGTAATTGTGGTCAATTTGTCCACAATGCCATCGATGCAGGCGGAATCACACTCAACACAGCATGCAATCCTCATGGAATCAGTGCGAGTGGTATGGTCCCATTCTGCGCCACGCAGGTTTTAGAACGGTTGCCCCAGGCGAGAAACCCCAAAAAGGGGATGTCGTGGTTTTTCAGGCAACTACGGGCCATAAGCATGGCCATGTTGCCATGTTTGATGGAAGAAAATGGATATCCGACAATAAGCAAGACAGCATATACGCGGCCTCAATCTATGAAGATAATCGTGTGCCGTATGTTATTTACCGACGTCCATAAATTAGCTAAGTGATATAGGTGGGTAACTTGTGGCCCCGCATTAGTCATGCGTGAACGATAACAACACCCAAGCCCTGCCGGCGGTGACAAACTTAGCATCGGAGGCAGGGCTTGCAAAAAATTGAGGAATAAACATATGCCTATTCGCAACGTACTTACTTGTGTGCTCACAGGCATGCTGTGCCTTGGATTTTTTTGCCCCAAGGCGGCACATGCAGCACAAACACCGCAGGAATTTGTTAAGGAGTTTTATGAGTGGTATATCATTAAGCATTATGAACATCATGCCATTCTTAAAGAAGAAAAACTGCAGGAATATG
>CAYPRZ010000080.1:0-12026 GCA_964413315.1 uncultured Desulfovibrio sp. | reverse complement strand
AGCGGTAGCCCTCGTTGATGAGCCAGCGGCTGATTTCTTCTGTCATCTGGCGGGCAAGGGGCGAAGCTTCGTCCAGATTATTGATATTGACCGGGGTTGTGCCCATGATCATTATGCGTGCGCGTGCCAGCGACTCGCGGTCTTTGCGGCTCATTTCAGAGTTGTCGCCAGCAAAGCGCATCATTAACTGTTCGTCCAGCTGCTTGGCAATGCTCACAGCTGCGCGGGGTACGTTGCCAGCTGCCGCCGCAGTAAGCGGAAAAAGCAAGGCCGCAAGCACAAGGGTGGTAATAAAAAAGCGGTTCATGGCAATCCTTAGCGCATGGTGCGCAAAAGCAGTTCAACGCCGTTAAGTTCTCTTTTGATGATTTCTACAGTTTTTTCGTCGGCACATATTGATAGCGCCTGCAAATAGCGCTGCCGGGCCAGCTCATAGCGGCCCTGCTCGCGAAACTGGCGGGCCTGCCCCAGATAGGCCAGACTGTGCTCGTTTGCTTCAGAAAGATAGTTGGCCTTGTCCTTTGCCGCGCGCTGTGCCTGAGCGTCAGACTGCCCACTGCTGTACGATGACATGCCGTCTGCGTGTGCAGCGGCTGCTAGAGCAAGCGGCAGGGCAAATGAAGCCGTGAGGCAAAGTGCGCAAATGCTGTTCAACGATTTTTTCATGGTAATTCCGGTATTACCGGCGTTGTTTGATTACAAGCGTGCCGCTGCTTATGCTGCTGGCAGGCGTATAGAGCGAAGTGGGGGCCGGTTTTGCGCTGGCGCTGCTCTCTGCGGCTTTGACCGGCGGTGGCGGCGGTGGGTCGGCCTGAGCCATGCGCTGCACGATAGGTGTGTTAACAAGCACCAGCTGACCCGTGCGCATCACAAGGCCATCGCTGGCGCGCACAAGGCGGGCGTTGATAAAGGTTGCGTCCTTGTCCACATAGTAGGTTCCCACAACCAAGGCGGCCCATTTTTGTCCGTTGGTTGAAACCATCTGGTTGGCCGCAAGGGCAAGGTCGTCGCGCCCGCCCTGCACGTTGATGGCCCCGTTGAGCCTGTACTCGCGCGTGGGAAAGCCCCTCTGGTTGAATTCGTAAAACAGCGATTCGGCCATAAGTCTGCCCATGGGCGAACTTTGCGAAGTATTATTCTGATTTACAAAGGCCGTGGGCATGGCCACAAAGCCCTGAATAGCGTCGTTGGGCATGGTGGCCAGCATCTGTTCGGCCAGCTCGCGGCTTTTGAGCTTGAGCTCAACGGCATTGGTATAGCCGGGCGAGAGGGCCGACGGGCCGCTTTTGCTGCAACCGGCAAACAGCGGCAGCAGCAGTGCGCAAAATATCAGAAGACGCGGCATAATTTGCATATAAACCCCAATAATGTTCTGAACGCGGCCCGTGCGGTGCGGTCATTGTGTGCGGATTGCCAGACGTGGCCGGCCCGCATTTGCCAGCAGCAGCCCCAAATATTGGGGCTGTTCTTTATGGATACTTATCGTCGTAATGGCCGCAAACTTGAGTGCAGGGGGAAAAAACGTCTGCACACAGGCCTTGGACAAAAACTTTGCAAGACACGTTCCAGAATCGTTTGCGCAATATTTTTCCCAGAGGGTGGCGGGTGGTCAATCCGGCCCGTTAAGATGAGGCAAAACCGCAAGCAAAAAATTTATGGGGTTAGCAGGTCAGGCCGCGTGCGTCACTGGATGTGGCGTGGGGGGCGCACTTGGCTTGCAAGGGGAAATAGCATAGAAGGATCGTTTACGGCACACTGTGGCTTTTTGCCGTGGGTGCACCATGTTTTTGAGAGGCAAGCATGCACAAGCGCACAACCCGCGCCATTAGTCTGGGCGGGCTTTCCATTGGCGGCGGCGCACCCGTGATGGTGCAGAGCATGACCAATACCGATACCCGCGATGCCGAGGCCACACTGGCCCAGATAGCGCGGCTTGAAGCACGCGGCTGCGAGGCCGTGCGCGTGGCCGTGCCCGATGAGGCTGCCGTTGCGGCCCTGCCAGCTATCCGTGCTGGTACGCGTCTGCCGCTAATAGCGGACATCCATTTTGATTACCGCCTTGCCGTGGCCTCGCTGGAGGCTGGCCTTGAGGGCCTGCGCATCAACCCCGGCAACATTGGTCCACGCGAGCACGTTGACCGCGTGGTGGACGCAGCCAAGGCCCACGGGGCGGTTATCCGCGTTGGGGTCAATTCTGGCTCGGTCGAAAAGCGGCTGCTCCAGCAGTACGGCGGCCCCTGCCCCGAAGCACTGGTTGAAAGCGCACTTGGCCATGTGCGCATGCTTGAAGACCGTGGATTTTACGACACAAAAATTTCGCTCAAGTCTTCATCGGTGCTCGATACCATTGCCTCGTACCGCAAGCTTGCCGAAGTGTGTAACTACCCCTTGCACATTGGCGTGACCGAGGCCGGGGGCCTCATGCGCGGCACGGTCAAATCTGCCGTGGGGCTGGGTATTTTGCTGCACGAGGGCATTGGCGACACCATGCGCGTTTCGCTCACCGCCGACCCGGCGGAAGAAGTGACCGTGGCGTGGGAAATTTTGCGTGCTCTTGGCCTGCGCTCACGCGGGCCGGAAATCATATCGTGCCCCACCTGCGGGCGCACAGAGATTGACCTGTTTTCGCTTGCGCGCGCGGTAGAAGACCGCCTTGCAACCTCCAAGGCCGACATCAAGGTGGCGGTCATGGGCTGCGTGGTCAACGGGCCGGGCGAGGCCCGCGAGGCCGATCTGGGCGTTGCTGGCGGGCGCGACAAGGGCATTATATTTCGCAAGGGCGAGGTCATCCGCTCGGTCAAAGGGCAGGAGGCCCTGCTGGCGGCTTTTATGGAAGAACTGCAACAACTGCTCAACGAAAAGGAATCACAGTAATGCGTTTCAGCAACTGCTATATTCCCACCCTCAAGGAATCCCCGGCCGATGCCGAAGTTATCAGCCACAAGCTTTTGCTGCGTGCCGGCATGGTGCGCAGGCTTACTTCGGGCATGTACACCTATCTGCCGTTGGGCCTTCGGGTGCTTGAAAAAATAAGCCGCATCGTGCGCGAAGAAATGGCCGTAGCCAACTTTGAAGAACTGCTCATGCCCATGGTGCAACCCGCCGACCTGTGGAAAGAATCGGGCCGCTGGGAGCACTACGGCAAGGAATTGCTGCGCTTCAAAGATCGCAACGAGCGCGAATACTGCCTTGGCCCCACGCACGAAGAAGTCATCACCGACCTTGTGCGCGGCGAAGTGCGCTCGTACCGCCAGTTGCCCGTGCGCCTGTACCAGATTCAGACCAAGTTTCGCGATGAAATCCGCCCCCGTTTCGGCCTTATGCGCGGGCGCGAATTCATCATGAAGGACGGCTATTCCTTTGACGCCACAGAAGAAGGCTCGCAGCAGAACTACTGGGCTTGCCACGCGGCCTACAAGCGCATTTTTCAGCGTCTTGGCCTCAAGTTTCGCCCTGTGGAGGCCGATTCCGGCTCCATCGGCGGCAATTTTTCGCACGAATTCATGGTGCTGGCTGACACGGGCGAAGACACCATTGCCTTTTGCCACCACTGCGAATACGCGGCCAACGTGGAACGCGCCGAGGTTGCATGGAACGGCCAGCCCTGCACGCAGTCCTGCTCCCCGGCAGAAAAGGTAGCCACCCCCAACGCCCATACGGTGGAAGAAGTGGCGGCCCTGCTTGGCGTGGCCGCATCCTCTGTGGTTAAGACCATGCTCTTCAAGGTGGACGGCAAGGCCGTGGCCGTGCTGGTGCGCGGCGACCGTGAAGTTAACGACATCAAGCTCAAAAACCTGCTTAACGCGCAGGACGTGGTGATGGCCGACGCCGCCACCGTGCAGGAAATAACCAAGGCCCCCGTGGGCTTTGCCGGGCCTGTAGGACTGGAAATTCCCGTGTACGCCGATGCCGAATTGCAGGCGGGTACGGATTATGTGGTGGGCGCCAACGCTGGCGATGCCCACCTTGTGCACGTTGACCTTAACCGCGATGCCACGGTGACCGCATGGGCCGACCTGCGCGCCATCACCCCCGAAGACAAATGCCCCCGCTGCGGTGGGCGTATAGAGCTTACGCGCGGCATCGAAGTGGGCCATGTGTTCATGCTGGGCCGCAAGTACAGCGACGCCATGCACGCCGCCTTCCTTGACGAAAACGGCAAGGAACAGATCATGATCATGGGCTGTTACGGCATTGGTGTTTCGCGCGTGGCGGCTGCCGCCATCGAGCAGAACAACGACGAGCACGGCATTGTGTTTCCTCCGCCAATGGCACCCTATGACTGCATTTTGCTGAACCTTGACCCGCGCAACGACGAGGTCAACGCCAAGGTCGAGCAAATCTACGCCATGCTCAAGGATATGGGCGTGGACGTGCTGATGGACGACCGCGAAGAACGCCCCGGCGTCAAGTTCAAGGACGCGGATTTGCTGGGCATTCCCATGCAGCTTGTGGTGGGCGGCAAGGGGCTGGCCAAGGGTATTGTGGAATGCAAGGACCGCCGCAGCGGCGAAAAGGGCGAGCTGCCCGCCGATGCCATGGCAGAAGCCTTTGCAGCTTGGGCCGCCAAGGTTCGGGACGGTTGGGCGCAGCAGCAGGGCTAGGGATTGTCTCTAACTAATTCTTTTGGCCGATCCCTGCGTCATCCAGTATTTTTTACTCCAGTCATGGACAAAAAGCGCTGCTGTCTTTATCCGTAGCTTCCTTCGTCGCAACGGCAAAAGCGAGTCCACTCCTGTCGTAAAAAACACTGTTTTCCTTGTCCTCGGCGCAAAATCTTTTAGTTAGAAACAACCCCTAATCTGCACTGCAACTCAGTTTAGCCTTTAAATACCCTGAACCGCCCGCGATGTGAGGTAATACCTCTCACGCCACGGTCTGAGGGTTTGTTAGAGATTGAGGTAATATAAAAGGGGCACGGTTAGTGCCCCTTTTACCACAATAAGACTTTTTTCAGCTTGAATGCCTCACGCGGAGCACCATGCAGGAAGCCATACTGTCTGTCCGTGAGCTCACGGAGCAGCTGCGCAAAACCCTTGAGGGGCGTTTTCCCTTTGTGTGGGTGCGGGGCGAGGTGACAAACCTTACCCGCCCCGGCTCTGGGCACGTCTATTTTACCCTTAAGGATGCGGATGCCCAGTTGCAGTGCGTGTGGTTCAGGCATATGCAGCGGCAGACCAGTCAGGGCTTTGACCCGCTTACTGGCGAAGTTTTTGATTCTCCACGGCCCTCGCCGCTGGAGCTTTTGCGCAACGGGCTGGATGTGCTGTGCGCAGGGCGCATTACCCTGTATGCCCCGCGCGGGCAGTACCAGCTGGCAGTTGAGCTGTTGCAGCCAGCGGGCGAGGGACTGTTGGCCCAGGCCTTTGAGGCCAGCAAGCGCAAGCTGGCGTCTTTGGGATATTTCAGCCACGAGCGCAAGCGGCCTTTGCCGCACGATCCGCAGCGCGTGGCGCTTATCACGTCGCCCACTGGCGCGGCAATTCACGATTTTATGGAGTTGGCGGCCAGCCGTGGCAGCGGGGCACGCATTCGACTGTTTCCGGCCTTGGTGCAGGGCGCGGATGCAGCCCCAAGCATTGTGCGGGCCGTGCACGAGGCCAATGCGCAGGGTTGGGCTCAGGTTATTGTGCTGGTGCGCGGCGGCGGCTCACTGGAAGACCTGTGGGCCTTTAATGAAGAAGCCGTGGCCGAGGCGGTATTTGAATCACGCCTACCAGTGCTGGCGGGCATTGGGCATGAGGTGGACGTCACCCTTGCCGACATGACCGCAGACCTGCGCGCGGCAACGCCCTCGCACGCGGCCCAGCTGCTGTGGCCCGCACGGGCAGAGCTGGTGCAAAAGGTTGACGAGGCAGAGGCCGCTCTTGTGCGGGCCATGCGGCGGCGGCTTGAGGCGGCAGGGCAAAGCCTTGCCCAGTACGAGAGCGCCCTGCGCTGGTTTTCGCCCATGCGGCATCAGGCACGGCTTGCAGAGCAGCTTGACGGGCTAAATCTGCGCTTGCATCGGGCTGCCCGCCAGTTGCTTGCTACCACTGAGGCCCGGCGCGACAGGCTTGCACAGGCCCTGCAAAATGCCCTGAGCCCCGCAAGGCTCGACATGCTGGGCAGCAGGGTAGAGGCGCTTTCGGCCAATCTGGCTGCGGCCATGCCCCGCATGCTGGCAGCTCAGGAGCAGCAGCACCTTACCGTCCACAATCGGCTGCATGCGGCAGGGCAGGAAATGCTCGCCCGCACAGGGCGCGAGCTGGACAAACTGGAATTTTCGCTTGCGGCGGCCAATCCGCTTGCGCCGCTCAGCCGGGGCTATGCCCTTGTGCGCGGAGCCGATGGCGGGCTGCTGCGCTCGGTGCATGCGGCCCCTGCGGGCAGCGCCATTACAGTGCGGCTGGCAGATGGCAGCTTGGCTGCCGTGGTCAGCGCGGTGCAGCCCGATGAAGGACCAGTTGCAGAAAAACAAGTAAGGAAGAGCTGATGCCTGTGCGTGTGACCATATTCGTGCGCCTTGTGCTGGTATTGCTGGCGTGCAGTGTTATTTTTGTGGGGTCAGCTGCGCTGGCGGCTCCCTCGCTTGTAATGGATGCCCCGGAAAAAGTAGCCCGTGGCGATGCCTTTCCCGCCTTGGCGGTGAGTGACGCGCCCGCAAAGGCTTTTGTTTTTCACTGGCTGGGCAAAACCTACGAGGCCAGAGCCGAGCAGGTGAGCGCCAGCTCTGCATCTGGCAGTACATCTGGCAGTGCTGGGGGCGCTGCCACGCGCTGGCAGGCCGTTATTTTGCTGCCCGTACCGCTGGAAGAAAAAGAATCTGCCCGCGATCTTGCCGTATCGCTTGCCGGGGCCAAGGACGCCCCCCGCACGGCCAGCCGCATTGCCTTTTTTGACAAAAACCGCCCTGAACAAAAGCTGAGCGTGGAAAAAAAGTATGTGGATCCACCGGCAGATGTAATGGCGCGTATCAAGGCCGACAGGGAACTTGTGCGTCAGGCACTGGCCCAGCGCCTGCCCGAACGCCTGTGGGTTTTGCCCTTTGCGCGGCCTGTGCCCGGCGATGTGTCGAGTCTTTACGGCCTCAAGCGCGTGTTCAACGGGCAGCCCCGTGGGGTGCACAAGGGGCTTGATCTGCGCGGCCCGCAAGGGCAGCAGGTACTGGCCTGTGCCGATGGTCAGGTGGTGCTTACGGGGAGTTTGTACTTCTCTGGTAATGTAGTGTACATCAATCACGGCGAAGGGGTGTTTACCGCGTATCTGCACCTCTCTGAAATACTGGTGCAAAATGGCGATAGGGTGCGCAAGGGGCAGGTTGTGGGCCTTGTTGGGGCCACTGGCCGCGTTACCGGGCCGCACCTGCATCTGTCGCTTCTGGTTCAGGGCGAATCGGTTGATCCGCAGCCCTTTTTGACCACCGGCAACGCCGCTAAGGAAAAAAATCCATGAGCGCCAAGACAGACAATACCTTTGAAAAAAAGATGGCCCGGCTTCAGGAAATAGTGGCCGCGCTTGAAAGCGGCGACCTGCCTCTTGAAAAGGGCATGGCCCTGTATAAGGAAGGAGCGGCCTGTTCGCGCTATTGCCGCGAGCAGCTTGAAAAAGCCCGGCACGAGCTTGAAATCTGGCAGGATGGTCAGGCGCGTCCGCTTCGGCCACGCCCTGTGGCCGAAGGCGGGCTGAATGCAGAAGAGGAGGCAGAATAGGCGATGATGAGCGTTGCTGACATGAAGGCCCTTTTGCGCGCGCGGGGCAAGGACGTGGAAGCCTATCTGGCCACCTGTCTTGACGGTCGCGATATGCCCCAGAGGCTCAAGGATTCCATGCTCTACAGCCTTCAGGCCGGGGGCAAGCGTTTGCGGCCCGTGCTGTGCCTCAGCACTGCCGCCCTGTGCGGTCTTTCGCCGCAGCGCAGCATGCCCTTTGCTGCTGCCATCGAGATGATCCACACCTATTCGCTTATTCATGATGACCTGCCCGCCATGGACGACGACGACCTGCGCCGTGGCAAGCCCTCGAACCACAAGGCTTTTGACGAGGCCACGGCCATTCTTGCAGGCGACGCCCTGCTTACCGACGCCTTTATGGTCATGTGCCGCACCCCCGAATCGCCAGACCGTGTGCTTGAAGCCGTATCCACGCTTGCCCTTGCGGCGGGGTCTTCGGGCATGGTGGGCGGTCAGGAATGGGATATGATCTACACTGGCGCGGCCTCCATTACCCTAGAGCAGATGCGCACCGTGCACGCCATGAAAACCGGGGCGCTGTTGCGGGCATCGTGCGTGTGCGGGGCCATTCTTGCCGGGGCAGAGCAGCCCGCCCGCGAGGCTATTTCTGCCTATGGCGCGGCGCTTGGCGTGGCCTTTCAGATTGCAGACGATATTCTTGATGTGGTTTCGGACACAGAAACCTTGGGCAAGCCCGCTGGCAGTGACGAAGAACAGGGCAAGAGCACCTATCCCGCCTTGCTGGGGCTTGAAAAAAGCCGGGAGCTGGCACGCGAACAGGCACAGGCCGCACAGAATGCGCTGGCCGGTTTTGACGGACAGGAAGCGGATTTTCTGCGGGCATTGGCCGACTACACGGTAACCAGGGCGGCCTGAGATGGATACGAAAGAGCACAGCGGCTTGCTGGACGGCATTGAAAGCCCCGCCCAGCTGAACAAATTTTCGGACACGCAACTGACCCAGCTTGCGGGCGAAGTGCGCAGCCGCATTATTGATACGGTTTCGCGCACGGGGGGGCATCTTGCGCCCTCGCTGGGCGTGGTGGAGCTGACCCTCGCCTTGCTGTCCACCTTTAATGTGAAGCACGACAAGCTGATCTGGGATGTGGGCCATCAGGCTTATGCCTACAAGATGCTTACGGGGCGCGCCAAGAATTTTCACACCCTGCGCACTTTTGGCGGTATTTCTGGCTTTCCGCGCATGGAGGAAAGCCCCTTTGACCACTTTGGCGTGGGGCATTCCTCCACGTCCATTTCTGCTGCCTTGGGCATGGCCTTGGCGCGTGACCTTTCCGGCCTCAAGCACCACGTGCTGGCCGTGATCGGCGATGGTTCTCTTACTGCGGGCGAGGCCTTTGAAGGGCTGAATCTCGCGGGCCACATGGGGCGGCGGCTCATTGTGGTGCTCAACGACAATGAAATGTCCATTTCGCCCAACGTAGGTGCGCTTTCGCTGTTTTTGAGCCGCACGCTTTCGCAGCGTTGGGTGCGGCAAACCCGTAAGGAAGTGCTCAATTTTCTGCGGTCTATCCCACGCATCGGCCAAAAGCTGGCAGTCTATGCCATGCGGGGCGAGTGGAGCTTCAAGTCGTTTTTTACGCCGGGCATGCTGTTTGAGGCATTTCGCTTCAACTACATTGGCCCGGTGGACGGACACGACATCACAAGCCTGCGCCGCCACCTTGAAATGGCCGCCGCCATAGAGGACGGCCCTGTGCTGCTGCATGTGCGCACACAAAAGGGCAAGGGCTACGGCCCGGCAGAAAAAAATCCCACTCTCTACCACGGCATTGGCCTGTTTACGCCCGAAACCGGGCAACCCGTGGCCTCCACGGCCAAGCTGCCGTCGTTTACCACGGTGTTCAGTAATACGCTGACCGAGCTTGCCGAGCGCAACGACAAGATCATTGCCATTACTGCGGCCATGCCCGAAGGCACTGGCACGGACAAGTTCCGCGCGCGTTTCCCCGACCGTTTTGTGGATGTGGGCATCTGCGAGCAGCACGCCGTGACCTTTGCGGCGGGCCTTGCCAGTCAGGGCTATCGGCCCGCGTTGGCGGTGTATTCCACATTTTTGCAGCGTTCGTATGATCAGGTTGTGCACGATGTTTGTCTGCAAAACCTGCCGGTCACCTTTTGCATAGACCGTGCGGGTCTGGTGGGCGAAGACGGCGCAACCCACCACGGAGCCTTTGATATTGCCTATCTGCGGCATATTCCCAACATTGCCATGCTGGCCCCGCGCAACGAAAACCTGCTACGGCACTGTTTGCACACGGCCCTGTGCCACCCCGGCCCCTGTGCCCTGCGTTATCCGCGTGGCAGTGCCTTTGGCATACCCTCGGACGGCGCACCCCGCTTGCTGACCCCAAGCAGGGGCGATGTGCTGCAACAGGGCGAAGGCCTAGCGGTTATTGCAGTGGGCAACCGTGCGCACCCGGCGCTGGAAGCGGCCGCTATGGTGGAACGGCAAACTGGCATCAAGCCTCTTGTGTTTGACCCCGTGTGGATCAAGCCCCTGCCTGAAGATCAGCTTGCAGAAATCGCCAACAGCTTCGACCGCATTCTTATTGTGGAAGAAGGGGTACTGGCCGGTGGTTTTTCGTCTGCTGTGCTTGAGTTCTGGAATGACCGTGGCCTCATGCGCGGCCAGCGCATCAAGCGCCTTGGTCTGCCCGACCACTTTGTGGAGCACGGCAGCCAGCTGCGTCTGCGTGAGCTTGTTGGTTTGCGCACCAACAATATTGCCGAGGCCATGCTGGAGCTTTTGGACAAGAAGTAGGCAGAAGCCGTTTTTTCAAAAAAGAAAGGCCGGGATTTTGAGTAAGATCAAAATTCCGGCCTTGTGCATTGTGGCGGTAAATATTTTTTGCGGCAGTGTAGACGGCGGGTTTGGGCCGCAGATTTGGGCCGCAGGTGCTTGCGCGGGCTATTCTGCCTGAATGTCGTACTGCTCCAGCTTGTCCCATACGGCGCTGATAACCATAGCCATAATGGCCGCCAAACGGGCCTTGGTGTGGTCGTCCGGCGGGCTTGCCTGACCGCGTAGGATGGCGGCCTGTACCGCAAGCCGCTGGCAAAAAAGATCGGGGCACTGCGCCTGCTGTTCCTGCGCCAGCAAGGGCATGTACTGGGCAAATGGGCCGTCCACAAAGGCGTTGAGGGCTGCGTTGACAGCCTTTTCGTCCGAGCTGTCAAAGTTGCCGCTGGCGGCGGCCAGCAGATTGCCCGTTTGCCGCAGATAGGCCAGAAAAACCGTGTTGGGCGCATGCTGCATGATGGCAGCCGTGACCACTGCGTGTACAAAGGCGCGCCATTCAGCGCAGAACATTTCCGCACCGGGGCCAGAAAGGTATTCTTCGGGCATTTGCGCGCCGCTGGCCATGTTGATGATGTCTGCGGTCTTGCTGTTGATCTGAAACAGTATGCATGCCGCTTCCAGACCCTGTGCGGCGCTGAGCTGCTTTTTGGACATTGGGCTTTATCCTTTTGGGCTGTCTTGGCCCAGACCAGCCAGTGCTTGCACGTAGGCCGCGTAACCTGCGGCCCGCAAACGGCAGGCAGGGCATGTGCCGCAGCCATAGCCCCACGGCTCGCGCTGGCCGCGCTGGCCCATGTAGCAGGTGTGGCTTTCTTCCACAATCAGGTTCACAAGGGCATCGCCGCCCAGCTCGCGGGCGAGCATCCAAGCGTCTTTTTTGCTGCGCCACATAAGCGGCGTGTGCAGGGTGTACTGCGCGTCCATACCGCTGTTTACTGCCACCTGCATGGCCTTGATGCTGTCGTCGCGGCAGTCGGGATAGCCGGAGTAATCGCTTTGGCAAACGCCCAGCACAATGTGGCGGATATTTTTGGCATAGGCCCAAGCTGCGGCGTGCAGAATAAAGATGAGGTTGCGGCCCGGCACAAAGGTATTGGGCAGACCGTTGGCCCCGTGCTCGTCTATGGGCGTGTCAGAGGTCAGCGCCGTGTCTGCCAGCTGACGAAAAATATCAAGGTCGAGCAGGGCATCGGGCCCAAGGCGTTCTGCCCACAGGGGGTTGAGCGCAGCAATACCCTCACGCACCTGCTTGCGGCAGGTAAGCTCTACCGAGTGTCGCTGACCGTAATCAAAACCAAGGGTAAGTACCCGCTTAAAGCGGCTGAGCGCCCAAGCAAGGCAGGTGGCAGAATCCTGCCCGCCAGAAAAAACAACAAGTGCCTGTTGCTCAAGCAGGGGCGAGGTTGTGTTCATTTTGCGTCTGGCCAAAAGTTACAGGGCCGTGCCGGTGCGTAACCGGCCATAAAGGCGTCCATAAGTGTGCCAAAAAACAC
>CAYPRZ010000079.1:9508-12249 GCA_964413315.1 uncultured Desulfovibrio sp. | reverse complement strand
AGGAAGGTATGAGTCTCTCATCCAGCATGTGGGCAAGCGTTTCTGGCCTTATGGCGCACGGAAACAAAATGAACATCGTCGGCAACAACATCGCCAACGTCAGCACTCTGGCATACAAAGGCCAGCGCGCAGACTTCAGCGATTATCTCTACACAGACGGCGGCAGCGTAAGCGGCACCACCCAGATCGGCCAGGGCGTCAGCACCTATGCCGTGCTTGGCGATTACTCGCAGGGGTCTTTCGAATCAACAAATTCTGCATCAGATATTGCCATCGACGGCAACGGTTACTTTAAGGTTCGCAAACCCAACAGCGATCAAATGTACTATACTCGAGCTGGCGATTTCTATTTTAATAACAATCGCGAATTGCAAAACCCTCAGGGTATGATTCTTCAGGGGTGGAAAATTGACAATACAAACTCCTCAATTGTCTTCAATTCTGGTTCAACAACTACCGGAAGCTCAATCTCTACTTCTTCATACAAAGGAAGTGGTTCGCCTAAAAATATAGTACTTGACAGCTGGAATATTGCGCCAAAACAGACACAGAGCGTTTCTTTCACTATGCAACTCTCGAATGATGTGGGGACAGACAAAACAACCAGCAACACATATCCTATGAGTGCTCTGTTCGAACAGTGGAATGGAACTTTAACACCCCCAATTGCTGACAATGCCGCTGCAACACAATCAAGTATAAATGTTTATGATGAATCAGGTACAAAACACACGATGACTGTTTACTATGACAAAGTTGACAATTCAAAAACAGATTCAAGTGGAGCAAAGATTTACAGCATTGATAATCTTCCTTCCGGGTATTCCATGTACGAATATCTTGTAACTATTCCTCCTTCCGAAGACAACCGTTCATGGGGTGGTACTGTTGACTATGATTCATCAGGCACTCCATACTATAAAACGGCCGGCACCAGCTTTAAAAGCTCGACCAAGGCAGGTGTGGTTATGACCGGGCAAATGATATTCAACACCAGCGGCCAGCTAGTCAATCAAACGGCTTATACATATGGAGCAACAGCATCGCCCTCACCCGATGTCACGATCGCTCTCGACCCGTCAGAACGTACAAGTTGGCAGCCCACCAAGATTTCTAACAATGGCTTACCAGTATTTTCTGCTAATTTCAGCGGTACACCATTGTGTAACAGTGTTTCTGAAACTGCCGACCGCAATCACACGGCATCAACATATAGTATAGTGGAAAACAAAATTATTGAAATGGACTTTGGCCTGAAGAGTACATCTTCAACACCCTGGAATAACGCAGGAAACACATTAGGATCTCTTAATGTAAGCGCCACATCCATTGACTACCTAACTGCGCCTTCAACGATGACTTCTGTCAGCCGTTCGAATTCTTCCAGTGTTGCTGTAAGTGGAAATTCAACAGTACGTTCTTCCAAAGCTGATGGATATGCAGCAGGTGTACTCAACAACTTTAGCATTGATACTGATGGCACCATTTACGGCAAATACAGCAACAACCAGACTATGGCACTGTATCAGATTTCTATGTATGATTTTGACAATCAGCAAGGATTATACAGAGAAGGCAATAATCTTTACTCTGAAACGAAAGAATCAGGCTTTGCACGACAGGGTGTAGCTGGGGATAGTGGGTTTGGTTCTACCAAGGCCTTCAGCATTGAGCAATCCAATGTGGACATGTCACGCGAATTTGTGCAGATGATCGCCACGCAACGCGGCTTTCAGGCCAACTCTAAAACCATCACCACTGTGGACACCATGCTGGAAACAGTGATCGGCATGAAGCGATAACACGTAGAGATCACTCTTGAAAGAAGGCCAGAGGGCCGCAAGGCCCTCACAGCGTTGGGGATAACGCTGCAACCATTCTTTCCCGTGTCGGGCGTCGTCCAGTTGGGCGACGCCTTTTTTTGTTAGCTGCGTGCGTGGATAGCGGCTCAATGCAAAAGACAGAACAAAACGCAAAACCCGCAGGCTGCCCTGCGGGTTTTAAAAACGGCGCACTCAATGTCCCGCAATGGGGGCCAATCAACTGCGCACATCACTCACGCCAAGGGGCTTGTTGTTGATGGTGCTGCGCAGCCAGTCGCAATAATCGGGAAAACACGTTAGCAGTATTTTGAGGGCATTTTCTTCCGCCAAGGCATACCGGCGGGCTGTAACCTTGCCCGTGCCTACCCAGTGCTTGAGATGGCGTGAAAGATCAATGTGCCGGGCATACCGGCCCCGCGCGTGCATACCTCTGAACCACTCCACACCAATATCCAAGCAAACCGGCCCGCACTGACGGTATGCGCCAGGCGGCAGCACAGGGCCGTTGGGTACGCACACGGGCCGCGAGGCCTCAAGATCAAGCAGGCAGGCCCATTCGTTGATGCGGCATTCTGGCAGGGGCCAAGGCTGCTGGTCAAAAATGCCGGTAAAGCCCCGGTCGTAGGGACGGGCAAAAATGCCCCTCTTGTGTGCCAGAGCATAGAGCTGCTGCAACTGCTCATAATCTGGCCGAAAATCCATATACTTGTCAGGCCCGCAAGGCTCGCGCCCCATAACCTCGCGTGTCAGTTCCTCCACATGTGCAGGGCAGTTCCAGCACTGGCCAAGGTAGCCCACGGCCACGGCCTCGCCCATCTGCTCAAGCATAAAACCCAGCACATCCCGCAATATCAGCACGTCGTTGTGCATCAAAAAAAGCCTACGGCTTGTGCTGTGCTCAAACGCATACTGATAGCG
>CAYPRZ010000079.1:0-9408 GCA_964413315.1 uncultured Desulfovibrio sp. | reverse complement strand
GCATCAAAAAAAGCCTACGGCTTGTGCTGTGCTCAAACGCATACTGATAGCGAATGCCGTAACGGTACGCTTCTTCATGCAGACGGTCCGGGTCTGCGGCATTGAGGTCAAGCCAGTAGTCGGGCTGAAACACCCGGCAACGGTCGCCAATTTGGGCGCTCAAATACTGTGCAATGGCATAAGGGCTAACAATATCATACTGTGAACCGTAGGGTTCAAACTGCAACCACACGTTGCCAACGTGCCCGCCGCTGTGCTTGAGCAGTGAAAGCACAGAGAGGGCAGTCTGATACGGCTTGGCGAAAATGTTCATCGCCACGTCGATTTTATCAGACCAGCCCTGCTCTGTCGTATTCTGAATCACTGGTTCCGGCATGCCCTTAGGTATTGCTATTCAGCCGGGGCAGAATTTGCCGCCTGACTGGAGGATGACTTTTTGCTGGCTTCATCTGCCGTGGCAATGGCCTTTTGCAGTGCAGCAGCAGGTATCTGCGAAAGCGCAATCACAATCTCGTTGTCAAAGCCCTGATCCTTCATAAGCAGACCCACGGCTTCTTCAGGCTGCATGCCCGCACGGTACGAGCGGGGGCTGACCATGGCGCAGAAGGCATTGACCACAGCCAGAATGCGGGCATTATGGTTGATGGCCTCGCCCGCCAAATGCTGGGGCAGGCCAGTGCCGTCCATGCGTTCGCCCATTTGGAACACGGCATCAGGCACGGGCAGGTTAAACTGCATGTCACGCAAAATACGGTAGGCGTATTCTGGCGCGCGCATAACCTCGGCCTGTTCTTCGGGTGTGAGCTTGCCCTTCTTGGTGAGCAGCTCACGCGGCACAAAAATTTTGCCCACCTGCGAAAGCCGCGCCGCAAGCCGCAGGGTTTCACGATCCTTATCGGGCAGGGTCATGGCTCCAGAAAGCAGGTCTGCTACGTGTTCCATCTTCATGGAATGGCCAATAAGGTTCACGTCCACACTTTCGATGGCCCGCACCAGAGCGGCAATGCTGTTGGCCTGCCGTTCGCGCGCTGCCTCCGCACGGCGGCGGAATTCTGTAATATCCTGAAAAATGCCCACGCAGCCGCCCTTGCCCTCGCCGCTGGCGGCATCGCCGTCTTCAAAGGGAAACAGCGTTACGCGGTAAAGGCGCACGTCGCCCGGCTGGGGAATGGACACTTCTATGCTGCCTTCCTTGCCGCTGCCTGTCACCTTGGCCATACCTTCCATCAAGCGGTCTGCGGCCTCCTGCGGCAAAACATCGCCCACGGGCGTATCTTTAAGGTCATTCTCGTCCTTACCCGCAATTTGTCCAAAGGCCGGATTGCACATCTGCAAACGGCCATCCTTGTCCATAAGCATAAGACCTGCCTGCAGCGAGGCGTTTACACTGTCGAGCATAATTTTTTGCTGGCGGATAAGCGTATACAGCTGCTTGAAATGCTGGGCCGTGGCTCTGTGCGAGCGGCTGACCAGCGAAGCCCATATAAATGCCAGCAAAAGCGCCGTGCCAAGGCTGCCCAAAATACCCAGACCGTATATCTGCCGGGCCTGTCCTTCAACCACGGCATCAACCATGGCGGCAGGGGCCTCAAGGGTAACAAGCCAGCCAAGATTTGTCAGATAGCTGCCAAGCGAATAGGCCTCATCGCCGCCCACAAGGGCTGCCCTGCGCTTAAAGGCAAGCCCGTCTTCCAGCGGCAGTTTTTGCACGGGCTCAAGCGCAACCTTGCCATCACGCAGCAGCACGGCCTCTGTGCCGTTGGCACCTGCTTGCAAAATACGGGGCAAAAATCCACCGTACTGCTCTTGCCGCAGGGCAAGAAATGTGGTCAGCACCCTGTCCATGGGAATGGTGGCAAATAACACGGCAACAGGGGCATTTTCGCCGCGCCCCAGCACCTCGTACATGGGGTCGGCCAAATCCATCACCATATTGCCACCAACTACGCGCACCGGGCCAAAAACAACAGTCTTTTGCTCAACAGCGCGCGCCACAAGGGCAATTTGAGCATCTCCTAATGGGGCATTGCCCATATGCTCCACAAAGGGGCTACCCTTGGGAGAAACTATTCTGGCAGAAATCCAGCCCTTGCTGCGGCTAAAATCTTGCAGCAAATCCTTCATGTAATCCATCTGCTCGGCCAGATTGCGCAGCGATTCATCGCCTGTGTTCATGGCATCGGGCGCAGTAAGGCGCTCTTGCCCGCCGGGGCCAAGATTGCGCACATCCACGGCAAACAGGCGGAACATTTCGGCACTGCTCACAAGCCGCGCCTGTTCCACCACCGTTGCGTGCCATGAACGAATGGACTCCAGCGATTTATCAACCCATGTTTGCTGCACCTCGCGCTGGTTATTCAAAATATCCTGCGTGACGTTCTTGAGCTGCAAGGTGCACAGACCGTAGGCAATCGCGGCGGCCACCACCAGCAACGAAAGGCTCACCGCCGCCACTGCCGCTTTTTTAAGGCGGTAGCGTCCGGCAACGGCTTGTTCGTTAAGTTCCTGCGTTTTCATGGGCGTATCCTGTTGTACTTTGCAATTGGCAATACCGTCAGCAGCAATTTGCCGCAGGGGGCACCGCGCTAGCCAGCTTGCCGTGCACGTGGCACGTTATGCTGGCTCTAGTTTATCTTACGGCCCTTCATGTGGGCCCAGCGACCAGACTCATTAACTGAATACTGCGGGCTGTATTGCCGCAGTTTGGTGTGTGACAGTACAGAATTACTTAAATTATCAAGTATAAATGCATCGCCGTTGACGTACACGGCCAATACGGCATGGGCAAAATTTCGAATTGTATCGCGCACAACCACAATACGCATGCTTTCGGGCGCAATGCCCAATTCCTTAAGGGTAAAATACTTGATAATGGAATAGTCTTCGCAATCCCCAGATTTTTTTAAGAATTCTGCCGGAATTGCCCAGTAGTCTTCCTGCTTCCAGTTGACTATGTCTTCCACATACGGCCACGTATTCCAAAAAGAATTGACGTAACGCAGCAGCTCCATTTTATTGCCCTGCGGAGCCCTGGATTTGAAATTCTCCCAAGTAACGCCCTTTTTGAAAGCTTTGCCGGGAATAAAAACAGGATCCATGCCGTTACGCTTGAGCAGGTCAATCCAGCCGGGCAGGGTTGATAGCGGACGCTTGAATTCAACCGTGCCAAACAGCTGCACTTTTGAATCGGAAGCGTCAGCAGTCTGCGCTGCGGGTGAGGCAGACGTAGCAGACGGGGCCAGTTTGCCGCCGTTTTGCTGTACCTCAACAGATGCTTGGGATGCTGCCACATCGGCTGCACTATCTGGCGGTTCCTGTTCAGATGCCTGATCTTCAGCAAGACCAGCCGCATCGGCAGGTGTTGTAGGTGCAGCCGCGTTCTGGCCAGCATCCTGAGCTGTGGGGGTATTGGTGGCAATGCCGTTTTTGGCAGCATTGGTAGATATGACCGGGGGCTCGGAAACACTGGTCTCGCCAATGGGCGCGCCCGCTTGCGGCTTTAATGTGGCAGCCCAAGCTGGGCTCCAGCCTTGGTTCCAGCACAGCAAGCACACCAAAAGAGCCGCCATAACCCCAGAAAGGACGGCGGCAAAAACGATTTTGGTGTGCCGAAGTTTTGGCATAGGTTCACCGATTACAGGCGTATATGACGTCACATACTATACTGCCGCCCTGCACGCGTCCAGTATTCTGCGGGCTGCTGAACGTAATTTTCGGCCATCAGTGCGCAAATCACGCCCAAATGCCAGCTTGCACACCCTGCCGCCATTGCGCAAAACAACAAGTCAACAAAACAACAAGTCAGCAATACAGCAATACAGCAAAAAAGGGCCGCATAAGGCGACCCTTTACACTGGCAAATTGGCCAAGGCGGCAATGCCCCCAGCTACACCTGATGCGGCCTGCCAATGCGGTCGGCAAGCTGCCCCTGCGCATCAAACAGCACCGGGCGCGGCCCGTGCACCACGCTAAAGCGCGATGTATCGGTAAGCTCGTTCAGCACAGCCTCGCTCACAAAACAATCCGTAAGATAAAGGGTGTTGGGTATATGCACCAGCCGTACCTCATCTTGCGGAATGCTGCGCAGGCAGAACATCATGGTTTCCAGCGCCTCTTGCTCTGTATCGTACCAAGTGGGCAAAAAGGCGCGGGTCACAAAGGTGGTGGTAAGGTTGTTCAGATAGGTGGCCTTGCGGTCAACCTTGTCTATGAGCCGCTGGGTCACAAAGTCCACCAGCCCGATGCCCGTGGCATTGCCGTGCGATTCTTCCGAAATATCCAGCACCGAAACATACCGAATGCTGGGGCTGGTCATCTCGGCCTCGCCCTGAATGCGCAGCCGGCCAATAATGTTGGTATCCACACCAGTGCCGCTGAAATTCTTGCCCATCTCTTCCACAATCAGGCCGTGCAGCCTGTCTACTGGCAGGGCGGGCATAAGGGTTTTTGACCACGTAAGCAGCTCAACCTCGCGCTCGATCATTTCTTCGGCCAGCAGGGCCTGAATGCGGGCTGTTTCTTCGTAGGCGTTTTCTACAATGGCAATACCGCCGATGACGGGCATTTTTTGCAGAATGATGCGGCTCACATCTACCAGCAGGCGCGGCAGCTCTGACTGCCCAAGGCTGTGAAACTGCCCCGCCCCGCCGGGGCCGCCAAGGCCCACCACCAGCATCTTGCACATGCCGCTCTCTACACAGCCCTTGAAAGAGGTGTGCGTTTTAACGCGGTTGATGGGGATGATGGCGTCTACCGAAAAGGCCGAATCAAGCATGTGGGCGGTGAGACCGTCTGCCGTCTGCCCAATGCTGCGGCAGGTGGCGCAGGTTACCACCTTGGCCCCAAGCCTTTCTTCGGTAATGTTCAGGCTGTCGAGCACTTCCTTTTGCCCTTGGGGCGTGCCGCCGCCGTGGCTGCCCATGGCCGCCAGCAGCACAGGGGTTGCGCCGCAGCGGCGCACCACAGCAATAGCCGCCTCAAGCATGGCGCAGATATTCTGTATGCCACGGCTGCCCACGGTTATGCCCACCGTGCTGCCAGCCTTGATGCGCGGCGCAAGCAGCTCCATCTGCGCGGTCATTTCCACTGCGGCATCATCCACTCTGGGCCGTACAAACGACTGACGTATGCGCGCCATGGGCGGCAGGGGCTTGCGGGTAGTTGTCATTATCTGCTCCAGCTTGTTTAAATAAGCCCGATAACAGGAAACCACACCAAGGCCGTAACCGCCCATGCCAGCCAAGCAAACAACCCCACGGCCATGGCCGCCTTGAGCTGCTCGCTTACGGTGTAATAGCCCGCACCAAACATGATGATGTTGCCCATGGTGTTAAAAGGCAAAAACAGCGCATAGCCCATAAGGATGGCCTGCGGTAGCACAAAGCCGGCAATGGGAAAGCCAAAGGTCTGGGCAAGGCCAATGTAGATAGGAATCATCACGCCAGCCATGGCCGTTGTGGTAGACCAGATAACATGGCTGAAAATTGTAAAACCCATAAGCCCAATCATGAGCGGCAACATTTCAACGTGGGTAAGGCCCATGGCTGTAAGACCGGTTTTGATGACCCATTCAAAGGCCTTGGTCTTCATGAGCACATCGCTCAGGGTGATAACACCGCCAAAATAGACAAAAAGTTCCCAAGGAATGGATTTTTGCGCTTCCTTCCACGAAAGCACACCAATGCCGGGAACCAAGATAAGCGTGCTGACCACAAAGGCGACCATGGTAGAGTTGAAATGGTGCCACATGTCGGTAGACCACAGCACAAGGGCCAGCAAAAAGTAGAGCATGGCCTTTTTTTCGCGCATGGTTGTCGGCCCCATGGCCGCCAGCTCTTTTTCGATGTAGTCAAGCCCGCCGGGAATGTCCTTCATCTCTGGCGGAAAAATCCAGCGCACCACATACTGGCTGCCCACAAGCACAATCAAGGTGGTGGGCAGGGCCGCCAAGGCCCAGAATCCCCACGAGGTTGCCACCGCAGCGCCGCCCATGGCCGTTACCATCATGCCGATGGCTACGGGGTTGGGGATAGTGGCCGTTAAAAAACCACCAGCGGTGATGTTGGAGGCAAAGGTATTGGCGATAAACAGTGCCTTGCCAAAGTTGCTCTTGCCCGGCTCCACCCGGTAGGCTTGTGCCACGCCTTCCACAATGGGTAACATGGCTGCCGTGCGTGCGGTGTTTGAGGGAGTAAGCGGCGAAACAATCAGGTTGGCAATCATGGGCGACAGAATGGCCCCGCCGGGTTTTTTGCCAAAAAGACGCATGAGGTGCAGGGCCACGCGGCGGGCCATGCCCGTATTGGTCATGGCAATGGAAATGACAAAACCCGTGATGAGCAGCCACAATGCGGGGGAGGAAAAGCCAGAGAGCGAAAACCCGGCATTGTGCACAAGAACGCCATTCTTAAGGGTTCCTTCTGCATTGCCCACCCAGAAATACAGCAGCGAAACAATGATAAAACTACTGGTCGCCACAGAAACACTCAGGGTTATCCACAGCACCACCGCGCCGGAAAAGATACTGAGCAGTTTGTGCTGGGTTATGTTCATGCCTTCTGGCGTGGGCAGCAGCCACACCAATAGGGCCACTGCAACCGCAACAATGGTGCCGTATTTCTTGCCGTACTCCTCAAATCTGTTGGCCATGGAAACCTCCTCGCTTGCTGGCAAAGGGGCCGCAACGGTCAGGGCGCTCTAAGGAAAAGGCCCCGACCGAAAGCCCCTCGCTGTCATCCGGGCGTGCTTGCCGTACTGAATATACTTCCGCTCTACTGCGCATCCTCCAAGGCTACCACATCAAGCCAGTGGCGCACCTGTCTGTTCTCTCCCGCCACCGATGCCAACTGCATCACACAGCCGCTGCACCCGGTGATGATTTGCCGAATCTCTGGCGCAAAGCCTTGCATGCATTTGCGCGCCATGTCGGCGGAAAGGTCGGGGTTGCTCATTTTCAAGATTCCGCCCATGCCGCAGCACAGGCCAGTGCCCTTTTGCAGGCCGGGCAGCCAGCACTTTAACAGGGGCAAATCGGGGTCAGCCGTGCCCCAATGGCAGGGCTGGTGGTAGCCAATGGCTGCAGGGATCATACCCGCAGGGCTGGCCAGCGGCTCCACAAGCAGGGACGACAGGCCAACGCATTTCTGCTTCCATTGCTGGCCTTCTTCTGGCGACAGCACAGCGGTATAGCCTTCAAGGCTGTGCTTGCACGAGGCACAAAAGCTGGCCACATAGGGCTTGCCAAGGCTGCGCCACAGCTCAAGATTGCGCTCGCGCACTTCAGCCAGTGCGCCAAGCTGCCCGGCATGGTGCAGAGTGCCGCCGCAACAGGCAAAGTCAGAGGCGTCCAAAAGCTCATAGCCCCAGCCTTCAAGCAGCTGGTGCGCCTTGGCAATCCAGCGTGGGCGGGCATTTTTGGCAGTACAGCCGCTAAAAAGGGCCACCTTTGTTCCACTAACTTTTTGCGCAGGGCGCAGCCGCACCCACGGCTCGCAGGGCGGCAAATCAACCAGTGCGCGGGCTGTATCAACCGACGAGCGCAGCGCACCGGGAATAACCGCATCGGGCGCAAGCATGGCTATTTTGCCAGCCATGGGCCACAGGGGACCAACACGGCGAATCCACACATCCCACAGGGCCTGTGTCCAGTGCGGATTGCGCGAGCGCGCCTCGGCCAGCAGATCGCATGTAGAGAGCTTGCGCGCACAGGCCCGCTGGCAGCGCTCACAGCCCGCACACAAACGCGCCAGCTCGCGTATGTCCTCCCACGGCATGGGCGAATCTGGGCTGCCGCCGTATTCAGGGTCAATGGCCTCAAGCAGCAGGCGCTTGCCCTTGGGGGCGTATTCCTCACGTTTAAAGAGCGCGTACACAGGGCACACGTTCAGGCATTCGCCGCATTGCGTGCATCCGCGTTTCATTTCAGTACCCCTTGCCGGGATTAAGAATGCCGTTGGGGTCAAACAGGCGGCGCAAGCCCTGCATGAGGGCGTGTTCCTTTTGCCCCAGCTGCTTGCCTACTTCTTTCAGGCAACCGCCGCCGTGCTCACCAGAAAGGCTGCCGCCAAATTCAAGGGCAGCCGCATCAAGCTCGTGGTGGGTTTTTTGGGTGCGCCGGGCGTCGTCCGGGTCAGAGGCGTCGTAGTGCAGGTTGGCGTGTATGTTGCCGTCGCCCGCATGCCCAAATCCGATAAGCCGCTTGCCGTTGCTGGCGGCGATTTCTTCAAACCTGCGCACAGCCTGAAGTATGGAACCGCGCGGCACGGCCATATCGCCGCCTATGCGGTCGGGCCCAAGCACGTATGAGGCCGCCGAAACCCTGCGCCTGTAGGCCCACAGTTTGTCTTCCTCCTCCTTGCCCACGCCCTCCATGCGCCACAGGGCGTCATCAAGCTGGCTGGCAAGGCGGGCGTTCTCCAGCGGCACGGTGTCCTTGCTGCCGTCCACCTGAAACAGCAGCAGCGACTTTACGCTGTCTGGCCACGGCACTTCGCCCGTCTTGGTGAGGATTTCCAGCACTGTTTCGTTCATAAATTCCACAGCGCAGGGCAAGATGCCTGCGGCAAAAACCTTGCCCATGGAGGCCAAGGCTGCATCCAGCGAGGGGTAACCAACAAGCACCGATGCCGAGGCCTCTGGCTTGGGCAAAAGCTTGAGAATCAGCTTGGTGACAATGCCAAGCGTGCCCTCACTGCCCACAAAGAGCCGCCCAAGATCAAGGCCAATCACATCCTTGTGGGTGCGGCCGCCAAACTTCATCAGCTGGCCGCCGGGCAGCACTGCCTCAACGCCAAGCACATAGTCGCGGGTAACGCCGTACTTGACAGCGCGCAGGCCGCCAGCGCAGGTAATAACATTGCCGCCAATGCTGGTGGCCTTGCCGCTGGCGGGATCAGGCGGGTAAAACATGCCAAGCTTTTCGCACTCGGCCTGTAGCTGGGCAGTATTAACGCCCGGCTCCACCACGGCCACAAAGTCCTGCTTGCTGATCTCGATAATTTTATCCATGCCCAGCATGGAAACCACAATGCCCGGAACCGTGGGCACACACCCGCCCGAAAGGCTTGTGCCGCGCCCGCGCGGATGCACGGCCACGCGCTGCTCGTTGGCCCAGTGCATGAATTTGCACAGTTGGTCGGTACTTTCGGGGCGCACCATGGCCAGCACCGTGCCGGTGAGCAGGCTGGCATCAGAGGCGTACACGCGCAGCACCTTGGGGTCGAACGAAACGCCGTCCTTGAACAGTTCCTCAAGAAACGTCTTGTGCTCAGGGGTGAGCGAAGTCAGGTATTCCCCTGTCATGGTTTCCTCCAGTGTTGGCTTGCTGCACAGGCAAATATTCTTTCTGGCTGGCTGCCAAAAAATAACAGCCAGCCACAATCAGCTGTAATTAAACGCTTTGTTTTGAGC
>CAYPRZ010000078.1:0-12378 GCA_964413315.1 uncultured Desulfovibrio sp. | reverse complement strand
TAAATGCACTGCAACCCAAAGACTTCGGCTTTTGTCTGCTGGCTGGTGTGGCGAGTGTTGGCTGGTTTGAAGTGTACAAGCTCCTGCGCAAAGGCATACATCCATGATGCCGTCAGTTCTGCACAAAAGTTTCATCTAACTGATTGCCTTGAGCGGGTACCGTGCCCTTGCCCCAATGGCAGAGCCCCCTCGGAACATTCATTCCGAGGGGGCTCTTTGTATCACTCTCAGCCCGTGGGCGGCTGTATTAGTTGTTCAGGTCAACCAGAACGGGGTTTTCTTCCAAGTCTTCAAGGAACTTGTCGGGGCGTTCCTTCTGGTCGGGAACCACGATGTCGCCATTGACGTATTCGCGGTAGCCGGTACCAGCAGGAATCAGACGGCCCACGATGACGTTTTCCTTGAGGCCGCGCAGGTAGTCCATCTTGCCCTTGAGCGAAGCCTCGGTGAGCACCTTGGTGGTTTCCTGGAAGGAGGCCGCCGAGATGAACGAAGAGGTCGTCAACGAAGCCTGAGTAATACCGAGCACCAGCGGTTCCGCAGTGGCGGGGACACGGCCTTCGGCAATGACCTTCTGGTTTTCGGCCTTGAATTCGGCCTTGTCCACCTGTTCGCCCACAAGGAAGCTGGTGCCGCCGCAGTCAAGAACAGTAACCTTCTTGAGCATCTGGCGCACGATAACTTCAATGTGCTTGTCGTCGATACCCACGCCCTGGAAGCGGTACACTTCCTGGATTTCGTCCACCAGATAGCGGGCAAGGTACTTTTCGCCACGGGTGCGCAGAATATCGTGCAGTTCGGGGTAGCCTTCGGTCAGCGGATCGCCCGCTTCCACAAAGTCGCCGTCGGCAGCGGTAATGTGCTTGCCCTTGGGTACCAAGTATTCCTTGGCCTCGCCGATTTCGGGCGTAACCACAAGCTTGCGCTTGCCCTTGGATTCGCCAGCGTAAGACACCGTACCCGCGATTTCAGAAACCACGGCCATGTCCTTGGGCTTGCGCACTTCAAAGAGCTCGGCAACGCGCGGCAAACCACCCACGATGTCCTTGGTTTTTGAAGTTTCGCGAGGCTTACGGGCAATGATGTCACCGGCCTGAATGTCTGCGCCGTCCTTGATCATGATGATGGAGCCGACGGGCAGGGTGTAAACCGCTGCCGTGCCCACATGGCTGCGCTTTTTGACGCTGCCGTGCTCATCGCAGATGGAGATGGACGGGCGGAAGTTGGTGGTGCGGTATTCCATAATGGTCAGGGATGCCTGACGGGTAATATCGTCCACCTTTTCCTGCACGGTCTTGCCGTCGATGATGTCCGTAAAACGGATAACGCCTTCTTCTTCGCAGACAAAGGGTTCGTTGAACGGATCCCATTCGGCCAGCACATAGCCCTTGGTCACTTCCTGACCGTCGTGGACGAGCAGGCGTGCGCCGTTGGGCAGAATGTATTTTTCGCGTTCGCGGCCCTGCGCGTCCACAATGGTGAGCTGGCCGCTCTTGCCGAGCACCAGTTCAACGCCGTCGCGGTTGGTAACGGCACGCACACGGTTAAGGATAACCCGGCCCGTGTTTTGGGCTTCAAACTTGTTCTTTTCAATGGTGCTCGAAGCCGTACCACCGATGTGGAAGGTACGCATGGTAAGCTGCGTGCCCGGTTCACCGATGGACTGAGCGGCGATGATACCCACGGTTTCGCCCGTGTTGACCAGATGCCCGCGGGCAAGGTCACGCCCATAGCAAAGGGCGCAGATGCCGCGTTCGGCCTGGCAGGTAAGGGGCGAGCGCACGGTGATGGAGGAAATGCCCTTGTCGCTGATAAGCTGGGCTTCCCTTTCCTCAATAAGCGTGTTTTCGGGCATGAGCACGGTGTTTGGATCATCGGGATCAAACACGGGGTAGAGCAGCACACGGCCAATGACGCGTTCGGCCAGTGGGGTTTTGATGTCGCCGCCGTCCTTGAGGTGGGTCAGCTCGATGCCGTCCACAGTGCCGCAGTCGTGTTCGCAGACAATAACGTCCTGCACAACGTCAACGAGGCGGCGGGTAAGGTAACCGGAGTTGGCCGTTTTAAGAGCCGTATCGGCCAGACCCTTACGAGCACCGTGGGTGGAGGTGAAGTACTGCAACACCGAGAGGCCTTCGCGGAACGAAGACGTAATAGGCGTTTCAATGATTTCACCAGAGGGCTTGGCCATCAGGCCGCGCATGCCAGCCAGCTGACGCATCTGGTCCTGGTTACCACGAGCACCCGAATTGGACATCATATAGATCGGGTTGAAGCTCTGGTTTTTCTCCTGCTTGCCGGTTTTGGGATCGGTAAGCACGTCGTAGGATATTTCCTTGATCATCTCAGACGAAACATCCTGTGTGGCCTTGGTCCACACGTCGACCACCTTGTTGTACTTTTCAGTACGGGTGATGATACCGTCGCGGTACTGATGTTCGATGTCGTCAACCTCTGCCTGCGAGGCAGCCAGAATGTGCTTTTTGCTTTCAGGAATGGTGAGGTCTTTCACGCCGATGGTCACGCCCGCGCGGGTGGCGAATTCGTAACCCATGTCCTTCAAACGGTCGCACAGAATGACCGTGGCCTTGATGCCGCAGTGGCGGTAGGCCGCGCCCACAAGGCGGGCAATGTTCTTCTTGGTCAGCACGCAGTTGACATGATCAAAGCCCAGCTTTTCGGGCAGAATGTCGCTCACCAGCACGCGTCCGGGGGTGGTGTCGTACACCACGCCGTCGGGCATGCGCACCTTGACGCGGGCATGCAGAGAAACCTGACCGCCGTCGTAAGCTGCTTCCACTTCCCACGGGGCGCAGAAGGTCATGCCTTCGCCCAGCTCAAAGCTACGTTCGGCGGTCATGTAGTACAGACCAAGCACGATATCCTGCGAAGGCACGATAACGGGGCCACCGTTGGCGGGCGAAAGAATGTTGTTGGTGCTCATCATAAGCACGCGGCATTCGATCTGCGCTTCCACCGAAAGCGGAATGTGCACGGCCATCTGGTCACCGTCAAAGTCGGCGTTGTAGGCCGAGCAGACGAGCGGGTGCAGACGGATGGCCTTGCCTTCTACCAACAGGGGTTCAAAGGCCTGAATGCCCAGACGGTGCAGGGTAGGGGCGCGGTTGAGCAGAATGGGGTACTCGCGCACCACTTCTGACAGAATATCCCACACCACCAGCTCTTCACGTTCCACCATCTTTTTGGCGCTCTTGATGGTGGAGGCATGGCCTCTTTTTTCAAGCTCGGCATAGATGAAGGGCTTGAAGAGCTCAAGCGCCATCTTTTTGGGCAAACCGCACTGGTGCAGCTTGAGGTAAGGGCCAACGGTAATAACCGAACGGCCAGAGTAGTCGACGCGCTTACCAAGCAGGTTCTGACGGAAGCGGCCCTGTTTGCCCTTGATCATGTCAGAGAGCGACTTGAGCGGGCGGCCATTGGTGCCAGCGATGGCGCGACCACGACGACCGTTGTCGAACAGCGCGTCCACAGCTTCCTGAAGCATGCGCTTTTCGTTGCGGATGATGATTTCGGGCGCACCCAGTTCCATCAGCCGTTTCAGACGGTTGTTGCGGTTGATGACGCGGCGGTACAGGTCGTTGAGGTCAGAGGTGGCAAAACGGCCACCGTCAAGAGGAACCAGAGGACGAAGTTCCGGCGGAATGACAGGAATAACTTCCATGATCATCCATTCGGGCTTGTTGTCTGATTCCAAGAAGGCTTCAACGATCTTGAGGCGTTTGGTGATTTTTTTCTTCTTGGTCTGGCTCTTGGTGGATTCGCCTTCTTCGCGCAGTTCGGCGCGCAGCTTTTCCAGCTCCAGTTCTTCCAGCAGGCTGCGCACGGCTTCGGCGCCCATGCCCACGGTAAGAACCTCGTCGGTGCCGTAGTGGTCAAGAATCTGCAAGTACTGGTCTTCAGAGATGACCTGACGCTTCTGCAGATTGGTCTGACCGGGGTCAAGCACGATGTACGAGTCGAAATAGAGCACCTTTTCCAGATCGGCCATGGTCATGTCGAGCAGGGTACCGATCTTGGAGGGCAGGGTCTTCAAAAACCAGATGTGGGCAACGGGCGCGGCCAGTTCAATGTGGCCCATACGCTCGCGGCGCACCTTGGAGGCAATAACTTCAACGCCGCACTTTTCGCAGACGATGCCACGGTGCTTCATGCGCTTGTACTTGCCGCAGTTGCATTCATAGTCCTTCACGGGGCCGAAGATCTTGGCGCAGAACAGGCCATCGCGCTCCGGCTTGAAGGTACGGTAATTGATGGTTTCCGGCTTTTTCACTTCGCCATAAGACCATTCGCGGATAGCTTCGGGCGATGCGATGGAAATCTGGATGGCTTTCAGGTTGCGGATGTTCGTCACGTTGGTCGACGCGCCGCGTGCGGTGAAAAGATCGTCCAGGCTCATAGTATACCTTGCTTTGTAAAAAGCTCGTTGAAATCGTTAGCCATACTGCCGTTACCTGCTGCGGTGTTGCCGCAGCAGGTAACGCAACGCGTGTCCTTGTTCGCTAAAAGGGGCTCTACGCCTCTTCCTCGCGTTCTCTCATATAGCCCACGCGTTTGGGCTTCTTCTTACCTTCTTCCTGATGCAGGGTCACGTTGAGACCAAGGCTCATGAGTTCCTTCACCAACACGTTGAACGATTCGGGCAGACCGGCTTCAAGGAAGTTATCACCCTTGACGATCTTTTCGTACATCTTCACGCGTCCGGTCACGTCGTCCGACTTGACCGTAAGGAATTCCTGCAACAGATAGGCCGCGCCGTATGCTTCAAGGGCCCAGACTTCCATTTCACCAAGACGCTGGCCGCCGAACTGGGCTTTACCGCCAAGGGGCTGCTGCGTCACCAGCGAGTAGGGGCCGGTGGAGCGGGCGTGGATCTTTTCGTCAACCAAGTGGTGCAGCTTGAGTATGTACATAACACCGGTGGTCACGCGGTTCTTGAAGGGAACACCCGTGCGGCCGTCGTAGAGGGTGGTTTTGCCATCGTTGGCAAGACCAGCCTTTTCCATCCAGCCCCAGATTTCTTCTTCGGTAGCACCGTCGAACACAGGGGTTTTGGTTACGATACCGTTGCGCAGCTTGAGCACAGAGGCCTTGAATTCCTCGTCGCTCATGGCGTCCACCAGAGAGCTGATTTCGGGCGAGTTATAAACACCCTTCAGTTCTTCGCGCACAACCTGCATGGCAGCGCCGGAATCAACCAGCTCGGCCAGCTGACGGCCCAGTTCCTTGGCACCCCACCCAAGGTGGGTTTCCATGATCTGGCCGATGTTCATACGCGAAGGCACGCCGAGGGGGTTGAGCACGATGTCCACGGGGCGGCCGTCTGCAAAGAAGGGCATGTCTTCTTCCGGCAAGATGCAGGAAACAACACCCTTGTTACCATGGCGGCCAGCCATTTTATCGCCCACTGAAAGCTTACGCTTGATGGCAATGTGTACCTTGACCATCTTGATAACACCGGGGGGCAGGTCGTCGCCTTCGGTGACCTTGTCGCGCTTGGAGTCATAAATGGCCTTCAGGTATTCAACCTGCTGGTCATAAGACTTGAGCACGTCGGCCACGGCGTCGTTGACTTCCTTACTCTTGAACAGGCCCGCAAGCTTCTTGACGGGTATCTGTTCCAGCGCTTCTTCGGTCAGGGCTGCGCCCACGTCGGCCAGCACTTCGCCCTTTTTCTTGCCAGGCACTGCGGCGGCAATCTGCTTGCCGAGCACATGCGGGGCAAGCTGCACGCGGGTACGGTCAGACAAAGCGCGAAGGTGATCAGCTTCCTTCTGGTCAAGCACGCCCGTATCGTGGCTTTCAATGGCCAGCGTACGGTCGTCCTTTTCGCCAGAGCGGCGGTTGAAGACCTTTACGTCGATGATGGTGCCTTCCACCCCCGGGGGAACCTTGAGGGAGGTGTTTTTCACATCCCGTGCCTTTTCGCCAAAGATAGCGCGGAGCAGCTTTTCTTCAGGCGTAAGCTGGGTTTCGCCCTTGGGGGTGATTTTGCCCACAAGAATGTCATCGGGCTTTACAGCCGCGCCGATGCGGATGATGCCGCTCTCGTCGAGGTTGCGCAGCATGTCTTCGCTGACGTTGGGAATATCGCGGGTGATTTCCTCCGGTCCAAGCTTGGTATCGCGCGCCACTACCTCGAATTCTTCAATATGAATGGAGGTAAAGGTGTCTTCGCGAACGGTGCGCTCGGAAATGAGGATGGAGTCTTCGTAGTTGTATCCGCACCAGGGCATGAAGGCGACCACCAGGTTTTTGCCGAGGGCCAGTTCGCCTTCGTCAATGCCGGGGCCGTCGGCCAGAATCTGGCCTTTTTTCACAGGCATGCCGGGGTAGCAGGTGGGCTTTTGCCCAAAGCACGAGTTCTGGTTCGACTTGTGGAACTTCAGCAGGTCATAGGCGCGCACGCCGCCCTGCTTGGGAAACACGTCGCCTTCATACGAAACGATGAGGCGGTCGGCATCCACATATTCCACCTTGCCGGGCGCGGGCGCAACTATGCACGCGCCAGAGTCGCGGGCCACGTCCACTTCCATGCCGGTTCCCACCAAGGGCTTTTCGGCACGCAGCAGGGGCACGGCCTGACGCTGCATGTTCGAACCCATGAGTGCGCTGTTGGCGTCGTCGTGTTCCAAGAAGGGAATGAGCGCGGCAGAGATGGAGACCATCTGGCTGGGCGAAATGTCCATCAGGGTCACTTCTTCACGCAGGTTCATTTCCACTTCGCCCTTGACGCGTACGGTAACGTATTCGTCAAGCAGGTTGCCTTCGGCATCGGTGCGGGCGTTGGCCTGAGCCACAACCTGACCGCCTTCACGCGAGGCATCGAGGTGAACCACATCATTGGTCACGCGACCTTCACGCACCACGCGGTAGGGCGTTTCGATAAAGCCGTAGTCGTTCACCTTGGCAAAGGTGGTGAGCGAAACGATAAGACCGATGTTCGGGCCTTCAGGCGTTTCGATGGGGCAGATACGGCCATAGTGCGAGGTGTGCACGTCGCGCACTTCAAAGCCTGCACGTTCACGGGTAAGACCGCCGGGGCCCAGGGCCGAAAGACGACGCTTGTGCGTCACTTCGGAGAGCGAGTTGGTCTGGTCCATGAACTGCGAAAGCTGCGAGGTGCCAAAGAATTCCTTGAGCACAGCCGCCACAGGCTTGGGATTGATAAGGTCGTGGGGCATGAGCGTGGAAATTTCCTGAAGGCTCATGCGCTCCTTAATGGCGCGTTCCATACGCACAAGGCCGATGCGGTACTGGTTTTCAACCAGTTCGCCAACCAGACGCACGCGGCGGTTGCCAAGGTGGTCGATGTCGTCGGCGGGGCCATGGCTGTCTTTCAACTGCACCAACACCTTGATGGCGGTGAGGATGTCGTGGTCGGTCAGCGTGCGCAGGTCGTCGGCTTCGTCCAGATTAAGGCGCTGGTTAAGCTTGTAACGGCCCACGGGCGAAAGGTCATAGTAGTCGCCATTGCGGAACAGGTTGTCAAAGAAGCTGGCCGCAATTTCCGGGGTAGGCGGAGAAGACGGGCGCAGACGACGGTAGATTTCTTCCTGCGCCTTGAGCTGGTCGGGAATACGGTCCTGCACCAAGGTATCGCGGATGGACGAAGATGTATCAGTACCCTTGGTGTGCAGCACGGCAATGCGGGCAATGCCAGCTTCGCGGAAGCGGTCGAGCAGACCAGCGGTGATTTCGTCGGCAGCTTCGGCCAGAATTTCACCGGTCTTGGGGTCGGCCACGTCAACGGCAAGGAACATGGAATCGAGTGTATCGGGGCGAACCTCGATGGCTTCGATGCCAGCTTCACAAATCAGACGCCAGCTGCGCTTGGTGATGGGCTTGCCAGCCTTGACAATAACATTGCCCTGAGGGTCGATGATGTCGGCGTAGGCGTTGTCCTTGCGGTACAGGTCTTTGCGTACTTCCCAGAACAAGCTGCTGGCCGACTCGATGCGGTAGTGCTCGTGCGAGTAGAAGTATTCAAGGATCTGTTCCTTGCTCATGCCCATGGCCTTGAACAGGATGGTGGCGGGCATTTTGCGGCGGCGGTCAATGCGGACGTACAGAATATCCTTGTGGTCGAAGTCAAAGTCGAGCCACGAGCCGCGCATGGGAATGATGCGGCAGGAATAGAGCACCTTGCGGCTGGTGTGAGTCTTGCCGCCGTCGTGCTCAAAGATGATGCCCGGCGAACGCTGCAACTGGTTAACGATGACGCGCTCGGTGCCGTTGATGATAAACGTGCCCTTTTCCGTCATCAGGGGCAGGGTACCAAAATAGATATCCTGCTCTTTGATGTCGCGGATGGTGCGGTTGCCCGAAGCTTCATCGGTGTCGTAAACTACCAAGCGCACCTTGATGCGCATGGGAGCCTCGTAGGTCAGCCCCTTGGAAATGCACTCGGCCTGGTCGTACTTGGGTTCGCCAATTTCATAGCTGACGAACTCAAGACTGGCGGTCTTATTGAAATCCTCAATGGGGAAGACGGTGTGGAATACACCTTCCAGCCCTTCCTCTGGGCTGCGGTCGGCATCTAAAACGCCTTCCTGAAGGAATTTCTGGTAAGAATCTATCTGCAAATTCAGCAGATGTGGAATAGGGAGGGAAACCTTGATTTTGCCGAACTGTTTGGTGAGCTGGCCCATGGGTACCTCAAGATAGGTAGCGGTTGCGCCCCGGCTGCGCGACAAATCAGCATGCCTAAGCCGGCGGGCAAAAAACTTGCTGTCACTGCACCCTGAAAGCGTAAGCTGGTGGAGAGGCTAAAAAAAACCTACTGCGGGCAAGGCGTAAAAAACCCATCCCTGTCTGGGTAAACAGGGCTGGGGTTAGGGCATTACCTTTAATATATATGCTTGGTCAGTAAGTTATTGAAAAACAGAAAGGAGCCTCCCGCACCAATCGTTGAAAGAGGATGCATACTAGGAATCTGTGTGCTTGGCAAGCAAAAATGCGGGAGAAGAAAATAAAAAAATTTTCTGTCGACCAATTTACCCCACTGAGAAGTTCATGACAAGACAAAAAAAGAGCAGCGTGCAGCGGTATTTATAGATTGAATACACAAACTGGAGCAAAGGGGCCAGCCCGCGCCCCTGCTGCCGCGCCCGTTAGAGGTAAATATGCCTGCTAGCCAATTTCAAACAGGGCCTGGCCGTCTTCTGCGCGGCGGCTCCAAGCGGTGATGTGCCCGTCGTTGGAAACCTTTATGCCTATGCCGTGCTCTGCAAGGGTAAGGGCTGCCGCCTTGCGCCCGCCGCTGCTGCTGCCGCCCGGTATTTTAAGTATGGCCCCCACGGCAAAAATGCTGCCGTCGTCAAACACCAGTGTTGCTCCATCAATAGATAGAAGCTCGGCCCGCAGCTTGCGCGGAATGTGGGCAAAATTTGTGCTTGGCAGGGCTGAGCGCAAGAGGGCTGTTTTGCTGCTGCCCTTGTGTGCCAGCATGTCGCCTTGGCTCACAATTTCTTCAAGGTAGCTGTGCAGTCTGGTTTGCGAAAGGCACACCAGTTCGTCCTGCGAAATGTTTTGGCCGATGCGCTGGTTTCTGCGCTCGTTGATCATCCAAGGGGTAACGGCATCTTTGCGAAAAAAGCCGATACAGGCTCCCTTGCGCCTGAATGACACGTCGAGCATGCTGAGGTACAGGGCCTCAATGGTGCTGCGGCTGTTGCCCTGCGCCTGAAAGCCCAGCTCGGCAAGGTAGGCCTGATGCGAAAAATGCAGCCATTTGCCTCGGCGTTTGGCAAAAAAGAGCTGCCTGTTCTTGAAGATAAGTATGTCGCCGTTTCTGCTCAGGCAAAAGGTGCAGCGGTGTTGCGATGTCCAGTAGGCCACGGGCAAAAAGGGCAGGGGGGCGTAAACATGCGCTGCCTCTGCCTCGTCAGGCATGGCGGCCTCGCAGTAAGCGGTTATGCCGCCTTCTGCATTGCACACAAGCAGGGTATCGCTGCCAGAGGTAAGAACCTTGGCGTAGTCCTCTTTGCAAATATCAAAAAAATTCACTTGGGCCGCGCGCTGGTCGTCTTCGTCAATGGCCACAGAAAAGGAAATTTTGTCGCCTTCATAGGTTTCGCTTGACCAGAAGGACAGCAGATTCAGTATGCCCAGCACCGTAGCGTGGCGCGCTGGCGAAAGTATTTTGGCAATGCCGATGATTTGCGCCTGCCGTATGCACACAGCGGCGTAATCAACTAGATTAGGTGTGGTGAATATTTTTTGCCACTCATCTAAAATGTTGCTGGCAATGCGCTGCTCTGTCTCTGTAAAAGGAATGGCCCGAAACATGTACACTTCGTCTTCTGCACGGTCAGTAAGGGCAATGCGCAGCATAAAGCGCTTGCCGTTCATCTCGGCAATGTCGTCAAAATTTTCTCTGGTGTAGTCATCGTCAAGAATCTCTGTGGCGGGGCCAAAGAGCGGGGCAAGGAATTCTGTAACGGCCTGAATGATGGCCTTCTTGGTGCTCATGGTATGCTCCTTGCCGCCTTGGGGTGAAACCTGTGGCGTATGCTGCGTGCGGGGTAGGTCTGGCCTATTTGATCAGGCCATTCATGATTCGGCCCTCAATGATTCGGCTCTGTATGGTCAGGCTTCGTGCTGCTTCCACAGAGTGAGGATGTTTTTTCCATCCGCAGTGCGCGTATATTCCATTCTGGTCATGATTCTGCGCACCATGGCTATGCCAAGGCCGCCTTCATCGCGCTTTTCTGCGGGCAAGGTTATGTCTGGCCCCGGCTTGTGCAGGGGGTTAAAGGGGCGGCCACTGTCCTGAAACTGCAAAACAACCTGAAACGGCGTGGGCCGCACGCGGCAGCGCAGCAGCACCGTGCCCTGCTCTGGGGCGTAGGCATAGTGGGCGATGTTGGTAAACACTTCTTCTGCCGCCACAAGCAGCAGGGGCAAAACCTTGGCGGGGCACTGGGCTGCCCGCAGTTTTTCTTCCAGAAAAGCCAACAGTGATTCAATGTGGGCATCGTCTGCGCTCACCAGCAGTTCATCCCATGCCAGACCAAGAAATTCCAGCGCCAGAATGGTAATGTCGTCTGCCTGTTCCACCCCGGCGGAAAAATCATCCACATGTTGCAGCAGGGTAAGCACGGTCTGTTCCGCACTCATGCTCTCCGTTGCGCGCACTGCGTTTTCTATACCGCTAAGACCCAGCCGTGTGCCCTGCCTGTTTTCTGCCTCGCTCACGCCATCGGTGTAGAGCAGCAGACGGTCGCCGGGGGTAAGTTGAAAGGCCTTTTCCTGATAGCGGGATGTGTCTATGGCCCCAAGGGGCAGGCCGTGCCCTGCCTCAAGCCACGAGTAGTGCTCATCCTGCCTTCTGTAAATGAGCGGATGCTCATGCCCGGCGTTGGCGCACACCAGCCGCCCAGTGGTGAGGTCAAGCACCCCCAGAAAAGCGGTGAGAAAAATATCCTGATCATTGTGGGCGCTGATACGCCTGTTGGCCTGAGTGAAGATTTCTGCCGGTGAAAGGCCTGATTCCGCAAGGCTTTTGATGAGGGTTTTGGATGTCATCATAAACAGGGCGGCGCCAATGCCCTTGTCTGCCACATCGGCCACCACAATGACCAGCTGGTTTTTATCGCGCAGATAAAAGTCGTAAAAATCGCCGCCCACTACCTTGGCTGCGCGCATAACGGCAAAAATATCAAAGTCTTCCCGTTCAGGATACGCGGGAAAAACGCTTGGCAGCGAAGAGCACTGAATGGCCCGCGCAAATTCCAGCTCGGCATCTATTCTGCCCGCTGCGGTAGAGATGGCCTGTTTGAGGCTATGGACGGTTTTATTAATGCCGTCTGAGAGCATGCCAAATTCCGGGGTGGTGCGCTCGTTGAGCACCACATCGAGATTGCCAGAGGTGATTTTTTTCAGGTCGTCGTTGACGCGGTACATATCGTTGATGACCAGTCTTTTGACCAAGTGTGAAACCATCCAGAAAACAAGGGCAAACAGCACTATATTGCAGGCCGCAATATACAGCAGCATGCTGTCGCGCGAAAAAAAGACCTCGTTTCGTGGCAGCAGGGCAAACAGGGTGTAGTCGTCAGCCTTCAGGCTTTGACACAGATACTGCTTGCCAAGAATGGTCACCACGCCCGCGCTGGCAGCTGGTTGCACCAGCCCAAGGCTGCGCACGCTGGCCCCCACGGGTACGGCGGGTTCGTTGCCAGTACTGATAACGGCCCCGTAAATGGCAATGGCCATAAAGCCGTTGGAACCAATATGGTAGCGGGGGGCTATTTCGTTCACTGCGGCGGCGCGCAGGGCATCCATGAGGCGGCGGGGCGAATAGCCTATCTGCACTATGCCCGTGCAGTCGCGGCGGGCCACACCGGCGTACTGAAA
>CAYPRZ010000077.1:0-12644 GCA_964413315.1 uncultured Desulfovibrio sp. | reverse complement strand
TGCACAAATTCACGCGCGCGCTGTTCGCTGTAGTATTCCTGCTTGTGCTGCACAAAGCCCACATGCCCGCCGTGGGGGGCAACTTCCAGATGCAGGTTCTTGCTCTGCTCTGCCACCTGCCACGGATAGCACGAGGGCGCGCAAAATGGATCATCTGCCGCCATAAGCAACAGGGTTGGTACGGCGATATGCGGCAGGTCGGGCAGCACCGTGTTTTTTTGCCAGTAGTCGCGGGCAGAGGCAAAGCCAAAGGCAGGGGCGGTAAAACGCTCGTCAAATTCCGCAAAAGTATGGATTTTTTCCACGCCCTCCACCGATGGGTACGAGGAAAAACGCTCGGCCTTTTCGCGCACTTTTTTGCGCAGGGTACGCAAAAAATACTCCATGTAGATGCGACATGCCGGGCCATCCATCACTGGCGCGGCAGCGGCCAAATCACACGGCACAGACACAACCACAGCCGCCTTAACCTTGGGCGATACCGTCCCCCGGCCCAGATACCGGCAAATCTGGTTGCCGCCCATGCTAAAACCAGCCAGCAGAATAGGCCGGTCAAACTGCTCGGCATGGCGCACCACGGTTGCCAAATCTTCAGTTTCACCCATGTGGTACAGGCGTGCTGTGCGGTTGCTCACGCCAGAGCATGAGCGCATGTTCCAGGCCAGCACGTCAAATCCGGCTGCCCGGAGGGTGTTGGTCATGCCCAGCACATACTTGCGGCGGCTGTTGCCCTCCAGCCCGTGCGAAACCACGGCAATACCGCGCCCCTGCCCAAAGGGCTTTTCTGCCTCACCATTGCCGCAGGTGGGGTGCTGGTCCACATCAAGAAAATCGCCGTCAGGCGTATCAATACGCACCCGCAGCACATTGGCAGAAACCGCTGGCCGCTCGCGAAACAGCACCGGCCACATGGTGTTTGCATGACCATTGCGCACGCACCACGGCGCAGAATACAGTGAAGCAATAACAGGCATTGGCAATCTCGGTTAAATGGTATGGTCGGGCAGCGGCAATGCAGCGGCCACATACAGACAATACGGGCAAGGAAATTTTGCTCTCAAACAGGGCTTGGCAGCCGCCAGAGCCTCGTATACCTTGGCCACATGCACAACAAAGCCCCACAAAATAACGCCGCGCGTAAATTTCTGTCAAATCCCGCACGTCAGGCATTTGCCCAAACGGAGCCCCAAAGGGGCACACCAGATGCGGATTCTCGCAACCACAAAAACGCCAACAACCATACAGCAAATGCCAGTGACGGCTTGCGCAACGTACCCAATGCCGCGCCTGAAAGCCACCGCGCTGCTCAGAAAGCCAAGGCCTATACCGGCCCCACCAGCGCCGATGTGCTGATACTGGGTGCGGGCGCAGCGGGCCTTATGTGCGCGCGCCACGCTGCCGCCAGCGGTCTGAGTGTTGTGTTGCTTGAGCGCGGCCCCGTGCCGGGGCGCAAACTGGCCGTAAGCGGCGGCGGCAAGGCCAATTTTACCAATCGCACGGTGAGCCCGCACGATTACCGCTGCGAGGGCAGCAAGGGCAATGCATTTTGTGCTGCGGCCCTTAAGGGGTTCACGCCTGAGAGCATGCTGCACCTTGTGCGCGAGTGGAACCTGCCTTTTGAAGAACGCACCCACGGGCAACTGTTTTTGACTGTTCCTGCGCAACGCATGGTGAGGGCCTTGGTGGACGACTGCCGCAAGCATGGTTGCCACATTGCCTGCAATACTGCGGTCACAGGCGTACAGACCCACGGCGATGGCTTTCGCGTACAAACAGACGGCGGCACGTGGCAGGGCAAGGCGCTGGTGCTGGCCTTGGGTACTCCCGCATGGCCGCAGGCTGGCGGCAGCGGCGCGGGCTTTCGGCTGGCGGCAGAACTGGGGCACACAGTCATTCCACCCCGTGCGGCCCTTGCACCATTAAAACTGGCTGACGACTCGCCCCTGCTGAGCCTTACGGGCATAAGCCTGCCGGTATGCATCACCTTGGGACAGCACCAGTGGCAGGACGACCTGCTCTTTACCCACGATGGACTCAGCGGCCCCGCAGCGCTCAAGGCTTCGCTCTACTGGATTCAGGGCGCGGCCCTGACCTTAAATTTTTTGCCTTCACAGGATGTTGCCGCCCTGCTCGATTCGCCGCAGACCGGCAAGCAGACGCCCAGAGCCCTGCTGGCCCGCCATCTGCCCCAGCGTCTTGTGGATGCCCTGCTGCCGGAAGAATGGGCGCGGCGCAAGGCGGCAGAGCTTTCGCGTGCAGCCCGGCTTGCCATTGTGGATGCCGTGCAAAAGTACAGTATCACGCCAAGCGCCACAGCGGGGCTCAAAAAGGCAGAGGCCTGCTGCGGCGGTGTTAATACCGACGAAGTAGACCCCAAAACCATGCGCAGCCGTGTGTGTGAAAATCTGTTTGTGGTGGGCGAACTGCTCGACGTCACAGGCCTGCTAGGCGGCTATAACCTGCACTGGGCTTGGGCCAGCGGCATGGCGGCAGCCAGAGAGCTGGCACGGCACATGGCGGGCAACAAGCCTGCACGGTAAGGGCAGTCACAAACCCTGCTGCCTCACAGATGTGCGGCCAACTATAAAACAGTACGTTAAATGCGATTGCAGTATACGTTCTCCAAAAAATGCTCCATGGCTTCATCGGCCTGACGGATATAATCCTGAAGCGGAAACTGCGCCTTGCAGGCCAAACAGTGCATGTACACTTCGTGGCAGGTGCGGGCTATGTGTAAGGGGGCACCGCAGGTGGGGCATACTAACGTTGTCTTAACGTCACGTGGGGCAAAAAAGGCCATGTCCACTCTTTGTGTAATAGATGATTAAAACAGCACCACATGGGGTACGGGCAAGGCTGCATCAAGGCCGCTAGCGAGCTTAGGCACGGTTGGCACACTCTTGGCGCAGGCATTGGCAACGGCCCGGCAAGGCTTGCGGCGCAGCTTTTTCTTAAATCATTCTAGCTGCATTTTTGTCAACATTTGCCGCTCAGCATTACAACTGCTGCGCAAGCAAATAGCGTTAACAGATAAATACCCGCAAATGCGCGGCTGCGTAGGCTAAAATTTACTATTGCGTCCAGCCGCCGCTCATGCCATAGACGTACAGCCATATTGTTGTAAATGTGGCATAACCAGAAGAAACGGATACAAATATGAAAAAGCTCATTTTGGCTGCAATGGCTCTTTCGCTGATCACTGCCCCCTGCTGGATCAGCACCGAAGCCAATGCTGCAAAGACCACCCCGGCTGTTGCCAGTGGAACCAAGGCCCCCAAGGCCAGCAAAGCCAAAGCACCTGCCAAAGCAAAAAAGGCCTCTGCCAAGGCTCCCGCCAAGGCAAAGAAGCCCACTGCCAAGAAAAAGACGCAGGCTATCTAAATTCTTGCTGTCAAAAAGGCCGGTAATACCGGCCTTTTGCAGTTAAGACCAACCACTCCCAACTCAGTGAGCGCTGCATCTATCCCTAATGCCAGTCACTCGTGCTCTATAAAAATCTGCTTAACACTACCAGTTCAGTTGTATTAATCATTTTGACTATCAAAACACGCGTCATTACAGATACCCCTTGACGACATTGCCGCATGACAGTAGTGTTCGGCATTATTCATAGGGTGCAGTATTTCTTTTTGCCAGAGACTTTGCGTGGGTAAGGCTTCAAGCGGAAAGTTTACCCACCTCAACAACGGAGTCGTTATGGCTGTTTCCATTTATGTCGGCAATCTGCCCTTTTCCGCTACTCAGGAAGGCGTTGAAGCCCTGTTTGCCCCCTACGGCGATCCCCTTTCCGTCAAGCTGATTATGGACCGCGAAACCGGCCGTCCCCGTGGCTTTGGTTTTGTCGAAATGGACGAAGCCGATGCCCACAAGGCCATTGAAGCCCTGAACGGCGTTGATTTCGGCGGCCGTACCCTGCGCATCAATCAGGCTGAAGAACGTCGCCCCGCGCCCCGCCGCTGGTAGACTACAAATTTCCATATAAAAAAAGCCGCTGTGCAAACAGCGGCTTTTTTTATGGGCAAGTTTGCCCTATTCCTTCTGATTTATAGAAGTGTTAGGCGTCTGCGGCTTTTCACTGGCCTGTTGGGGCTCAGAACCAGAATCAGGGGCGCTGAACTGACATGCGCCAATGCAACGGATGCCCCCGCAGTGCGGACAGGTGTTGCGGCGCTGCGGCAAAAACATGGATCGCAAATTTGTCAGTAGCCGACTAAATTCCATGAACAACCGCCCATGAGCTACGCCTTGTTTGTAAACCACACGGCTGCATCTATTGGCCTCCATACATTCTGGCAAAAAGGGAACCTCTTACAAGGCCAAGATAATTGGGCCACGTGAAAAGCGATAAATATTGGGCATATATTGCGGATAGATATTGGGGTTAGACGGTAAGAAGCTTTTCGTCATCCTTAAGAATTTTTGTAAAAGCTTCCCCAATGTAAAAGACCTCGTCAACGCCTTCTACCTTTTCGATCTGCTCAAGACAGCCAAGATTTTCTGCGCATCTTTTGCAAGCAGAAACATGCCCACCAGCATTGTGGAATTTTTTGAGAAGTTCCTGCAACTTGGTATCATCACAAATCAGCTTTACCGTTGCACCCCAAATAATCAAATGCACCTTCTTCCACCAGCCTTGCAGCAGGGAGTTGGTCGCATACATGAAAACCATATTCTCAGCAGTGATGGGATTATCGTTCACCCACAGAATATGCAGAGTCTTTTTGCTCATGGGTTTTCACCGTCAGTGGAAAAAGTTGGCAAGCGTGAAATATGAAGGGCACGTACCTCGGCCCGGCTTCAAAACACTTGAAGACATGCATTTAAGCAAAAATAAGGATGGACTACGTATAGGCACTCCAACCGACAAAGCATCCCCCCAGAGTTTACCATCGATACTTTGGTGAGGTTATGCCATAGCTGGCAGCAAGATTTTATCACTCACTCTGCACAAGGCAGTACGCAACGCTCAAGTTCAGCACATATATCACGCTACTATTGCATCCACATGTTTGGCAATGCGTAAGTCCCTGCAAAGAGCATCACAAATGCGAAAAACAAGGATGCCCTTGTATGCATGGGGCCCTATCATGCGCAAGCGGCCTTTGGCCTTGGCGACAACTTGGAATCTTTGTGAACACAGCGGACAGGTTTGCAACAAAAAAGTCCGCAAAACCGAAGTTTCACGGACTATAGCGGACTTTCAAGCCCCACTCTGGGAGGCCCCCAATGGGCCTCCCGGCGGGCATTTCAGGGCCGAAGAGGCAAGCCCTGAAAATATTGAGCCTTCACTAGGGCAAGCATGGTTGCCCCGTGCGCTCAGGCAACGGCTATGCTAGTCGGCCTGAGTGCGGATGAAGGTAGGAATTTCAAAATCGTCCTCGTCATAGGTGAAGTCTTCGTGGCCGGGATTGTGCGCACGGCGGCGCGGCTGGCCCACAACCTCACGCTTTTGCAAATACGAAGGACGGCTGCTGTTTTCATCGTACCAGCGTTCCACCTCAGAGCGGCGGGAAGACTGGGGCAAACGCGATTCGCCGCGTTCCTGTTCTTCCATCATGCCCTGCTGCGAAAGACGCGAGGTGGCGCGGCGCGATTCGGCAACCACGGCATCGGGCCCAGGCTTACGGAAGTTGGTAACCGTGGCGGCAGGAACCTGCACGGGCTGGACGAACTGGGGCGAATCAATGCCGGTGGCAATGACGGTAAGGCGAATTTCGTCACCGATATTGTCGTCAAACACAACACCAAAGATGATGTTGGCATCTTCGGGGGTGGCGTCGCCAATGATTTCGCCAATTTCGGCAATTTCGTCAGCGGTGATGTCGGTGGGGGCGGTGATGTTGTAAAGCACAGCCTTGGCGCTCTCAAGCGAAACATCTTCGAGCAGGGGGCTCATAATGGCGCGCTGTGCGGCCTCGCGGGCGCGGTTTTCACCAGAGGCAATGCCCGTACCCATAAGGGCCATACCGGCTTCGGCCATGGTGGTGCGCACGTCTGCAAAGTCAAGGTTGATGAGGCCTTCGCCCACAATCACGTCCGAGATACCTTTGACGGCGTAGTACAGCACATCGTTGGCTTTCTGAAGCATTTCAGAAAAAGGCGCTTTTTTGGGAGCAAAGGCAAGCAAACGGTCGTTGGGAATGGTGATCAGGCAGTCCACATGCTGCTTAAATTCTTCAAGGCCAGCTTCGGCGGCGCGCTTGCGCTTGGCCCCTTCAAAGCTGAAGGGCTTGGTCACAACGCCCACAGTAAGCGCGCCCATTTCCTTGGCAGCCTGGGCTACCACAGGGGCCGCGCCGGTGCCGGTGCCGCCGCCCATGCCAGCGGTAACAAAAACCATGTCGGCATCGCCGATGGCCTCACGAATACTGCCCACGCTTTCCACAGCGGCCTCACGGCCAATGGAGGGGTTGGCGCCAGCGCCAAGACCCTTGGTAAGCTTTTCGCCCAGCTGCACCTTAACGGAAGCGCCGCTTTTGTTCAGCGCCTGAACGTCGGTGTTGGCGCAAACAAACTGCACGCCGCGCAAGCCAGATGCAATCATGTTTTGCACAGCGTTACCGCCGCCGCCACCTACGCCAATAACTTTAATCTTGGCATTGCTGGCCAACGAGGTATCGATATCATCAACGATAGACTGAGCCATTACACCTCTCCTCTGTGCTATCCTCAAATGCCCGCTTGAGGTTGTTATGAAATGTCCGCAAACCACTTTTTCATACGCGAAAGAACGCCATCAAAAACGCCACTTTCGCTACGGGTGGTAAATTTTTTCTGCCCAGAAAGTTCTTTTTCTGCGCCGTAACGCAACAGGCCTACTGCAGTGGAAAACTTGGGACTGTTAACCACGTCTTTGAGCCCCCCGATGTTGCGCGGGTAACCAATGCGCGTGGGCAGATTAAAAATCTGCTCACCCAGTTCTTGGCAGCCTTCGATAAGCGCCGTGCCGCCCGTAAGCACCACACCAGCGCCAATCATGTCTTTGTAGCCAGAACGCACAAGGGTCTGATCAACAAGGTAAAGAATTTCTTCCATGCGGGGTTCGCATATTTCGGCCAGCACCTGACGCGAAAGGCGGCGCGGTTCGCGCCCGCCCACACTGGGAACTTCAATAAATTCGTCGTTGCGAACAAGGTCGGCAAGTGCGCAGCCGTATTTGAGCTTGATTTTTTCGGCAGATGCAATGGGCGTACGCAGACCAAAGGCAATGTCGTTAGAGAGATTTTGCCCGCCAAGCGCCAGAACAGCAGTGTGTTTGATGGCATCGTTGGCAAAAACGGCAATATCGGTAGTGCCGCCGCCAAGGTCAACAAGGGCAACGCCGATTTCGCGTTCTTCTTCGGTCAGCACGGCCTTGGCCGAGGCCAGCGATTCAAGGGCAATGTCGGCCACTTCAAGTTGGCTGCGGTGGCACGAGCGCACAATATTTTGCGCAGAAGAAACAGCGCCGGTAACAATGTGCACCTTTACTTCTAGGCGCACGCCAGCCATGCCGAGCGGGTCGGCAATGCCGCGCTGGTTATCAACTATATATTCCTGAGGCAGAATATGGATAACCTCGCGGTCGGCAGGTATGGCCACAGCTCTGGCAGCATCGAGGGCGCGCTCTATATCGCGCTGTGCAACCTCGCCGCCCTTAACGGCAATGACACCGTGGCTGTTGATGCCCATAATATGGCTGCCGGCAATGCCAACGTACACAGAATGTATCTCGCAGCCAGCCATGAGCTCTGCGTCTTCCACAGCCTTGCGGATAGACTGGACAGTCTGCTCTATGTTGACCACAACGCCCTTGCGCAAACCAGTAGAAACACTGGTTCCGATGCCCACCACATCTACAAGACCCGACTCCGACAGTTCACCCACCACAGCGCAGATCTTTGTGGTGCCGATGTCAAGGCCAACGATGAGCTCGGATTTATTCATGCCATTCTCCTCAAAACACCTGTCTCCGGGTCACGGCAACACCCCCGTGGGCAAATGCCGCAAGTTTTTTACGCTGGCTGGTTAAGTAAAACCCAAACATTGCCGTTAACAGAACGAATCTCGCGTACATTGCGCAGTTCGTGCCTTCGGGCCAGATCGCCAAGGGTCAAACTTAACCGGGAAAGGTTGCCTTCCCAATCGTCTGTTGCGATGGAAAGCCGCATTTCCCTATCTTCTAGATAAATTTCAATACCTTTGCCGGGGCTAACGCTGATAGACGAAACCGCGCCAGCCTCAATGGGCAGCAAACCGGTTTGCATGCCTTTCATCAGGCGCATCAGATACGGCAGGGCGTCTTCTGCACCGGGATCAACACGCAGGGTGGGCAGCGAAAGAAAGTTTTTGCTTTCTACCGGGGCTATAATTTCGCCAAGATCGTTGGCGTAATACAGCACTCCATCCTTGTGCACCCAAAATGAAGGCAAACGCTCCTTGAGCCTGATCACAAACCTGTCGGGCAGCAGCCTTTTTACAGAGGCTTCTTCCACCCATGGCGTTTTGCGCAAATTTCGTTCAACCTTGGCAATGCTGACGGCAAGGCTGTTGTCGCCCTCGCGTATGCCGCCGTATTGCAGCACCATATCGTGCGAGAGCCGCACATTGCCAGTCACGTCAACATGGCGGGTGGTGAAAAAATCGCTTGTTATGGCCTTGTTGTAGAGCCACAGCGACGAATAGCACACGCCCGCAATAATCAGACCAAAACAGGCAAGCAGAACGGTAAGCGCCGCAAGGCTTTTGAGGCCGCTAAAACCCCTGAGCCTTTTAAAAATGCCCGCAACAGTTCCCCCAAGTCTAACCCCCGACCCTCTGCCGCCGCTGCTTTTTTTTGCTGGCGCAGATGCCCGGGTATAAGAATTGCGGGCTTTTCTACCGCTCTTTTTCAGGGCAAGGGGCATGGCACTATCCTGACCTCCGGCTCAAGCTCAATGCCGAACCGTTGCCGCACAGCTTCTTTGGCCTCTTGCAACAGGGCCAAGGCTGCCGTGGCGCTACCCTTGCCTTCGTTAATCAAAAAATTTGCGTGCAGGGACGAAAAAGCCATTCCCCCAAGCTTTCTGCCCTTAAAGCCAGCTTCATCAAGCAGCTTACCGGCAGACATTTCTGGCGAGGGATTTTTGAACACGCACCCCGCGCTCCAAGCCGTCACAGGTTGTTTAGACTTTTTCTTAAAAAAGTTGTGACGCATGCAATTACAGATGCCATCCCTTTCACCTACGGTCAAGCCAAATGTGGCTTCCAAGACGATAAAATCATTCTTTTTCCCGTTGATACGGAGGGTGCGATAACCGTATTGCAGTGAGTCTACGCTGATACGCTGAATGTTGTTATCAACAAATGCCTGTATGTTATAAATATTTTTGCAGGTTTCAGTGCCGTGCGAGCCCGCATTCATGGCAACGGCCCCGCCTACGCTGCCGGGTATGCCCACCAGTCCCTCAAGCCCGCTAAGCCCGTTTACAGCGCAAAAACGCAACAATCGCGCCATGGGAACACCAGCGCCAGCCCGCACAAGAATCTTGCCCTCATGCTCACCCACAATCTCCGGCCCAGAGCTGAAAAAAGGGCGTATAAGCACAAGCGGCAGCTCGCCATCGTGTGCAAGAATATTGCTACCAGCACCCAATACCAGCGGTTTGCCACCAAGCGCCTTGAGTTTATCTGGTAGTAGATAAAGGTCTTCATGCCGCTCAAGCACCAGCTCGGCAATGGCGGTTCCGCCTATGCGCAGTGTGGTGCGTGGGGCAAGAAAGGGGGCGGGCATCTCACGCATGGTTTTGACCCTCTAGCCACGCGGGGCCAAGGCGGGTAATGCTGCCAGCACCCAAGGTAAGCAGCACGTCGCCTTCTTTCAAAATTCCGTGCAAACCTGCGGCAAGGTCGTTCAGCGTCTGAAAATACTCCACCGGCGTGGTGGAAATCTGACGAATCCCCTGAGCAAGGCTCTGCCCCGACACACCGGGAATGGGCTTTTCAGAAGCTGCATAAATTTCTGTAAGCAGCAGCTGATCCACATTGTCAAAAACCTTGCAGAACTCGCCAAAATGGGCCTGAGTGCGGCTAAAACGGTGCGGCTGAAAGGCCGCAATAATGCGCCGACCGGGAAATACCTGACGCGCAGTAGCCAGCGTGGCCGCAATTTCAGCCGGGTGATGCCCGTAGTCGTCAACCACGGTCACGCCGCCTTTTTCGCCCTTGAATTCAAAACGCCGCCCCACGCCGCCAAAACCATTGAGGCCCTCAGCGCATTTTTCAAAGCTGATGTCCACTTCCATGGCCGCGCCAATAGCCGCAAGGGCATTGAGCATGTTGTGGCGGCCCGGCTGGGGCAGACTGACCTGACCAAGCTTGACCCCGCTACGCCAGACCTCAAAATTGTTGCGAACCCCGCACTCAAGCGGCACGGCACGCAACACGTTGTCCTCGGCAAAACCGTAGGTCAGCACGGGCCGCTTAACACGCGAAAGCAGCGCGCGCACGCCGGGGTCGTCACCGCAAACAATGTTCAGGCCGTAAAAAGGCACGTTGTTCATAAACTTCACAAAGGCTTCATCAATGGCCGCGCGGGTTTTGTAGTGGTCCAGATGGTCTTCGTCCACATTGGTAACAACATTGATGATGGGCAAAAGGCAGAGAAATGAGCCGTCAGATTCGTCAGCTTCGGCTATCAGATATTCGCCATGCCCAAGATGGGCGTTGGTTCCGTATGCATTGAGCCTACCGCCGATGATGACCGTAGGGTCAAAACCTGCCGTATCAAAGATGGAGGCCGTGAGCGATGTGGTGGTGGTTTTGCCGTGGGTACCTGCAATGGCAATGCCCTGCCGCAAACGCATGAGTTCGGCCAGCATTTCTGCGCGGGGAATAATGGCTATGTTACGACGGCGGGCTTCCACCAGTTCAGGATTTTCGTCGTTGATGGCGGTAGATTTTACCAGCACCTGCACGTCACCCACATTTTCCGCAGCGTGGCCCACGGCAACGTGTGCGCCAAGCTCACGCAAATGCCGCACAACGGCAGAATCACTCATGTCCGAGCCAGAAACCTCGTAGCCCTGATTGAGAAGAACCTCGGCAATGCCGCTCATGCCCGCGCCGCCAATGCCAACCATATGAATACGCCGAATCTTGCTGTTCATGCTGTACCTTTAAAAAAAGTCTAGATAATTTGGAGGGTTGAATTTTCCCGCAAATATCGCTCCCCGGCGCAGATTATCCGCACCGGGGTTGTTGAATTACGCTGTTTCTTCCAGAACGGCTACCACGCGCGCCGCCGCATCGGGCCTGGCAGCAGAAAGCGCTGCGGCGGCCATGGGCTCACGCTCGCCGGGCATGCTTAAAAGCCGCAACAGAATGTCCGACATGTGCTGCACAGCCATGCTGCCTTCTGGCACAAGCACGGCTGCACCGCTGCGCGTCAGCACCTCGGCGTTGCGGGTCTGGTGATCATGAATGGCATAGGGAAAAGGAACAAGAACCGAAGGCAAACCAGCGGCGCAAAGCTCCGCCACGGTGCTGGCCCCAGCGCGGCATAGGGCCACGTCGGCCCAAGCATAGGCCCCGGCCATATCGTCAATAAAGGCAGATACACATTCGGGCGCGTAACCCGCAGCCACGTAGGCCGCGCGCACTCTGCCCTCGTCGGTAACACCGGTCTGGTGGCGAATCTCCACCCCGGCACCACGAAATTCGGCCAGATTATCCAGCATAAATGCGTTGAGCGCGTGTGCACCCTGCGAGCCACCCATGACAAGCAGACGGCGGCTTTGCCGCTGGCGGCTAAGCTGGCCCACTGCGGTTACTGCGGCGCGCACAGGGTTGCCGGTGAACACGCATTTTTTCATGTCAAAACCGCTGGTGTTGGGCAACGAAATACAAACACGTCGTGCAATGCGGGCCAAAAAGCGGTTGCTGGCCCCGGCAATAGCGTTCTGCTCGTGCAACACGCCGGGCACGCCCATCAAACGGGCCGCCAGCATGGGCGCAAAGGCCGCATACCCGCCAAAGCCAGCCACAACATCGGGTTTGAAACGGCGAATAATACCAACGGCCTTGGCAACAGCCAAAGCCATCTGCGCACCAGCGCCCACCGCCTTAAAGCCACGGCCCAGCAGACCGCGCACGGGCAGCCCCTCAAAGGGAATACCCGCCTGACGCATCAACCGTTCTTCCGGCCCGTACAGCGAACCCACAAACAGCAAATTGGCATTGGGATTGCGACGCCGCAATTCCTCTGCCACAGCCAATGCCGGAAAGATATGCCCGCCAGTGCCGCCGGTTGTCAGGAGGATGTTGTCCATGTGTCCGCCGTTCGTGAAAAATTCATAAGCAGCCCCACGCACAGCATGGTGGCCAAAAGGTTACTGCCGCCGTAACTCATAAGGGGCATGGGCACGCCCTTGGGCGGGGCCACACCCATAACCACGGCAAGGTTCATCACCGAGCCCATGGCAAGAATGGTTGTGATACCAAATGCGGTAAAGCGGTCGCGCAGATTGCGCTGCCCCATGATGATTTTGTAACAGCGCCAAAAAAGCAGCGCAAACAGCACCATCACAAAGGTTACGCCCACAAATCCCATTTCTTCTGCAAGCACGGCCATAATAAAGTCGTTGTGCGCTTCAGGCAGATAAAACATCTTCTGCTTGCTGGCCCCG
>CAYPRZ010000076.1:0-12664 GCA_964413315.1 uncultured Desulfovibrio sp. | reverse complement strand
GCATCCATAATCAAATGCGTGGGGGTTTTGCGGCCCTTGGTATTGGCATCGTACACATGGTCGTCAAAGGCCAGCTGGTTCCAGCTTTCGGGCATTTCTGGCAGATGGTATCGGGCAAGCATGCGCCGCACCACGCGGGGGGTACCCTGCACGGTACGCCTAAAATCATGGGCCAGCTTAAGCTGCTCAAGCTGGTTGCCGTGGGCACGCACCATGCTTTTCATAATCTGCATGAGCGCGCGCGCCGTGTTGCGCCGCAGGGCAGAGTGTGCGCTGTTGAGCACTTCGTCGTACAAGGTTTTCAGGGCAAGCAGACGGTCGCGAGCCTGAGTGCGCCCGGCCTGAAGGTTGCGCAGCAGGTTTATGACCGCATACGCCATGCGCGAAACGGGCGTAGCCACCAGTTCCTTGATACCATGGGGGTGCAGACTGGGGTCAAACAAGAATGTGTCCGACTGTTTTCCGTCGGATTCCAGAATTCGGTTGACCAAGGCCAGTATGTCTCTGTCCTGCTTGTCAAAATAAATACCTTGCATCTTAGCGCACACGGCTAAACTCCTTTCTGCCGTTTCCCTTACACGTTGCCCAACATGGGGAATAATCGGCAAGGAACTGCTTTTACACCACTTTCTGCTTTCGGGCAAACAAAGACACAAAAAATGCAGCCTTTGCCAGCCCCGCCATAAAGGCAGGCAGCTTGTGACGAAGTGAACAGCCCTAGTATTTATCAATACTTAACCTGTGACAAGGGCTTCGTCAAACAGAGCTTTTTCCTTAGCGGATGAAATATACAAGGCTCGGCACACGGCCCTGCCCCCTGCGCCGCCAGCCCGCAATTTCGCCCTATAGCACGCTGAAAAGCATAATAAAAATGCCCCCTAGCCGCGATTGTTTAAAAAATCACAATCGCGAGTTATAGAGGGCAGAAAATTTAAATTTATTTGAGCAGGCCCAGCCCCTCAGTGCGGGCCAAGCCTACTCAACAGGTGCGGCACAGGCTAAAAAGCCTTGCTGCCAAATATGGTGTCAAAAAACGATTTTTCTTTGGATGAGGGGTCTACCCATGCCAGAACCTCGCGCCCCATGTCCCATGCCAACGAACGGGCAATAAAACCAGAGGGGTCACCAGGGTTACGCTCTCGTATGGAGAAAAGATAAAAGTCGTGCACCTGACGGGCTTCCATCATGCCGCCCTGAGCCATTGACCACAGCAGGGCGCCGGAACGGGCATCGTACACTTCAATGGCCAGCGAAATTGAGCTGGTGCCGCCTGTACCGCCATCCATATAATGATTGATATAGCCGCCCACAACCATTTCTGCCCCCTTTTGGCGGGCAAGGGCAATGGCGCGCGAGGGCTCAAAGGGCGCACCCTGCGGGGCGTATTCCAACGCCTGAAATGCATTGAGCGAAAGCCATACCTGCCAGACCTGCCGCGAGAGCATCTCGCTGAAGCTCACGGGGTTGGCAATCTGCTGGGTGGCGCGCAGAGGCACGAACAGGGCGCGGGGCCTACGCCCCAGTATGGATTGCGGGGCCACATAGATAGCCGGGGGCTGACGGCGCACAAAGTTGTTTATCTGCACCTGAAAGGGCGTGCCAAAGTCGCCGGTAACATTGACGGTCTGATAGCTGTCGTCGTGGGGCGTGGCGCAGCCGCCAAGCAGCATTATCACAACCAGCGATGCCACCAGTGCCATGCGCCTGCAAATCTGCAAGCCCCGGCCTGTGCCCCTGCGTTCATTCTGAAGAAGGATCATTGCGTTTTCTCCGAGGCCAGACATGACTTTTGCATGGAATCGAGCAGCTTTTGTCTGGCCTGCGACAAACTTTCGTACAGATCACGGCGCTTGTTGGCCGGGATACTGCAAAACGTTGTTTGCCGGGTCATGAGCACAAGGCTGCGCATTTCCCGCCCTAGCTGCGCCAAGTGGCGCGACTCCGCTTCTGCCAGCGCACCACTCCGCCCGGCCAGCTCCGCAAGATGCCCAAGGTCTTCAGCTTGGGCGCGGATGGAATCCGGCTTTATGATAGCGCCATATTTACGACAATTGCGAAATTCATGCCAGAATTGCGCAATTTTTCGCCAAAAGCGGGCCATGGCAATCCTCAGAATTGGGCGGCCTTCATCACCTGCAACAAGAGGGGCGCAAGCAGCAATACCACGGGCGCAAAGCCCATGAATGCCTGAGGCCATGTAAGGTTAAGCACAGTGCGGCAGCCCACAAGCACGCAGGCAACCATCCATATAAAGCCCACAATGGAGCCCAGCAAGGGCACAATGCACAACAGCGAGGGCGCGGCGGCATAAGCCGCCACCTGAAAGACCAAAGAGAATTCTGGCCTTTTGCCGGTAATAAAGCCGTAGGTAAAATGCATTAGGGCAGTAAGCACATAGAGCTGCACCACAGAAACGCCCGTTTTGATCAAAATGGTCATGGGCAGGCTGAGCTGGGGCGACAAAAGAATGAGCATTTTTTCCAGCTCAGGATCGCTGGCAGCGCTGGGCGACATGAGCGAAAGAAAGATGCCCGACCACACCCTTTCAATAATCACCTGAATAACGCTGATAATCAGATAAAACACCAAAGGCCGCACCTGCGGGGTATCTGCCCGCACATGCTCATAAAAATTGTGCGCGCCAAACATGACCCGCATGCAGGTGTGGTAAAAGGCCGGTATCCAGCCATCCGGCTCCGGGGCCGCATCCCACGGGTTGGCAGGCCCGTGCTGGCTGTCATCGTCATTGTTGTCAAACCGGGCAGCCTCGCGCGCGTAGGCCTCACTGGCGGTGCGGCTGTCATCTGCATGGTCGTTATCAGTCCCAAAGGCACTGCGCTGCGACTTGCCGTTTTGCGGCCTGTGGTCGTCACGGTCGTCGTCATCCCGGTCGTTTTGCCTGTCGGCATCCCGACTGCGGACGTCGTCGTCCTGATTGCCGCCCCGCTGCCCAAAAATACTTTTGCCGCCCAGCAGGCCCCAAAGATTGCCAAGGTTTTTTTCTTCGCCATCTTCCTGAGCGTGCTTTTTTGCCCCCAGCTTGCGTTCACCCGCGCCAGCGGCAGTGCGCCGCCCGGAGGGTTCGGCATCGGTGTCCACAGCAGGATTAGCACGGGGAGCAGAGCTGCCGGGAACTATGGCCCCCGGTGGCAGGGGATCGTCTCCGCCGCTGTGCCAGCCGCCTTGCGGTGGCTGGGAATAGTCAGATTCCTCAGGTTGCGGCTGGGCGCCCTGCTGCTCTTCGTTGACCACGGGTTCCTGCGGTTCGGAGATCACATCAGTCACGCCAGTGCCGGGCATAAAACGGAACCGGCATGCACAGTGGGGGCAGGTGGCGATTACGGCCTTGGAAGGCGCTCGGTCGGCGGGCAATTCGCGGCTGAAACCGCAACGCGGGCAAGTAATATTCACAAAAAGACTCCTAGGCTGGCCGATAAAAACCGACACATTATTCCCCGTCACTCTAGCCGCAGCACAGTGTGCTGGCAAGTGCCGCTGTAACCGCAACAAATAAATGCCCGTCAAAACGGCTTGTAAAGCGGATTTGCCGCATTGAATCATTGACAGGCGGCGTTGCTGCCGCTATTTTGAGGGTTCAAGGGGAGTAACTGGGTTCTTGAAACCCCGGCGACATCAACAGCATGGCCAATGGCCTGGTGTCGCCATCGGTTCTGCCGATTAGTGAGACCTTGGCGTTAACGCCAAGGTCTTTTTTTATTTTAAGGAGAACATATGACAATTCGCGCTTTGCGCCCTTACATTATTGCTATTGGTATGACCCTGCCCGGCATTAGCATCCGTTTTCTCCATCCCGATGTTTCGCCGCTGGTGGTGGCTTTGCTTTCGGGCATGGCCATTCTGGGGGCTTCGTTTCTGCTCACTTGGGCCTGCGAGGTTGCCCAAATGGATATTCCGCAGGCCGTGGCCGTGGCCGTGGTGGCCTTTATTGCCGTTCTGCCCGAATACGCCGTGGACATGTACTTTACTTGGATGGCAGGCCAGCACCCTGAGAGCGCGTATTCGCACTACGCCATTGCCAACATGACAGGTGCCAACAGGCTGCTTATAGGCGTGGGCTGGTCGGCCATTGTGCTTGTATTTGCAGGCAAATTCCACACGGGCGTATCCCTGCCCGCCGACAAGCGAACAGACGTGCTTTTTCTTGGTCTGGCTACCCTGTACGCCCTGTTTATTCCGCTCAAAGGCTCGCTGACATGGATTGACGGCCTTGTACTGCTGGGCATCTACATTTGGTACATCTGCATCATTGCCCGCAGACCCGTGGAAGAGGAAGAACCGGAAGGCCCCGCCGCCCTGCTGGCACAATTTGCCAAAAAAGTGCGGCTGCGCAGTGTTATTGCGATTTTTCTTTTCTCTGCGCTGGTTATCATGTGTAATGCCGAACCCTTCAGCGAAAGTCTGGTGGCCAGCGGCAAGCTGCTTGGCATCAACGAATTTTTGCTGGTACAGTGGCTTGCGCCCATCGCCTCTGAATCGCCCGAATTTATCATTGCCCTCATGTTTGCCGCGCGTGGCAACGCATCGCTGGCGCTGGGCAGTCTGCTTTCGTCCAAGCTCAATCAGTGGACGCTGCTCGTGGGCATGATTCCCGGTGTCTACGCCGCGTCATTTGGCTCACTTTCGCCCTCTATTAATCTTGACACCCACCAGTTTCAGGAAATACTACTGACGGCCGGGCAATCACTGTTTGCCGTAGCCCTGCTGGTGGATCTGCGCCTACAGGTACGCGAAGCCGTCTGGTTGCTTGTTCTTTTTGCAGCCCAGTTGCTTTCGCCCATGTATGATGTGCAGCTCGAAGCCCTGCTGGGGCTTGCCCACGACCCGCTGCGCCTGCACTTTTTCTTTGCGCAGGTATATCTGGTTTTGGCAGCGGTATTGCTGCTGCGCAACTGGCGCGGTCTGCTGCGTCTGCGCGAAGGTTTTAAGGTTTAATACTGTATTCTACGCCCGCATGCTTGCCCCTGCGGCCTGCATGCGGGCTTTGCCGCATAACCCCCGTTGGCCTGTCGGTATGGCCACTTAATGGAATGATATGCCTCGCCTAGTATCTCTATTGCTTTTTACGCTGCTGCTTTCTGCGCAAGCGGCCCCTGCTGCCCGCCTGCCAGAACTACAGGCTGCGGGCTCATCAAAAACCGGGGTAACCGTTCAGAGCAAAAAGGATAATTCGCCCCAGCCTGAGGCCACCGCACACGGTGAAACCCTTGCGGTCAATGCCCTTCAGGCAGGCGTGGAGGGCACCCCTATTCAGGGCGAAATGGCGCAAAACCTGTCCTCCGCAGCAGACCAGACAGACGCCGATACGGCAGTAAACGCTCCGGCCCTTGAACTGGCCGCCAACTCTACCGCCAACTCTGCGGCCAACAATGTCGGCCCCAAAGACCCGGTTATTGACAATCAAAGCCAGATAAAGACCGACAAGGACGCGGCAGCCGTCATCATTTCCGGTTCACGCCGCCCCGGTGTCATTGAACACCAGATAGTGCGCACCAACCGGGGCGACAAGCCAGACATCAACATCAGCTATCCCTCGGTGGGCGTGCGCAGCATTGATGCCAGCATCCGCAAATGGGCCAGCGGCATTGCCGATGCGTTTGAAGAAACCTTCAATTCGTCAGGCATGTACCCTAACAGCAACCGCCCGGTTCCTGAGCTGTGGTGTTCGTATGCTGTCAGCCATCCTTCGGACAAAGCGCTGAGCATCACCTTTGAGCTGTGGACATACACCGGCAATTCGCAGGGCAATCTGGACGTAATGACGCTCAACTACAGTTTGGTGAGCGGGCAACGGCTTGGGCTTGTGGATATTTTTGAAGATCCCGATGCCGCGCTGGCAATCATGTCGGCATGGTCGCACAAGGAGCTGACCCAACGTCTGGGCGGCATGCGGCAGGAGCAGATGCTGCGCACGGGCCTGAACCCCGTGCCGGAAAACTTCGCCAGCCTCACCCTGACGCCTTTGGGCATACGCATCAACTTTCAGCCCTATCAGGTAGCCCCTGGCATGGCTGGCCCACAAAAGGTGGATGTTCCCCTTGATGAACTGCTGCCTGCCCACCCCTTGTTGCTGCTCTGGGGCAAATAGATTCTGCCCTTATTCTACTCCGCTTTTCAGAAATGCATAAAGCCCCTTTCGGGGCTTTTTTCATGGGCAAGATGTTGAGCAGAGTCAGTCGAGCCCGCGCAGTTTTTCGCGCAGCAGGGCTGCCTTGGCTGGGCCGATTCCGGGAATCTTGCACAAATCGTCCACACTGGCGGCCCGCATGGCCTCCACACTGCCAAAGTTGTCCCACAATAGGCGCGCCGTTGCAGGGCCAATGCCCGGTAAACGCATAAGCTCACCTGAAAGGGCCGCGCCCTGACGTGCCCGGCGGTGCCGGCCAATGGCAAAGCGGTGGGTATTGTCGCGCACATTTTGCAAAAAGAGCAGCTCCGGCCCGCCCTCACGCAGCGGCAACGGATTGGCCCTGTTGGGCACAAAAATTCTGTCGGCCACATTGCCAGCGCGGCGGTCGGCGTGGCCTTCCTCGTCCCTTGCCTTGGCAATGGCCGCAAGGGCAAACAGGTCTTCCTTGCCAGCCTCGCGCAGGGCCCGCTGCACAGTGCCCAACTGCCCGCGCCCGCCGTCTATAAGCAGCAGGTCGGGCCACGGAGGCCCGCTCTCAAGCCTGCGTGCTACCCAAGCATACAGGGTTGCGTAGTCGTCGCCGCTATCGGGCATGGCGTAGGCCCGGTATTGCGAGCGCTCAGGTTTGCCGTCCTCAAACACCACCATGCCAACGCGGGTTTGCTGGCCGCCAGTGTGCGAAACGTCCACGCATTCGATTCTGGCTGGCGGCTCTGGCAGATGCAGGGCCTTGGCCAGCCGCTCCAGAATATTCAGCTCCGACTTCTGCTCCTGCCGCCGTGCTTCTTCCTTGGCGTTGGTTTGGGCAAGGTCAATAAGCTGGTTGTCGCCCGCATTTTGCGGCGGCACAATGCGCACAGCTCCGCCCCTGCGGTCTGCGAGGGTCTGCTCCAACGTTTCGCGGGTAGAAAGTCCGCCAGCCGATGGCGCGGCATCGCCTCCAAGGCTTTCAGTATCTTCGTTTTCTGCGGTTTCTTCCTGATCGGCGGGAATCCACGGCAAAAGCACACGCGGGGGCGGCGTGGCCTGACTGTAGTACTGCCCCATGAACGACCACAAAAGCTCTGGCGCGTCCTCAAAGGTCAGCCCCGACCAGTAAAAAGCCCGGCCATCGGTTACCGCGCCGTTGCGCACAAACAGCAGCCCAAGGGCCAGCCCCCGGTCTGCCGCAAACAGGCCCACTGCGTCCATGTCTCCGCCACCGGGCAGCACGGCCGCCTGCCGCTCCACGGTGCTTTCTACAGCGCGAATCTGGTCGCGCAGGCTGGCGGCCCGCTCAAATTCCAGTTCTTCGGCGGCCTGCTCCATGGCCGTGCGCAGGCTGCCCAGCAGTTCTGCCGAACGCCCCTGAAGCAGCTCTGTCACCTTGCGCACATTTTCATTGTATTCCTGCGAGGTGACCAAACCCATGCAGGGTGCGGGGCACTGCCCCATAAAGTGGTACAGGCAGGGGCGCACACGGTTCTTCATGGCTTTGTCGGTGCAGCGCCGCAGGGCAAAGGCCCGGTGGATGAGCTTCCACGTTTCGCGCGCAGCCAGCGCCGAGGTAAAGGGGCCAAAATAGCGCGCGCCGTCGCGCCGCGCCTGACGCACAACTTCAAGCCGTGGGAAAGGATGCTTGGGATTGATGCGAAAAAGCACGTACTGCTTGTCGTCGCGCAGCACAATATTATAGTGGGGCCGGTGCTTTTTGATGCAGCTGGCTTCCAGCAGCAGGGCTTCTTTTTCTGTGGTGGTGGTCAGGTACTCGATGCTCACGGCATGCGAAAGCATGGCCCGTGTTTTGGCGGGCAGCCCCTCTGGCCGAAAATACGAGAGCACCCTGCGGCGCAACACGCGTGCCTTGCCCACATAGATGATGCGGCCCTTGGCATCCTTATAAAGATACACACCGGGCGTGAGGGGGATACTGGAAGGTTCGGGCTTTTGCATGGCCGCGCAGGGGTTTTAAAAAGGGATGAAAAGGAATGTGCGGGGGAGAAAGCAAAAGCCCTCATCCCCCGCGCTCCTCCTGCAAAGTATGTACTGTACGGCGCATGCGCAAGGGGGCAACCCCTGGCCTGCCGTATATCTATCGCTCAGTTATGGGGTAAAGCCCCTAAATCTGCCCCTTCTGCATCATTTCGGCCACCTGCGCCACGTCCTTGTCACCACGGCCAGAAAGGTTCACCAGCAAGATGTCGTCCTTGGACATGGTGGGGGCCATCTTCATGGCGTGGGCCACCGCGTGCGAGGATTCCAGAGCCGGAATGATGCCCTCGTGGCGCGAAAGGGAGAAAAAGGCGTCCAGAGCTTCCTTGTCGGTCACGCTGACGTATTCGGCGCGGCCCATATCCTTGAGCAGGGCGTGCTCTGGCCCAACAGAAGGATAATCGAGCCCGGCAGAAATGGAGTACACCTCGCCCGCATCGCCCGTGGGGTCTTTGATCATGTAGGAATTGAATCCGTGCATGACGCCGGGTTCGCCCAGACACAGCGAGGCCGCGTGGTCGCCGTAGCTGTTGCTGCGGCCACCCGGCTCAACGCCCAGCAGAAGCACCTCGGTGTCTTCCAAAAAGCCCGCAAACAGGCCAATGGCATTGGAACCGCCGCCAACGCAGCCCAGGCAGGCACTGGGCAGACGCCCGGTTTCTGCCAGTATCTGGGCGCGGGCCTCGCGCCCCACCACCGACTGAAAAACGCGCACCATATAAGGATAGGGGTGCGGCCCAACGGCAGAACCAAGCACGTAGAACATTTCCGGGTCTTCAATCCACATGCCCAAGGCTTCGTCCACGGCTTCCTTAAGGGTGCGCTGGCCAGATTTGGCGGCAACCACGCGCGAGCCCAGCATTTCCATGCGGATCACGTTGAGGTGCTGGCGCTCAATATCCACTTCGCCCATGCAGATGGTGCATTCAAGCCCCATGAGGGCGGCGGTGGCGGCCGTGGCCACGCCGTGTTGACCAGCGCCGGTTTCGGCGATCACGCGCTTTTTGCCCATGCGCTTAGCCAGCAGGCACTGCCCAAGGGTGTTGTTGATCTTGTGCGCGCCAAGGTGGTTGAGGTCTTCGCGCTTGAGCCAAATCTGCGCACCGCCAAGGCTGCGGCTCAGATTGGCGCAGTGGAACACCGGGTTGGGCCGCCCGGTATAATGCGAACACAAATAATCCAGCTCTTTCTGAAAGGAGGGATCCGCCTCGGCGGCCTTCATGGCTTCTGCCACTTCGTCCAGACGGGCCTTGAGGGGCTCTGGTACAAACTGCCCGCCGTAGGCCCCAAAAAAGCCCTTGCTGTCGGGTTTGCCGTAAGGGGCGGAATGCTGGCTCATGCGATCTCCTTGGTGCTGCTGGGGTTCTGCCGAATCGGCGGCTTGCGGCTTTTCTGCCTTGGCAGAGCAAATGCAAGCTGCGTAAAAAAACTCTGCAAGTCTGTCGTTTTGCCAGCGCCCTGTCAAGACGCCAGCCTTAAAACCCGCACAGAACGGGCCTTTTGCGACTGCCGAGGGCTGCCCTTCCGCCTCTGGCCCGCCTTGCCCGCAAGGGCTCTTTGCCCTATAGTCCCCTCTCAATAACCATAGGCGGAGTACCATGCTTGAAGAAAAATTCACCGGCAACGGCAAAGTAGTGCTGCTGGCAGGTGGCGGAAAAATCTATACGGATATTGCCGCCCGCTTTGTGCGCAGCGAGCGCGATCTGGAAGAAATTGTGGCCTCGCCCTACTCGCGCCAGATAGTGCAGAACATTCTTGATTCTGGCCACAGGGCTGCCCTTGAATTCGATTTTTTTCTGTTTGGCGTAGAGGGCTATTCACGCGTTACAGAAACACAGCTTGTGCGCAAGCGCCTTGCCTCGTACCTCATCAAATCCGGGCGGGCAGAGCTGAACGGCAAGCGCACGTATTCTGTGGTGTACCCGCGCAGCGTGGCAGAATTTGCTGCGCAGGTTACCCTGCCCGATGGCCACACTACCAGCCTGAGCGGTCATGATCTGGCTGAAATATCTCGCCAGTGGTATGATGCAGGCCTTAACGCGGGTCTGCCCGAAGAAGACCTGCGCTACCTCAAGCCACAGGCCACGGAATTCAAAGCCATTATTGGCATGAACGCCCACGCACTGCTCGACTGGTTTGCCATACGCTGCTGCCGCAACGCCCAGCACGAAATACGCCATTTGGCGTGGCAGATGCTGCGCCTCAGCCGCAAGGCCGCGCCAGACCTGTTTGCTGGTGCTGGCCCAAGCTGTGTGCAAATGGGCTATTGCCCCGAAAACAAACGCCAGCACTCGCGCTGTGTGGGCCGCGTGCTCACCAAGGAACAGGCCATGGACGTGCTGCGCGCCCACGGCAGCCAGCAAGCCAGCGCCGAAGATTTTACCGACCAGTAATTCTAAACAGACAGGCACAATAAAAAACGGTTCCGCACGACAGACATGCGGAACCGTTTTATGTTTTAAGAAATACGGCAAGTTATGGGGTGGCTGTTTGCCCGGCGCTGGCTTCATCCCGGCGGGCCTGTTCGGCAAAGTCTGCGTGGCTCACATCCAGCCCGTTCACCACCGCGCCGATCATGACGCCAAGGTGGCTCATGGCAAGGGCCAGCCACCATATGCGGTAAAAATCGTGCCCGAATATGCCATTTACCAGCCAGCAGCCAAAACCGATCCAGAACCATGCTGTCATGCGCCAGTAAATGCTGGGGCTCTTGCTCTCAAGCTCGGCCAGCAAACGCGGGCGAATACGCTTGTATCCCCACCAGATAAAGCCCAACAAAAAGATCATGCCCAGAGCAAAACCAATAATACCATGCGCATAGAGCATATCAAGATACAAGTTGTGCGGGTGGCTGATGGTTATTTCGTCCTTGCCCGGTGCCAAGCCAAGTGCGCGGAAAGCCTCGTTATATCGGCCAGCCCCGGCTCCCAGCCACGGATGTTCGCAAAAAACCTGCCACGCCAGATTCCACAGGCTCCAGCGGCCATCACTCTCAACCGCGCCAATACCGGCCCGCCCCTGCAACAGCAGCACGCCCAGCAAAATGCCCAGCGACATACCGGCAAGTTTCCAGCGGGTACGCCCGCCGCGCAGCAAAATCCACAAGCCAAACGATGCGGCAACAGCCAGAGCGCCACTACGGCTGGCAGCCCCCACCAGCAGATAAAACGCGGGCCACAGCGTTGCAAGCCACAGCAGGGCCGAGGCAAGGGGCGACAGGGCACGGCGCAGGATAAACCACAAGGAGAAGGAGGGAATAAGCGCCAGCGCAATGTAGTTGCCCACGGTGTAGTCGCCCAGACTGCCCGTGAGCCTGCCCGCATTGCGGGCATAGCCCATGATAAAATCAACCCCGGTCAATGCCTGATGCAGACCGTCCAGCCCTTCCCAAAAACAGGCCAGCACGCAGGCCCACACAAGCCTACGCAGGTCTTGCTCGCTACGCACGCATTCCATGGCAATAATGGGCAGAATAAAGCCCTTGTTAATGCCCGTGCCCGCATGCAGCACAGAAACCCAGATATGTTCTGAAAATAATACACCAATGGCAATCATGGCCCACAGGCAGTAAAAAAGCGGCTTTGCATCAAGCCTGCGCAGCACGCTTTGCTGCCAGTTGTAGCGGTAGTAGAATAAAAGGAATATAAAGCTGACAACGGGCAAAACCTCGCGTGCGCCATAGCCAATGGGAAAGCTAGCCAGCGAAATCCAGAACGACCAGAAAAGCCACCTGCCCCACGGCGCAGCAGCGGGATTGCGCACAGCATCACACAGCGATTGCCGTTCCTGCAGAGCCCGATTTTTTATTTTGGCAAATATATTCAACACAGCGTTTGTCGCCCTTGTTTGGGTGTGGATTACGGCGCAAGATGTACCCGTTGACGGGCATAAATTCAAGTGTTGGTAAATTCCTTGCATTAGCGGAACATGCAAAATATACTTTTGCGATAAATTATTCACCATTGAGGTACATATGGCCAGATTTACCGGTTTTGACGAAGTATTCAGTGCTCTATACGTTGATTTCGACAATATTTACACCCGCTTTCTTGAAATTGACCCAGAGGCTGCGCGTGCTTTTGGCTCTGTACCCTACCGATGGGTACGCTGGATAGAAAACCATGCCTTGCGCATTCTTTATGGTGAAGGCGTGCGCCGACGCATCTTAAAACGCATGTGCTACCTGAACCCGCAGAGATATCAGGAATACCGCAATCCCTTTATCCGCAGTGCCTTTCAGGTTGTAGACTGCCCGCCGTTGACCACACGCGGCAAGACCAGCACCGACATCCATCTTGTTATGGATTGCATGGACGACCTTTCGCACTCCACCCACTTTGACGAGTTCATCATTCTTTCTGGTGATGCCGATTTTACGCCCCTGCTCATACGCTTGCAGGAACACGCCCGCCGCACCTTGGTGCTTTCGGTTGGCTATTCGTCGCCCGCGTATACGGCTGCGGCCTCGTGGCGCATTCGTGAAGACTGGTTTTTGCAGCAGGCCCTGCGCGACGAGCGCGCCGACGATGTGGACGACCAGCCCGT
>CAYPRZ010000075.1:0-12888 GCA_964413315.1 uncultured Desulfovibrio sp. | reverse complement strand
ATACTCTTTTGCGGAGCGGTGGCCACGGTGATGCGCTTTGGCTGGGGCATTGGCGCTGTTACCAACCTTGACGACTACTATCCTTGGGGCCTGTGGATCGGCTTTGACCTGCTGTGCGGGGTGGCGCTTGCTGCTGGCGGCTTTACGCTAGCGGCTGGTTACTACATCTTCGGCTTCAGCAATCTGCGTTCCATGTGGCGGCCCGCGCTGACCACCGCATTTTTTGGCTATGCTTTTGTCATTGCCGACCTGCTGTACGATGTGGGCCAGCCGTGGCGGCTGCCGTACCCCGTATTTGTTTCGCAGGGCACGACCTCGCTCTTGTTTACCGTGGGCGTGTGCGAGTTCTTTTACCTTTGCGTCATGGCCGTGCTGTGGTTTGTGATTCCTTGCGAATGGCTGGGCTGGAACAAGCTGCGCGCCATGCTCATGAAGCTGGTTATGCCGCTGGTGGCGCTGGGCATCATACTTTCCACCCTGCACCAGTCGTCGCTGGGCGGGCTGTATGTGATGGTTCCCTCAAAGATGCATCCCTTGTGGTATTCCTCGTGGCTGCCGGTGTATTTCTTTGTGTCGAGCCTGTATGCCGGGCTCAGCATGGTGATTTTTGAGGGCACGCTGGCCCACGCGGGCATGCACAAATACATGGACGACAACCACGCCAAAAGCTTTGACGGCGTAAGCCTAAGCCTTGCACGCGGCGCATCGCTGCTGCTGATGGGCTATTTTGTCATAAAGATCGGCGGGCTGACGCTTGACAACGGCTGGAAGCATGTGTTTAGCGGTTACGGCATCTTGTGGCTTTTGGAGATGGCGCTGGTTATTGTGCCTGCCTTCATGTTTGCCGTGGGTGTGCGTGAGCGGCGCTACGGGATTATCCGCGTGGCGGCGGGGCTTGCTGTATTTGGGGTCATGCTCAACCGTATGGATGTGAGCCTTGTGGCCTACAACTACAACCTGCCCTCGCAGCTCAAGTATTTTCCCTCGCTGGGCGAAATAACGCTTTCGCTGTTCATGCTGGTGGGGCTGGTGACCGTGTACCGCTTTGTGTGCGCCAAAATGCCGGTGCTGCGCGATCACCCCGACTACAAACCCGAAGCCTGACAGGGAGTATGCCATGCAGACGGTATTTTACTCGCTATATGCCTCCCTCATGTCCGGTACGGGCTGGATGTTTATTTTCATCTGCTTTGCCCTGTTCGGTCTGCTGGGCTTTTACCTTTTTCTGAACGGCAAGGATTAGGCTGGAGCAAGCAATGACAACGCTGATTTCATTTCTTTCCGGCACGGGACTGCTCATATCTCTGCTGGGCTGCTTGGCAGGGTGCGTGCTGCGTCTGCGCCAGTGCAGGGCCAGCGGATGCACAACCCAAGATTTTGTGGCCCGCTGGCGGGCACGGCTTGTGCCCGTTGATCTGCTGCGCGGCCAGTGGCCCGTGCGGGTGCTGGTCAACGACGTAATCTTCTGGCTGCTGTTTATCGCTCTTGTGCTGGTGGTGTTTGGCCCCGGCCATGCGGTGCTTATCGGGCACGGCCTTGGTTTTGACTGGCCGGGTATGGCCTTTCGCTGGGCAGACGGTCTTGCCGTGGTGCTGCTGCTTGGGGCGCTGGCCCTGCCGCTGCGCCACCTGCTGCTGGCCGACCTGCGCAATGCGGCCACCAAGGGCGACTGGCGGCTTATGGCCCTGCTGGTGCTGCTGCCCTTTACGGGCCTGCTGGCACGCTCTGGCATGCCGGGCTACAACCTGTGGCTGTTGCTGCACCTTGTAGCCGGACACGTTTTTTTGTGGTGTGCGCCTCATTGCCGCTTTGCACGGCTGCTGCGCTGATGGTTTTTTCGATCAAAGTCCCCAAGGGGGAGTTAATGCGAACCACATGTAGTACAGCCCCGGTTTCTGCTTGCTTGGGGCGGCTTATGGCTGCCAGCGCACTGTGTGCCGTGGCGCTGTGTTTTGCCGCATCTGCTGTGAAGGCTGCCGATTCTGCGCCCCTTGCGGGCAATGTTGTGTATCTGGGTGGCCAACACGCCAAGGAACTTAAAATGCCCGTGGTGGCCTTTGACCACGCGGCCCACGCCAAGGCCAACGCCTGTGCCAGTTGCCACGCATCTGCGCCCGGAGTGGAGAAAAACAGCGCGGGTCTGCCGGTCAATATCATGCAAACGCCTGTGTTCAGCGCCTTTGCCGGTGTTGCCTCCAGCGATAAGGACGACCGCAAGGTGGCGTTTCACGCTGCTTGCGCCTCGTGTCATGCCCAAAAGGGCGGCCCTTCTCTGGCCCAGTGCCGTAGCTGCCACAGTGTGGATGACACTGCCAAGTTGCCCACGCAAAAGCCCTTTAAACCGCAGATGGATGCCTCGCTGCACCAGCGGCATCTGACCTCCGGGGCCTTTCCGGCCAAGCCTCAGGCGGGGTTGGCTGCGGGGGCCATTATGGCCGAAAATGATCCGCAGCGCTGTGTGGCCTGTCACCATGCCAAGGGCTTTGCCCCCGATCTGCCGCCCACGGTGGATTCGTGCCGCACCTGTCACGCCAGTGGCCCCGGCACGGCCCTTGCCACCAAAGATGCCGCCTTTACGCCGCCGCCCCTACGCGCAGCCGCGCACGAGGTGTGCATGAAGTGCCACGCCTCGCTGGCCGAGCAAAAGCAGCCTCACGGGCCGGTGGATTGCGCCACCTGTCACGACAAGGCGCGATTTGAGGCCTTGCCCCGCTTTGAGGCAAGCCCATCTATCATGACCATGGACAGGCCCACGGGCGTGGTGCTCAGCGACAAGGTGACGCCGCCGCAGGTGCCGCTTGCGCCCCTGTATCCCAAGGGCCCCAAGTGGGCCACGGCCATGCCCGCCGTACCCTTTGACCACAGCTTGCACGAAAGGGCGCTGAACTGCGTGGATTGCCACCATACCAGCGTGAAACAGTCGTGTATTACCTGCCACACGCCAAGCGGCGACCCCAAGGGCAAGAACATTCCCCTTGCGCAGGCCATGCACTCGGTCACGTCCAAGAATTCCTGCGTGAGCTGCCACACCAGCCTCACAACCGCAGCGACTGAATGCGCCGGTTGCCATACGCCCCGGCCTGTGAGCAAGAGCGGCAACAACTGCGCCTTTTGCCACCGTGCCGCCCCCGGCGTAAATGGAACCATGGGGCTTATGCTGCCCAGCAACCTGCCCACAGTTCGCCCCGCAAGGCCTGAAACTTCGGGTGCTGTGGCACTGGAAGCTCCGGCTCTGCCGCAAACCTTGCCTTCGCCCTCGGCGCAAGCCGCGCAGCAGGATGCCAAGCTGGCTTCATCGGCCATCCTGCTGCCTCTGGAAGCATCGGTTAAGGCTGCTGCCAAGCAAGCCGCCGATTCCGAAGTCCTGCTTGCGCCTTCGGCCATCTTGCTGCCGCCCCCGGACACTAGCGCGGCTGCCAAGCCCGACCCGGCAGCCAACGCTGCTGCGGCCAAGGCGTTGCAACCTGCGGCCCCGGCTTCTGGCATGCCTTCCGTTTCTGGCACTGAGGCTACGCAGCCCGCCGTTGACGTTTCAGAAGCGTCCAAGCTTGGGCCGGTTGCAGACGGTCTGCCCGAAAAGGTGCGCATAGAGCTTATGAGCAAGGAATTCCGCCCTGTGGACTTTGCCCACGCCCAGCACCTGCAAAAGCTGCGTGCAGCCATTGGCCGCAAGGCCCCCGGTTTGCAGGGCATGCACGCCAAGGATGGTCTGGAATGCGCCGCCTGCCACCACAACAGCCCGCGCCTCAAGCAGGGCATGACGCCGCCCAAGTGCGTGTCGTGCCATCCGGTAAGTCTGTCCACCGGTGTAACAACCATGCCCGACGGTCGGCCTCTGCTCAAGGCGGCCTACCACCAGCGCTGCATGGATTGCCACACGCGCATGAAGGTTGAAAAGCCCCGCGCAACCGATTGTCAGGCCTGCCACATCAAGCGCGACAAGGCAGAAGCCCCGGTCTGGTAACACAGGGCCACGGCCCAGCTACAAACATAAAAATGGCGGCGAGGGGAGTACCTTCGCCGCCATTTCATTTTTTATTCTGGGGGATTGGCTGGTTATCCGCCAAACTGGATCATGTGAAAGCGCCGCAGCATGGCTGGGGGAATCTCGGACACCCAGTGCCCGGTGTACACGGCCCAGACATATGCGCCCAGCAGTACCACAAGGCAGCCAGCGGCCACAGTCCAAAAGGGTACTCTTTTGCCAGCCGCTGCAAGGTGCAGACAGTCCTTCTGCGGGCAGGCCTCAATACAGGCGGTACAGCCAAGGCATTCGGGAGAATTGACGCGTGCTTTTTGGTGCACCGCAATGGCCGAGGGGCAGACGCGCTGGCAGCGGCGGCAGCTTGTACAGGTGGCCGCATTGCGGTGCACCGCAACAGGGCTTGCCATGGCAAACACACCCAAAAACGCGCCGTAAGGGCACAAGAATCTGCACCACGCGTTGCGCACCACCAGTGAGGCCGCCACAATCACGGCAACTACTATCAGTGTGGTGGTGGAAGCCCGCAAAAAGAAAAACAGCATGCTAGAATCGGCCACTATGTTGAAGGGCGCAGCCATGAAGGCTTCAATCTCATCCGCTCCCATGGCAAACAGGCTGAAATAGGCCAGCAGTGCCAGAGGAATATATTTGATGGCCTGAAGGGCCAGCTCCAGCTTGCGCGGCGGGGTGCGGCTCAGGCCCAGCCGCTCGCCAAGGCGGCCCAGCAGGTTGGAAACAAAGCCCACAGGGCAGATATAGCCGCAAAAACCTTTGCGGAACAGCAGGGCCATGAGGGCAATGGCCAGAAAAAGCGTAAGTCCGGCGGGGTGTACTGCATCCCATTGACCTGTTTCAAACAGGCGGCGGGCCGCCATAAGCTCGCTGATAGGCAAAAAACCCTCCACAGAGGGCGGTTTGGGCGTGAAGGTTTGGCTTTTGCCTGTGGCCCACTGCACATAGAGATAAAAATTATAGGCCACCCAAGTGAGAAAAACGGCAAAGGCCGCCTGAATGCCGCGCCGCAGCAGGGTGGGGGGGATGCTGGGTTGGCCCGGCGTATGGCCCGGCACAGGGGCTGGCGCTGGGAATGTTTGCGCCAGCGGGGCGGGGCTTGTGGGTATTGCATGGCCGCATTCAGCAGCGGCGGGGGAGGCGGGAGCATCGGTTATATTGGGACTCTGCGACATATGGAGCAATCCTTTCAGACTGTTTAGGTAAACAATTGCGCCACTGGTTGTGTCACCATTGCGAGTGGCTGTCCATGTCTGCCGTCACACATCAAATTTCCCCATCTGTTGCCGTTTGCGAGGCCCCGGCTGGCGGCTTGATTTTAGGCTGCTCCTTGAAGTATAATGCCGGGTTATTCATGCTGTGCCTGCGTGAATTCTTTACTTTCGCTGGCAAATATCGCATTGTCTGGCGACACCGAAAACAGGCTCAGGAACCATCGTATGATTCAGGTAACCAATCTTGGCAAGCTCTACGGAAGCCACCTTGTGCTGCAAGACATCAATATGCATGTGCATGAGGGGGAGATTTTTGGCATTGTGGGGCATTCTGGCGCGGGCAAGTCTACCTTGCTGCGCTGCCTTAATGGTCTGGAACCCTACCAGATGGGCAGTGTCAAAGTTATGGGTGTTGAAGTTGCCTCGCTGGAGGCAACGGCCCTGCGCGAGCTGCAATGTAAAATGGGCATGATTTTTCAGAATTTTAATCTCATGTCGCGCAAAAACGTGTTCGACAACGTGGCTTTTCCGCTTTCGTTGTGGGGCAGCCCTAACCGCCAAGAGCGCGTTATGGAGCTGCTGGAACTTGTGGGCCTTGCCGACCGCGCCAAGCAGCGCGTGCAGAGCCTGAGCGGCGGGCAAAAGCAGCGCGTGGGCATTGCCCGTGCGCTGGCGCTCAACCCCCGCATACTGCTGTGCGACGAAGCCACCTCTGCCCTTGATCCCAAGACCACCTCATCCATTCTTGACCTGCTGGAAGACATCAACCGCAGGCTCAACCTTACTATCATCATGGTTACGCACCAGATGGAAGTGGTCAAACGCCTTTGTCACGGCCTGCTCATGCTTGACGGCGGCAAAACCGTGGCCATGGGCAAGACAGAAAACCTCTTTTTGTCGCCCACCAAGGAAATGCAGGCCATGGTGGAAGACGAGTATACGCTCATACCCGGCGGCACCAATATTCGCCTTATGTTTCCGCGCGAAATTTCGCAGCAGAGCGTCATCACCCAGATGGCGCGGGCGCTGGGCATTGATTTTTCCATCGTTGGCGGCAAGCTAGAGCGCTACCTTGATGATGTTTTTGGTTTTCTTATCATCAACGTGCAGGATAAAGACCTGGATGCGGTGCTGCACTACCTGAAAACGCAGAACCTATATTGGGAAATTCTGGCCTATTCTGAAAACGCGGGTGAACAGCATGATTGAGAACATGAGCGGCCTTGCGGCCTACTATCCGCTGTGGGAGCGGTTTCTTGAAAAATTGCCGGAGATCATTGCGGCAACGTGGGAAACCCTTGATATGGTGCTGCTCTCCACGCTGTTTTCGCTGCTTTCGGGCTTTTTGCTGGCCATATTGATGATTGTGACCAATCCCATTGGTCTTAAGCCCAACCGCTCGGTGTATCAGGCGGTGGATTTTGTGGTGAACCTGCTGCGCTCGTTCCCCTTTATCATTCTGCTTATCGCCCTTATTCCCTTTACCCGCTTTGTGGTGGGTACATCCATCGGCAGTGCGGCGGCTATTGTGCCGCTGACCATCGCGGCTGCGCCCTTTGTGGCGCGCCTGATCGAAACCTGCTTTTTAGAGGTGGACAGGGGCGTGATTGAGGCGGCGCGGTCTTTTGGGGCCAGCAACACGCAGATTATCTTTCGCGTGCTGATTCCTGAGGCATTGCCCTCCATAGTGCTGAATGTGGCGGTTATTGCCATTACGCTGCTGGGGTATTCGGCCATGGCCGGAACCGTGGGCGGCGGCGGGCTGGGCGATTTGGCCGTTAAATACGGCTATAACCGTTTTCAGGTCGATATAATGGTCTATTCGGTCATTATTCTTTGTCTTCTTGTGCTGCTCATACAGGGCGTGTGCAATTTTCTTTATAAGATTTTGCGCTAGGTCTGTTTGGCGATTTTTTACCCTTTATCCTTGCAGGAGCGCTTATGAAACGTCTGCTTTTGTCTCTGGCCATGGTTTTGGCGCTGGCCGCCCCTTCGTTCGCCGCTGAAGACATCGTTGTCGGCGTGACCCCCTTCCCGCATAAGGACATTATGCTGGCGGCCAAGCCCCTGCTTGCCAAGGAAGGCTACAACCTGGTCATCAAGGAATTTACCGACTACGTGCAGCCCAACATGGCTCTGGCCAGCAAGCAGCTGTTTGCCAACTTTTTCCAGCACGAGCCCTACCTTGACAACATGAACAAGGAAAAGAAGCTTGACCTTGTTTCCATCGGCAAGGTGCATATCGAACCCCTTGGCGTGTACTCTAAAAAGATCAAGAAGCTGGCCGACCTCAAGAAGGGCAACAGCATCTCTGTGCCCAACGACCCCACCAACGAAGCCCGCGCCCTGCGCCTGCTTGAAGCCAACGGTGTTATCACCATCAAGCCCGGCGCCCTCGTGACCGTGGCCGACATTACCAAGAACCCCTTGGGCCTCAAGTTCCATGAGCTCGACGCCGCCCAGCTGCCCCGCACCTTGGACGACGTGACCGCTTCGGTCATCAATACCAACTTTGCTGGCGAAGCCGGTCTTGTTCCTGCCCGTGACGCGCTTGTTATGGAAGGCAGCGAATCGCCCTACGCCAACATTGTGGTTGTGCGCAGCGAAGACAAGGACAGCCCCAAGGCCAAGGCCCTCATGAAGGCCGTGCAGTCGCCCGAAGTGAAGGCATACATCCAGAAAAATCTGGTTGAACGCGGCATCGTGCCCGTTTTCTAGGTTTAGCCTCACAGCATAAATCAAGGCAGCCGCCTTACGGTTCCAGCAATGGACTGTAAGGCGGCTGCTCTTTTGTACCCTTGCCGCAGGGCGGTCAGGCAAAAAATTTGCTAGGGCAGGGGGCGAACCTGCTTCAGGTCTTCGCGGGGGATGGTGTGGGTTTTGCCTGTGTCGTCCTCAAAGCTCACGGAATCGTTTTCGGGGTTGATAACGGGCTTCTTGGTGCCGATGTAAATGGTGTAATCCTTGGTTACGGCAATGTACTTGGAGCCACAGGCGGTGAGCATAAAGGTGCTCATCATCAGGGCAAGGATCAGGGCGGTCTTTTTCATGCGTAGTGTCCCTTGGCTATTGCAAAAAATATGGGGCCTATTGCTGGCCCAATTGTGACGCGGTAAAGCGCATACACCCAATCGGGATACTTGCCAATATCTAAGGTGCGCAGTATTTTGCAATTGTGCAAAATATTTTAGGCAATTGGGGCTGTGGGCCTAGAAGACAATTGTTGTAGGGCTCTTGTTCCTAATACTTTTTTTGCGCAAAGGAGCAAAAGTGAGCAGTTATCAGTATAAAAAGATAAATGCCTTTACTTCCCGTTCTTCCTTGGGCAATCCGGCTGCCTGCCTGTATCTGGATAAGGGGCAAACCCTTGCGACAGATGACATGCTGGCTGTAGCAAAAGAACACGATGGCTTTGTATCAGAGGTGGTATTTTGTACGCCCCTTGAAGATGGGCACTACAATTTGCGCTATTATTCCTCTGAATGCGAGGTGGCTTTTTGTGGGCACGGCACCATTGCCTGCATGTACGACCTGATCGCCAACAATCCATTGCTGCTTGAAAAACCGCAAGTATCCATCACCACCAGCAAGGGTAGCCTGAAGGTTTATAACGAAATTCCATCCACGGGTGCGGTGTTTATTACAGCTCCAGACAAGGTAGAGCTGCCTGTAAAACCCGGAATTGATGCCGTAGCGCACCATCTGGCTATTACAACACAAGAAATCAGAAATGATTTGCGCATGGAATGTATTGATGCTGGTCTGCGCACGTTGATTGTACCCATTGCTTCACTAAAAACAGTTCTTAACATGTGCCCGGATCAGGCAGCGCTCAAGCAGTTTTGTATCAATAATGATGTTGATATAATTCTTGTTTTTTCTTCTGAAGTGGCAAGTGCGCAAAATATAATGCGTACACGGGTTTTTGCGCCACGTTTTGGCTATCTTGAAGACCCAGCCACAGGATCAGGAAACTCGGCCTTTGGCTATTATATGCTAAAGCATTTGCTTTGGGACGGAAGCGCTGTTTCAGTTGAGCAAAATGCAGAAAAAACAGCGTTTAACGTGGTAAAGCTAAAGGAAGCAGCGGGAAAAGTGCTGTTTGGCGGCAGTGCAACAACCAAGATTGAGGGCAGATATTTACTCTGACCTGTGGCACTTGTTGCCGAAAGTAGCATTCGTAAAAAGTAAAGGACTGCACCAAACTATGAAGTGCAGTCCTTTACTTTTAATTGTTGTTGCAAGCGCGTGGATTGTACACTGTGTGCCCTATGCAGCAGCTCGTTGGCTGGCCCGCAAGCGCCGCAGATAGGCGGGATACCACTGTGTAAACACAGCCACCCCAATGAGCAATGCGTAGGAAATCAGCTCAAAGGTCAGATCTGAAAAAAAGATCTGCTTCATTTTGAGCCATGCCAGCAGGGCATTGAGCGTAAACGCGCTGCCCCACACAGAGGCAATGATATTGTTGGTGCGCATAAACAGGGGCGTATTCCACAGGGCGGGATCGGTGTGATCCTTGGCGTATTCAGCCGTAAAGGGTTTGCCCATGATTATGCCAGCCCATGTGCCAAGCGCTAGCGAGCCATTGGCCAGCACGCCCATGTACTGTACCGTCCACATGTTTTCAAACACAACCACAAGCACTGTTGCCGCAGTAAAAAAAGCCAGCCCCACCCACAAAATCAGCCCTCGGTGCAGGCGCAGCACACCCATGAGAACGCTCAGCCCCAAGGCCACGCACAGGCCAAGCTCTAGCCGAAACATGCTGCCGTGCGCAATGATCAAAAACGACAGCCACGGTGCAAAGGCCAGCAGCAGTTTAAAAAATCCCATCATGGCAGGTGTCTCCCAGTAAGGCAGTTTGTGCGTTGCGCCGCAACGTACACGCCAGATCAATGCAAGGGGGAAGCGCCACAAAACCCCGTTGGCCTAAAATCGAATGCCCAGTTTATCCTCAATTTTGCGGCTTGCAGCTACAATAACCGATGTTACTGCAAGGGTTATGGCAATATTCAGCAACACAAAGGCAAGGGGCGGCAGTTGCAGCGGCTTGTACAGCCACATAAACACCAGCAAGGGCGTGGGGAGGTGAAAAAGATAAAAGCGAAAGCCGTTGCGTTCAAACCATGTAAATACAGAGATCGATTGCAGCAAGGGGTACAGCCCGGCGGTCAGCAAAAACATGTGGTACATCAAGAGGGCGCACAGTACAGAAAGAACCCAGCCGCTCACCGGGGCAAAGGCATAGGGCCAGAGCAAGATTATCATGGCAAGCAGCCCCAGCCCCAGAGCCAGCGGGTGCTTGCGGCACAGGGCATCAAGTGCCTCACGGTTTCTGAAAACCACAATGCCCAGATAGTAGCAAAGAATATAGGCGGGCACTTCCCACAGGCAGTACCACTTGATCCACTGGCCGTAATTCTGCACACACAGGGCCGCCACCAAGGCCACCATGCCACCGGCAACGGCGGTGTCGTGACCGCATTTTTTTAGCAAACTGAGGGCAACAATCCAGAAAGCGGTTACCCAAAACAGCACCAGCAAAAACCACAAATGGTCGGTGAACAGGCCAAGCGCCACAGATTTCCACGTATCCACAAGTGATGTGTCAGCGGGGTGGCCAAAGGCGGGGATGGAAAAAAGCCAGTACAGCGGCGCTACCCACAGCATGCCCACGCCAAACCAAGGCAGCAGAAGTCTGCGCCCACGGTGCAGCAGGTGCTGCACGGGGCTGCGCTTGCCAGAATCCCACGCGGCGGCAAACAAAAAGCCCGATGCCATCATAAAGCTTTGAATAAGCGTAGTGCCTGATATGGCCGTGACCAGATCGGCAAGGGGCTGCGGGCTATCGGCGTACAACTTCCAGAAGGGGAAGGGCGTAGCAAAAAACATGACGCAGTGCATGACCACGACCAGAAAAAGGCACTTGGTCTTCAACATTGCAATGTGCGGAGGGTTCATGGCTTTGGCCTTTGTGGAAGTATGCGAAATTGCACTCTGAACAGTAGGCACAATAGCGTGGCCCGCCGTGCAGGGCAAGTGTGTTGCTCTGCGCGGCGGGCCAAATTAGTAGCGGATAGCAGGCTGGTTAGCTCTTGGCCTCTACAATCCACTGGGCCACTTCTTCCTCACTGGGAACCCTGCCGGTGCACTTGATGTCGCCGTTAACCATCACCGCTGGGGTTGAGATGATGCGGGCGGCCATGATTTCTCTGAAATCAGATACCTTTGTCACCGTAATATCGCCGCCAGCCTGTGCTGCCGCCTGCCGCACCACACCTTCGGCTTCTACACAGCGGGCACAGCCGGGGCCAAATACTTTTATTTCCATTTTTGTGCTCCTGAAAATTAAATCATGAATGTTCCAAATATGTTGAACAGCCAGCCCACAAGCGTAAACATGATCAAAAGATAGCCAACAAAGACACTCAGCAGCCGCACCGTCATGACCTGCCGCAGCATGACCATTTCGGGCAGGCTTACTACAACCGTGCTCATGCAGAACGCCAAGGTTGTGCCAATGGGCAAGCCCTTGCCAAGCAGGCTTTCCATAACCGGGATGATACCCGTTACACTGGAATAAAGGGGAATACCCAGCAGAACAGAGAGCGGCACAGACCACCATTCGCCAGCGCCAAGGTGCTGCGCAAACCAGTTATCTGGCACAAAGCCGTGCAGCCCAGCCCCAAGGGCCACACCAATGATCACCCACTTCCACACGCGGCGAAAGATTGTAGAGGTTTCTGACCATGCAAAGTTGTGGCGCTCACGCACACTGATTTTGCGGGCAGGGGATGAAGCCGTAATCACAGCCGATTGCGCTGGCATGCTGGCAATGGCCTCTAAAATTGCGGGGTGCAGCCAGCGCTCGGCCTTAATGGCGTCCATAAGGCAGCCGCCAATTATGCCCGCCACCATGCCCACAACCACGTAGGCCACGGTGATCTTCCACCCCAGCAGGCCCCACAGCAAAACCACGGCCAGCTCATTGATAAGCGGCGAGGTGATGAGAAAGGACATGGTAATGCCCACGGGGATATTGGCTGTTGTAAAACCCAAAAACAGCGGAATGCTGGAGCAGGAGCAAAAAGGTGTAACCGCGCCAAAGGCAGAGCCCAAAAAATAGCCCAGCCCGCGCGCCTTGCCGCTCAGATAATCGCGCACGCGCTCTACATTCAGCCCAGCCCGCGCCCAAGCAATGGCGTAGATCAGCGACACCAGCAAGAGCAGAATTTTTGCCGTATCATAAAAGAAAAACTCTACGGATTCTGCCGTAGGCGAACCGGGTACAAGGCCAAACACGCTGAGCGCCAGCCAGTGGGCCACTGGCTGAATGGTGGAATATGCCAGCCACCACAGCAGGGCCAGCGCTGCTACAGAAAGTGCGTATTTGCCGTTCCAGTTACGGGTGGCAGCAGAGTTTGGGCCTTGTGAGCAGCTTGCTCCACAGCAGCAGGATTGTTTGTTTGGTGTGCTCATGGCATGTGCCTATATTTTGATATTTGTTGAAAGGTTGATTCTTTTGATCAAAAAAAACACGCTCAGTTTTCTGGCAGAATGCCGGGAAGAATGCGGCTTTCAGCCCTGAACTTTTTACATTCGCAAGGGTTGGCAGAGCAGCATTCTGACGTGAGGTAGGCAATGACCTCAAGCATTAAGGGAATATTGGCCTTG
>CAYPRZ010000074.1:0-12921 GCA_964413315.1 uncultured Desulfovibrio sp. | reverse complement strand
TTACGGGGGTAAAACGGCCAGCAAGGGCGTTGTCGGCCACGTTGGCAACCACGTTTACCACGTCCATGGCCGAAGCAAAGGGCGGGGCGTAGGCAATTTCGAGGTTCGAGATGTCCTCAACCGTGGGCTTGGAATATTGCAGGGCCGCGGCCACCGCATCAATGCGGGCCTTGAGCGAGTCGGGGTCGGCGCACGCGCCTTGCAGGCCAAGCACGCGGCTGGTGGCCTTATCCACCACCAGTTCAAGGCTCATCATGGATTTTTCGGGGAAGAAGTGGGCGTGGTCTAGCTGCTCCACGCTGACGCTCATGGCGTCAAAGCCTTCCTTGCGGGCGCGGTCAACGGTAAGGCCCACGCCGCAGAAGGACAGGCCAAAGAGCTTGACCGCCCACGAACCCACATAGCCGGGGAAGCTGGCATTGCCGCCAGCAAGGTTGGTGCCGATGATGCGGCCCTGACGGTTGGCCATGCTGCCCAAAGGCAGGTAGCCCATCTTGCCGGTAATGATGTTTTTGATGGCCACGCAGTCGCCGCCCGCATAAATGGAGGGGTCGGTGGTGCGCATGTGTTCGTCCACCACCACCGCGCCAAAGGGGGCCACTTCCAGCCCGGCATCCTTGGCAAGCTGGCCGTTGGGAATAAACCCGGCGGCAAAAATCACCAGTTGGGCGGCAATTTCGCGCTTGTCGGTCACCACCTTGGTGACCGTGCCGTTTTCGCCCTCAAGGCGCAGCACTTTTTCAGAGGTGAACACGTCCACCTTGTGGGACTGGCAGTCGTTGGCCGCCATGAGCGAAAGGGGCTGCGAAAGCACGCCGGGCAGAATCTGGTCCATCATTTCCACAACGCTGACCTTCACGCCCCACATGTCGGCCAGAGCCACGGCAGCCTCAAGGCCGATAAAGCCGCCGCCCACAATGACCGCCTCGCTTACCTTGCCCTCTTGGCAGGCAGAACGGATGGCTCCCGCCGCTTCAAGGCGGGTGAGGGAAAGCACGTTTTTCAGATCCTTGCCTTCAATGGGGGGCACGCGGGGGCTTGCGCCAGTAGCCAGCACAAGCTTGTCGTAGGGCAGCTTTTCTTCCTTGCCGGTCACAACGTCCTTGACCAGCAGGGTTTTGGCCGCCCTGTCAATGGCCATGGCACGTGTTTGGGTGCGAACGGTAATGCCCTTCATGTCGCGGAAAAAATCTGTGTCGCGCACGGTGTGGTATGGTGTGGAGCGCAGATCATCAAGGTTCTGAATTTCACCGGACACATAGTAGGGGATGCCGCAACCGCCGTAGGAAATGAAGACATTTTCGTCCACAAGCATCACTTCCGCATCGGGCATGAGGCGCTTGCAGCGGCACGCCGCCTTGGGCCCCAGTGCAACACCACCAACTACCAGAATTTTCTCAGACATATCCGGGCTCCTTAGTGAAGAATTATGAGCAAATGAGCATTACTCAATATTTGAGCATTATCATCAAGATGGCAAGGGCTATTGTGCAAAAGGACAGGTCAGCGGCCACGAAAACGGCGCTGGTCGCCCACACGCACAGTTATACGCTCGTTATCCATGTATTCAAGCAAGGCAATGAGGTATTTGCGCGAAAGCCCCAGCAGCTCTTTAAGGCCGCCCACATCGAGGTTGTCGTGGGTGGCAAACCAGCCTCGCACGCGATCTAGAATATCGGTCAGGGCTGGGCCGTGGTAGTACAGGCCGTCCTTGATCTTGACCAGATCGCCGCTTTCGCACAGCAGGCGCAGCACCGGGGCTGCCTCCTTGGGCGTAACGCCAAGCTCCTCCAGTACGTCCTTGGCATTGGGCGGGGTTAGGCCGCCAGTGGCGTGGGCATCCAGCAGCTTTTGGCGCAGCCCTGCCTGATCGGCGGCAAGGCTCACGGTATGCGATTGCAGGCGCAGCCCCTCGCCTTCCGTAACCAGCTGGCCCTGCTTTATGGCTTGATCAAGCACCTTTTGCACCAGCTTGGGGGGCAGGTTGCGGCTCCAGCCCGTGCACAATGCACCACGGGTAAAGCCGGGTTTGAGCGGCTCGCGCCGGTGCAGCTCGGCTCCGCGTTCAAGGCAGGCGGCCAAAAGTTTTTCAAAGGGAAGTTTGGCAATCCAGGCGCGGCCTTCCTTGTCCCAGCACAGGGCCTCACCACGGGGGGAGAGCTGTTGCAGGGCGGCCTCCACCGCTGCACGGGCCATGCCTGTAAGGGCGCGCAGACGTGCCTCGTCAGCGCCTTCTGCTCCGCGCAGGGTCAGTGCGCCGCCTGCAAGCTTGGCGCGGGCTTCTTCCCGCGCCTTGGCTTCGGCTTTGCCGCCGCCCAGAGCTTCTGCCGCATCGCGCAGTTCGGGCAGCGATTGTAAGAGGCGCAACTTATCGGCCAGTTCCGGGTCTTTGGCGCGCAGTTCTGGCGGCAGGGGGCTGACCAGCAGCCCGCCCGCGACCGTGCGCAGGGGCGAATAGGCCCGCAGCACGCAATGGTCGCCAAACACGCCCACCATGGGTTCCTTGAAGCGCAGCTCAGCCAGTGCGGTTTCGCCGGGGGCCAGTTTGTCCCTGTCGCGAAAGACCACTCTGGCGGCGCACTCGCGCGTGCCGTGGTGAAAATGTATCTCAACCCGCTGGCGCATGGCCCGTGGGGAGGAGGAAAGGCAGGTAAGCCGCACCAGCCAGCGGTTGGAGGGAAACAGCTCTCCCGGACGCGCCAAAACATAACCGCGCTCGATTTCATCCACATCGAGGCCCTGCACATTGACGGCGCAGCGCTGCCCCGGCTGTACGGAATCGGCAGCTGCGCCGTGGCGTTGCAAACCGCGCGCGCGGGTGGGCTGATCGGCGGGCATGAAGCGCAGCTCGTCGCCCAGATTGCACTGGCCAGAAATGACCGTGCCGGTCACCACCGTGCCGTGTCCCTTCATGCTGAACACGCGGTCAACGGGCAGGCGAAAAATATCGCTGCGCCGCTGGGCTGGCAGGTTGGCCGCAGTTTGCGCCAGATGGGCGCGCAGCTCGTCTATGCCCGCACCGGTTGTGGCAGACACGGGAAAAATGGGGGCGCCGTCCAGAAATGTGCCTTCCAGAAATCCGCGCACTTCTTCCTGCACCATCTCAAGCCAGTCGGCATCCACCATGTCGGTCTTGGTGAGTGCCACAAGGCCGATGCGTATGCCCAGCAGCGAGCATATTTCAAGATGCTCACGGGTTTGGGGCATGATGCCCTCGTCGGCGGCAATGACCAGCATTACCATATCAACGCCCGCCGCCCCGGCCACCATGTTTTTGACAAAGCGCTCGTGCCCCGGCACGTCCACAATGCCAAGGCGTTCTCCGCTGGGAAGATCCACCCAGGCAAAGCCAAGTTCAATGGTGATGCCCCGGCGTTTTTCTTCTTGCAGCCGGTCGCAGTCAATGCCTGTAAGCGCGCGTACAAGGGATGTTTTGCCGTGATCAATGTGTCCTGCTGTGCCTAGCACTACTGCCATAAGAGCTCCTTGGTGGTCTTGCGGTAAGTTTACACTCTGGCAGGGGCCTTTGCAAACTGCATCAAAGCCAAAAAGAAAAGGGAAGCCCCTGTATGGGAGCTTCCCTGAAATGCGCATTTGGCAGCGGGATTTGAGGCCTAGGCCTGTTCCCTTGCCTTAATGAGGGCCATGGCCCTGTGGGCCAGTTGGGTAACCTCTGGCTTTGAAATCTGGTCGTCTGCGCCCACGCTGACGCCCTTGTGGCGTAGCTTTTCTGTAATGAGCGAAGAAAAGAGCAGTACCGGCAGCTTTTTGAGCATGGAATCTTCCTTGATGCGCAAGGTAAGATTGAGCCCATCCATGACCGGCATTTCGATGTCTGAAACAACTACGTGCACATAGTCGGTAATGGGGCGGTCGGCTTCTTCGGCGCTCTTTTTGAAGTCCAGCAGCCGTTCCCAAGCCGCACGGCCATTGGAAACAACCTCAACGGTAAAGCCCGCCTTTTCAAGCAGGTCGCGCTGCATTTCGCGTATCAGGGCCGAGTCGTCGGCCACCAGTGCGCGGTAGCCCTCGTTTGTCCAGTCTTCGCCAAGGTCGTCGAGCCTGAGCCCCAGTTTGGGGTTAAGGTTGGCAACGACTTTTTCAAGGTCGAGCAAAAAGATGATGCGGTCTTCAAGCTTGACCACGCCGATGACCGTATTGTTGGAAACAGCGGCCACGTATTTGTTCGGCGGTTCAACCTGTTCCCAGCTGATGCGGTGAATGCGGTTGACGCCTGAAACCATAAAGGCCGTAGTGACATTGTTGAACTCTGTCACAATGGTCTTGGGCTGGTCTTCATTCTCCGGGTGGGTTTTGCCCAGCCACATGGCCAGATCTACCAGCGGAATAATGCGCGAACGCAGGTTGAACGCTCCCAGCACGCTGGGATGCTGCACTTCGGGCAAGGCTGTAACCTTGGGCATGCGAATTATTTCAAGCACCTTGGCTACGTTGACACCGTAGTAGCCGCGATAAGGCTTGGCCGGAATGGGCTCGCCGTTTTCGTCCAGCTGCGGCGCGTCGTCAGACGGAGGGGTGAATTCTTCAAGATAGAATTCAACCACTTCCAGTTCGTTGGTGCCGGCTTCCAGCAAAATATTGGTCTGGGCCATGCTGCCTCCAGAAAAGTACCGCTTCAGGAGCAAACGGGATTAAATCGACTGCAACCACAAATGAGCAGCGTCAATAAGACTTTTCGGCGTAGATGCGCCAGCCGTTAGACCTGCACGATTTTTTTGTAAAAAATTTTCTGCGGCAAGTTCTTCAACACGCTCCACAAGGAAGGTGTCAATGCCGTTCAATGCGGCCACATCGGCCAGCCTGCGGGTATTGCCGCTTTGTCTTCCACCTATAATTACCATGACATCAACACAAGAGGCAATGTTGCGCGCCTCCTCCTGCCGCTCACGGGTTGCATCGCATATGGTAGAAAGTACCACAAGATTGACAATGCGCTGGCGCAGTTCTGCAACAATTTCCTGAAAAATCTGGCGATCCTGTGTGGTCTGCGAGGCAAGCACATAGGGCCCGCTTACCAAAAGGTGCAGCTCTGCCAGCTCGGCGGCGCTGCCAAAAACGTGGGCCGGGCCGCAGGCGTAAGAAACAAGCCCGCGCACTTCGGGGTGGTCTGCCTCGCCAAAAAGCAGCAGGGTTGCGCCATTTGCCGTGGCCTTGGCAATAGAAAGCTGGGCTTTTTTTACCTTGGGGCAGGTGGCGTCCACAATTTCTGCGCCACTCTGTTTAACCTGCTCTTCAACCTCGCGCGTGATGCCGTGGGCACGGATAACCGCCACATCGCCGGGGTGCAGTTGCGAGGCCTCTTTGACGCAGACCACACCGCGCGATTCGTATTCGGCCAGCACCTGCGGGTTGTGGATGATAGGGCCAAGGGTGCAGATGCGGGCCGGTGCGCAATCTTTGCCCTTGCGCTCCAGAGCCGTGTTCAGTTTTTGCAGGGCAAGGCTTACACCCATGCAAAAGCCCGCCGTTTTGGCGCGGTAAACATCCATTGCTGATCTCCTTCGGGGGGCTGGGCAGGGCAAGGCCTGTGGGCCCTGACCGCCGAGTCCATCAAATATTCTTTATCATGCAGCGTTGCGCAACCATTGGCGGCGCGCGGGCTACGCGTTCTGTTCGGTCTGGCTGCCCAAATAAATATCCAGCAGCCTATCAAGTTCTTCCCAATCACTACAGTGGCAAAGCTCCTGACGCAAGGCCCGCGCACCGGGCAAGGTGCGCACATAGCGCGGAACCACCGAGCGCATCTTCCACAGGGCTGCCTTGCCGGGGCAGTGGGCACGGGCAAGCTGCAAATGGCGCGAAATCATGGCCCGAAGCCGTGGCCCGTCGGCCTGTTCCACAGGGCTGCCAGCCAGTAGGCTGGCGTGGTCGGCAAATATTGCGGGGTTGTGCATGGCCCCGCGTGCGTACATAAGGCCGCTGGCCCCGGTGCTTTCAAGGCAGGCAATGCCATCGGCAGCGGTAAAAAGATCGCCGCTGGCCAGCAATGGAATGCTCAGACGCTGGGCAAGGCTGGCAATGGCATCCCACTGGGCAGTGCCGCCAAAGCCCTGACGGGCCGTGCGCGGGTGCAGGGTAAGCCAGCCAGCCCCCGCGTCTTCAAGCCGCAGGGCAAGGTCGGGCAATACCGGGCGGGCATCGTCCAGCCCCAGACGCAACTTGAAGCCCACGCGGCCTCGGCCCGCAGCTTCGATCATGGCACGGGCCACCACAAGTATGTTTTCTACATCACCCTGCATGGCCGCGCCTGCACCCTGACGCAAAACCTTTGAAACAGAGCAGCCCATGTTCAGGTCAAACCAGCCATAGCCCGCCTGCCGCAGCAGCTCCACCGCGCGGCCCAAAAAATACGCCTCTGCGCCAAAAAGCTGCACAACGAGCGGCTGGTCTTCGGGCAGGGTCATGAGCAGCTCGTTGGTTCCGGGGCTTTCGTACACCAGCCCCTTGGCGCTGACCATTTCGGTCACGCACACTGCGGCCCCGTATTCACGGCACAGCAGCCGAAAAGGCAGGTCGCTGTATCCGGCAAGGGGGGCCAGCCAGGGGTATTGCGGCCCAATGGGCAGGGTGTCGGGATTGGATGGACAGGTGGGAAGCTGAAAAACCTTGGTCACGGGCGCTCCTTGGTTGCGCGCTGCGTTGCGGTTGCGGGCTCTGCGTCGGCGGATGATGCGGGCTGGACATTGCCGTGAGCGTCCAGCGATACACGTGCAGACTGTGTCATGTAATCGGGAGCGGAACCAGCGGGTGCCGCGGCAGCGTCAACATCGGTCGCTGCGTTGGTAGCTGGCCCGGCCTCGGCGCTGGTGTCTGTCACTGCACACTGGCCCTCGCGGCACACAAAGCGGTTGAGCATGGCAGCGGCAAGGCGCAGCCCTTCGCCGGTGGTTTCGGCTACAAAGCCATTGCTGAGATACTCCAGCAGGCCAGTGCGCCGCAAGATGGTACGTACGGTGGGGCTGCCCACCACAAGAATGACCGGCAGACTGCGGGCATAGCAACGCTCAATAAATTGCGCAAGGGCGTGTGCCCCAGAAGCGTCTATCCAGAAAACCCGCGAAAGGTGCAGCACAACCAGTTTGGTAGGTTCGTTGTCCTCTTCGTAAAGCAGCCGCTCAAGCTCGTGGATGGCCCCAAAAAACAGAGTACCTTCAATCATGTACACTGTAATGCCCTGCGGCAGTTCTGCCGGGCCTTCGCGCAGCATGGGGTCGCCCTTGTGCAGTCTGTTTACGCGGGGGTGGGCGGTTTTGTAGATGAACAGCGTGAGTGAGAGCAGCACGCCGATAAAGATGGCTTTTTCAAGGTCAAAAAGCAGGGTGGAAAGAAAGGTGATGAGCAGCACGGCCCTGTCAATGCTGGTGGCCACAACACACAGGCGTATGGCCTCAATGTCGATCATCCTAAATGAGATGAGCAGCAGTATGCCGCTCAGGGCGGGCAGGGGCAGCCAGCTGATGAGCGGGGCCAGTGCAAATAGCAGGGGAAGGGCCAGAATGCCCGAAAATACCGTGCCCATACGGGTTTTGCCGCCAGAGGTAACCACAAGCGCACTGCGGGTAAATGATCCGCAGCCGGGAATGCCAGAGGTAAGGCCCGCAGCAATGTTGCCAAGCCCTTGCCCGATGAGCTCCTGACTGCCGTCAAAAACATCCCCCTTGATGCTGGCAAGCTGTTTGCCGATGGCCAGCGATTCCACCGTGCCAAGCATGGCAATGGCCAGTGCGGGCATAAACAGGTCGCGCACTGCGTCGAGATTAAACGAGGGCGGCAGCGAAAATGGCGGCACAACGCTGGGTATTACGCCTACAAGGGGTACGCCGCGCTCGCCCAGTCCAAACAGGGCGGCAAACAGGGTTACTACCCCAAGGGCAGCCAGCGAAGCGGGAAAGCGCCGCGAAATATTCTTGAAGCTGACGGTAAGCAGAATAGTGGCAATGGCGACGCCGAGGCTCCAGTAATTGACAAAGGGCAGACCGTGCAGCGCGCCAAAAATCTGGCTGAAAAAGCCGGATGGTTTGGGCCCGGTGAGGCCCATGGCCGTGTGCAGCTGACCTGCGGCAATGAGCAGGGCGGCCCCGGCGGTAAAGGCCACCATGACCGAATGCGAGATAAAATTGACAAGGTCGCCCATGCGGGCCAGCCCCATGCCCACCTGTATGAGGCCGCACAAGAGGGCCAGACCAAAAATATAGGCCATGCGCGATTCTTCGGGCATGTTGATGATAAGCTCGCCCCCCACGCTGACCGTGGCCAGAGTGGAGAAAATGATCATGGAAATGGCGTTGGTGGGCCCTGCGGCCATAAAGCGCGATGAACCCCACAGCGCAGCCAGCACCACCGGCAGCATACAGGCATAGATGCCGTATTGGGGGTGAACCCCCGCAATGATGGCGTAGGCCATGGCCTGAGGCACAGCCATGGGCGTTACGGTGAGCGCGGCTGTCATGTCCGCCTTGAAATCTTGGGCGGAATAATTCCTGAGTGTCTCAAGAAAGGGAAAAAGCCCTGCGGCTCGCATGACTAGTCCTCGCGGGTTACGTCGTCCTCAAGGCGTAAAACATCGTGCCCAAGCGCATAGTGCATCAGGCGCGGCCTGTCTGCCGATTTTTTGAGAGAATTAATGATGCGCGTCATGCGGCGCGTGCCTTCAAGCACACCGCCAAGATGCCCGGCAAGTTCTGTAAGATCATTACGCGCAAGGGCTTTTTCCAGCTCAACGGCCAGCATGCGCCCACGCGAATGTTCGGGAAATTCCGCCAACAGTTCACGCGCAAGGCGCAGGCTGCGGGCCTGATTGGCGTCCAGATCTTCCACAAGCTCACCGCAGTATTCGGCCTGATTGCGCATGACATTCAGAGCATTGTTGCCATAGTGGGCCATGGCTCCGGCGGCTTTTTCAAGCGTGTCGCGGGCTACGGCCACGCGGCGGCCCACCGTGAGCGAAACAATGCTGGCGCACTTGGAAAGAAAACGCTCGTCAAAGCTTTCAAAGCCGTATTCGCGCTTGGTGTACAGCATCACCAGCCCAAAGGGGGGCTTGTTGCTGCGTTCGCGCAGCACAAAGGCAAGGCGCGAGCGGTAGCCTTCCTTGTAGATGATGCAGTCAAACGATTCGCCACCCATGGCCAGAGCCTGAAGATTGTTGGAAACCACATAGCGGGTGTGGCCCTCAAGAATGGCGCGCATAACGGGGTGCTCGCGCAGGCCTTCTTCAAGCATGGGGGTGACAATGGGTATGCTGCCGCCGTCTACCTGATTGGCCGAGCGGGCCACCCATTCGCCGTTGGCATTGCGCAGACGGCACACGTACATGTCGGCATACAGGGCGTGGACAAGAATTTCTGCGCTTTGGCGCAGTACTTCACCGGGCGGGGCCATGCGGTCGGCAATGGCCAAAAGGTCGTTGGAAACGCGCAGCAGCATTTCTGTATCGTTTTGCATGGCCGAAACAGAGGTAAGCAGCATGAGCAAACAGCGCCAGCTGCGCATGGGCACACCCCGCAAACAGGGGTGATAGCCAGTGTTGAGTGAACGCTTGGCGGCGGGCAGCAGGGCAATGGCGGCCGCGCGCATCTCCGGCGGTGCGTATTTGAGAAGTCGCTTGATCTCTTCGCGAATGTATTCTGGCGAGTGCTGGGCCACGGTTTGCTCCATTTCCCCGGCGGTCAGTTTTTGCAGAGGGCAGCATAAGAACCGCCACGTCTGTGCGCGTTAATTAGTAATGCCCTAGCTAATACGCCTGATTCTTTGGGGAAGTGTTATGTTGGGCGCTTGTTTGACCCCTGACGCGGCATTTCCGCGTATGGAACGCAAACCCTTTTTCACAGAAAAAAGTATAGGAGGGAAAAAAGGTCTGGTCAACGGTAGCTCATAAAAGGGGCCGTCCTTTCTGAATTAAAGTACACTTTTTGTAAAGGGGTTTGTGCGGGCTTTGTGGTGAATTGGCAAAGGAATTGCAAGTAGGGCTGTGGAAGATTCTCGACTGTCGGAATTCCGACATCTGCTCTGCCATGCGGCAGGTGCAATGAGGTCTGCCTAACAACCGTCTGACGGCGGCAAGCCATCGGCTGTGCCGTTGCCCACGGGGATGCCCATGAAGCGACGTACTACTCTTTTGCTCATATCACTCGGTCTGGCGGCCGCACTGCTGGTGCTGGGGCTTCTGGCTGGTTTTGTGCCGCAAAGCGAAGGGCCGGAACTGCGCCGCCGCGCAAGCGGTGCTGTGGCCCGGTTGCGTCCAGAGGACATGCCCGCGCCCATAGTGGCGCAGGGGGATGGGGCTCGCCTGTGGGCCGTGCGCAGGGCTGTTGCCACTGCCCCGGAAAATGGACGCGGCGGCACGGCAGAGGATAATCTGGCCGCTGACCGGTCAAAAATAAAAGCTGGCGGCAGGGCCATTGTTTCTTTTGACGCAGGCGGCGTAAGCCTTGATACGGGCGAACCAGCCATTGCGTTTATGGGCGATGCTCAGGGCGACTTTGCCCCACTGCTGGCCTTGGACGGCGCATCTGCCCCCCTGCTGGTGAGCAATCAGCCCCGTGACTACGGTGATGTTCTTGACGAGGCGGGTCGCCCCCTGCGCTGGATGAGCCCCAGAGCCATGCTGGCGGGCTATTCGCCCAAGGTTGTGCGCAGGGCTGCCATTGAAGTGCTGCGCCACGGAACCCTGCCCGACGGCTATGTGCTTGACATTGACGACAGTGACATTGAAAAACTGCACGCCAGAGCCCGCCGCTACCAGTATTTGGTGGATACCTTTGCGCGTAGCTACAACATAAGTACAGAGCTTTTATACGCCATTATCCACAGCGAAAGCGACTTTTCGCCCACCTTGGTGAGCAACAAGTCTGCCATGGGCCTTATGCAGGTGGTGCCCGATACTGCCAACGACGAGGTGAGCCGTTATCTTTATGGCCGCATGGGCGATGTGGGTTTTGAAGAACTGCGCGTGCCCGAAACCAATATACGCTACGGCACAACCTATCTGCACATTCTGTACACCCGCTACTTTGCTGGTGTGCACAACCCCCTCTCACGCGAGTATTGCATCATTGCCGCCTACAACATGGGGCCAAACGGATTTTTAAAGCTTTATGGCAAGTCTTTGGAAGAAGCCACGGACAAAATCAATGCCATGACCGCCGAAGAACTGTACCGCGATCTAGCTACGCGCTTGCCCGCGCGTGAAACGCGCTACTATCTTGCGCGGGTGCAACGCATGAAGGTTCAGTACGCCTCGCTGCGCTGACCGCAGCCCCGATTAATAAAGGCCGAAATTGGGGCCTCTGCTGGGACAATTTGCACGAAAAATGGTTGTAGTGCCTATAAAAACAAAGTACATGTTCATCAACGCCGAGCCCCCCAAACCTTTGCCCGGCCATATTTTGAGAGGAGTGGTCACAACCATGCGAATTCGTTTTATTATGCCGCTGGCTCTGCTGTTGAGCTTCATGCTTTTTGCCTGCCAACAGGCCGACAACAACGCACAGCCCAAGATGGCAGTTGTGGATATGGCGCGTGTTATGCGCGACAGCGAGCTGGGCAAGGCCGGTGTTAAGTTCCTTGAAAGCCTTCAGGGCGACATGCAGACCAAGCTCAACGACATCCAGCAGCGTCTGGAAGCCAACCCCAAGGATGCCGAAGCCCAGAAAGAGCTTCAGGCTGTTTACATGTCTGCCCAACAGCGCATGCAGGTGGAACAGCAGAACGTAGTCAACCTGCTGTATGACACCATTCAGCGCGTTATCAACACCTACCGCACCGAAAAGGGCTACGCCATCATCATCAGCACCGAAGCCGCCGCCGCTTATGATTCCAAGAGCGACGTGACCAACGAAGTGCTGGACTTGGTGAACAAGCAGAAGCTTGAATTCAAGCCCATGAGCCCCGAAGCCCCCGCCGCCCCTGAGGCCGCTGCCGCCCCCAAGACGGAAGCCCCCAAGGACGACAAGGCTGCCAAGGCCAAGAAGTAAGCCAGAAGTAATAAAGAATCTTTCGGCTGTTTTTGACGGCTGAATGTTTGCAAAGGCTCTTCGTCAATGACGGAGGGCCTTTTTGTTGCGGTCGCCGTTGCGGGCCGGGAGGCCTTTCTGCCTTGCTCTGGCCAGCTCTGGATGATTGCTCCCTCGTGGGGCCCGGTCGGCGCAGGTATGGCAGCAAGGGCAGTGGCGTTGGGGCCGTGCGACTGGTGTGAATTTTAATCGGCTGGGCCATGCGGAACCTTGCCCCATGTGCGGCCCGCATATGTCGTAGACCAAAATGTTTGGAGGTAGTATGCATGATAAAATGGCAAAATTTTACGTTTAAAAAACTGTTTGAATAACCAAACAGTTTTTACTGGACAACAGTACCCGCCCGCGCCATAGTTCCCTTGCCCAACGGTTATACCAGTAGCCATGTCGGTAGTCATACCAGTAGTCATGCCAACAGGCACGCCAGCGGGCAAATTTGCTGACGCAAAAAGGGTTGATCCATGTTTCAAGCGCTGTTTGCCGTTTTGCCGGTATTTTTGATCATTGGCGCGGGTGTATTGCTGCGCAGCCGCGACGTATTGCCCGAAAACGCTGGCCCTGTGCTGGGCATTTATGTGCTCAAGCTGGCCCTGCCCCTGCTGATTCTGCATCTGCTGGCGGGCGCAAGCCTGAAAGATTTGGGCCACTGGGCGTTTTGGGGCGGCATTTTGGGGTCGCAGATGATCATGTACTGTCTTGGCTATGTGGCCGACAGGGTGTTTTGTCGGCGCGGTGTTGGCCCCGGCGTGATTGCGGGGCTTTCGTGCTCTGCCTGCAATGCGGCCTTTGTGGGCCTGCCCATTGTCTCCAACCTGTTTCCGGGCAATGCCTCGGCCATGCTGATTGCTGGCCTGTGCACGCTCACGCCCAACGTGGTGATGATCAT